>DATAVE010000117.1:0-107292 GCA_036267875.1 Mycobacteriales bacterium
TCACGGTCCAGCAGCGGACTGCAACAAACTCCAAAAGCGGCCTCTGACCTGGGAAAACACACTGTTGCACTTCCGGTCAGAGGACGCAATTAACAGCGCTTACAACGAGGGGGTCGCAGGTTCGAGTCCTGCTGGGACCACGAGATGGGTGGAGGGAGCTGAGTGTGGGCGCGGTTCAGGAGAAGCTGATCGAGAGCTTTCTCGAAGCATGGGGAGACGGTCTCACCGAGCGGCCGGATACCGAGGCGATCGGACGCGCGCTCAGCGACGACGTCACGTGGCAGCTGTGGCTGCCCGGCGGCCCGGTTCTGAGTGGCAAAGAGGCGGTACTGGCCGACATCGAACGGCAACTGCACTTCGCGACTCACATGCGCTGTTCGGTCATCACCATGACTTCGGACGACAAGACCGTCGTGACCGAGCGGCTCGACACTTTCCGGTCCGGCGATCGGGTGATCGAGCACAGTCTTTGCGCTGTGTTCGAGATCGACGACGAGGGCAAGATAGCCGCTTGGCGCGAGTACTTCGACGTCGCCGACCTCGACCGGCAGCTACGAGAGGCGAGCGCGACCGTGCCGCGCGTCGGCAGCGCTGGGTAGCTCAGTCGCCGAGGAGCCGGGCCGCGAGACCGAAATGGCTCTGTGCGGTCAACCCGCCGTCCACGGTCAGGGCCTGGCCAGTGACATACGACGCCTCGTCGCTGCACAGCCATAGCGCTGCCGCGGCGATCTCCTCGGGCTGAGCGAGGCGTCCGATCGGTGGCACGTCGGGACCGAGCTTCGCGAGGCGTGGGTTCGCATTCAGCCCGTGGAGCATCGGCGGAGTGGCGGTCATGCCCGGGCAGATGCAGTTCACGCGCACGCCCGCTGAGGCATGGTCGACGGCGAGGGCGCGGGTCAGGCTGATCACAGCTGCCTTTGTCGCGGCGTATCCGACCTGCCGGTCGTCAGCGAACAGCCCGGAGACCGAGGCCGTCGAGAGGATGCAGCCGTGTCCTTGCGCGGCCATGATCGGAACGGCGTGCTTTGCGGAGAAGAAGATCGCCGAGACGTTGGTGTTCCACATTCGGGCCCAGTCGTTCTCGGAGAGATCGACGGCGGTGCCTACCCGAGTCATCGCTGCGTTGTTGAACACCACGTCGAGCCGGCCGTAGGAATCGAACGCGGTCCGCACCATCTCGGCGACGGCTTGCGAATCCGACACGTCGACCTCGTGGGCGAGAGCAGCTCCACCGGCTGCCTCGATGTCGGCGGTGCATTCCTGCGCTCGGTCGGCGCGGAGATCCGCGACGAGCACCTTGGCGCCCTCCGCCGCGAACCGCAGGGCGCTTGCGCGTCCGATCCCGGACCCAGCACCCGTGACGATTGCCACTTTGCCGTGGAGCAGGCCGGTCATCACGCCTCGCGATGCCGGGTGAACTTCGGCAGCAGCGTGGCGAGGGACTGGCTCGCGGTTACGCTCAGGTTGAGGTTGCCCCAGCCGTAGCCGCCGACGTAGGCGGCCCAGATCGCAGTTGCCCGCAGCTCGCGACGCGCGGCCGCAACGTTTCGGGTGGCAACGGCAGTGATTGCGTTCATCGCGTTGGCCTGGTTGCCCATTGTCGCGTATGCCGCCCAGGTCAGTACGCGGTTGTACTGCGCTTGGCCAAGCCCGCGATAGCTAGAGGCAAGCGGGACGCCGATCCCGTATACCCCGGTGCCGTACAGGTCGAACCGTGCCTGGGTCAGCGGCAGTGACATCTCGCCGGCACCGCCGTTGACGACGCCCTGGTAGCGCGAAGCGACCGTGCCGTGGGACGAGGCGACCTTCCGGTAAGCCGCTTCCGCGCGGGCGAGGTAAGGCGTCAGGGCAATGCCGTAGTGCGCATCGAGCAGCTTGGCGGAGTCATGGGTGAACAGGTTTGTCACTGCCGGTTTGGCCGCTGTCGGTGCGTCCAGGCCGGGCGGCACGATGTCGTGCAGCCAGGTCGAGTCGTAGCCGAACGCCGCGAGGTTGTCGGCGGGCGGCAGGATCTGGGTGACCAACGTGGCTGAGTCGAGACCTGACGGCGGAATGATCAGGTTGCTTCGCAGCGTGGCGCGCGCCGCGGCAAGCACCGCTTGCGCGTTCCTGTTGCTCGCTGCCGCGCGCAGCTTGTCGACGAAGTTGTTGTAGTAGGTGTTGATGCCGGCGTTGCTGAACGGCAGGCCGAAGTGGACCGGCAGCACATCGGTGTCGACGACGTCCATCCGCAGCCACACACCTCCGTAGTAGCCGGCGACGTGAGCGACCCACAGCAGCTTGCTGAGATCTGCCGGCTTGCTCGGATCGAGACCGTGGGTGTCCGATGTCGTACCTGCGACGACGTTGTTGAGCCACTCGGGCAGCCACAGCACCAGGAAGTCCTGCATGTTCTCGGCTGTCGTGGTTCGCCCGTACGCGGTGACGTGGCGGTGGTTCGCGTAGTCGCGGGCGAGCGCATCGAACAGCTTCGGCGCGCTGTGTACGTCATGCCTCGCGAGCGCGGGGTACCCCGTCGCTGTTCCCGGGTACCACGTCAGCGCGAGCCCGGTTACCTGCGGCTGCTTCGAGTGATCGGTGACAGCCGCTGCCGATATCGACGTGCCCGATATGGCGAGTGCCGTGACCAGCGGCAACGCCGCAACGAATGCGACCCGTCGCAATCCGGTTCCGTACGGACCCGCCATTCTGAAGCTACCGCCGTTCGCTAAACACGCATGTCAGATACGTCGAATACTAGTGACGCAGCTCGCGTGAGCGGGGCTGAGGCGCATGCCGGTGTTGGGTGATCCACGATCCGGCCGGGCCGTTGAGCATGCGTGCGCGATGCAGCCGCCGATGCAGCAGTGCGACCAGCTGTGCATCGTGTTGCCCGTCGTCGTGCAGTACGTAGTCCTCCAAGCGCCGTTCGCCGTCGGCCCATGACTCCGGGCGCGTTCCCAACAGCTCGGCCAGGTCGTCGAGGTCGGCGGCAATCACTGTGCTTCCGATCTCGTCGATTCGCGCGAGATGGCGCGCGAGCCGGACTGCCATGCGGCGGCGATAGCGTTCGGCGCCTTCACCCAGCTCGGCCTGCTCCAAGGCTGTGACCAGATGCCGATGCGCGGGACCGAAACCGGACTCGATCGCAGTGGGCTCGACCACCTCGGGTAGCTCGACATCTTGCACGGTCGCGATGCCTTCGAGCGCCATCAGGTTCGTCTCGATGCACCAGCTCAGGTTGAGCATGTAGTCCGCGCCGGGGACCGGATCTGCCAGCACGTCGTGAAACTCGAGCTGGTTGGACAGCGACCACAGGATGTAGTGGTACTGCACGGCGTCGAGGTCGATGGCGGTTCCGCTGCGCTCTTCGTAGTAGCGCAACAGCGCGGCGACGTCGCCGAACTCGAGGAACGGGTTGCGAACCCAAAGCCCGGCGAGATCCTGCATGGGATCGCCGATGTGACCGAACTCCAGGTCGATCATCGCGGTGATCCGGCCGCCCTGGTGGAGGAACTGGCCCGAGTCCCACACGATTGCCGACTCGCGGCCGCGCGAGTCGGGCCGATGTCGTGCGAGCCATCCCAACGCAAACTCCAGGAACGGGTCGGGACGCTTCTTCAGCGCCCGGTACGCGACCCGTTCGAAGTGCTGAAGTCCCACGAGGCCGGCGTCTGCCGGGGTGCCCGCCCGCACGATGTCGGCAGCAGAGAATGCCTCGACGTCGATCGCATGGAGCTGCACCAAGGCGTCGACGTAGTCGTGCATCACGGCTCGTCTCTCGTCGTCGGTTGTGTCGACGAAGCTGTCCCGACCGGGCACTCGCTCCATCGCTATGGCGCGCGGCTCGTCCGACCAGCCCAGTACGCGCGGCACCGGGATGCCTTCGCTGTGAAGCACGGACTGAAAGCGCATCTCGTGGGCCAGGGGAAACGCTGACGGCGAGTCGAGCCGATCGCCCCGGACGTACACCGACACGGCGCCGTCCGGGTGGTCGATGTCGACGTACCACGCCGGTCGCCAGCGGGCCTGTCGCTCGATGTGGACGACCCGGCCGCCCACGTCGCGCTCCAGCCACCGGGTGATCCAGTCGCTGTCGCCCGCGATGCCGCCCGTCATCGCGCCCAAGTGGCACCTGCGAGTGGTTGCGGGCTGATGTGAATCAGCTTCTCGTGGCGGGCGCCGGTGCCCTGGATGAGGAACTGCTGGCGCTGGGTCCAGCGGTGGAAGTAACGCACCAGTGCGACATCGCTGTCAGGGGAGGCGGTCATCACGAAGCCTTCCAGCGCTGCTTCCGCGGTGCTGAGGTCCGGCTGACGTTTCCCCACGAGCTCGGAGATCTCCTGCACCGCGAGCGACTCCAGCTCGCGACCGTAGACGTGGACATGTTCGGCGAAGCGCGTGACGGCGCGAGCACTGTCCGCGCGGAAGCTCTCGAACGCACTGCTGGTGGGCCATTCGTCGAGCAGTGACATCAGGTTCTTGTACGAGGCGTGCCAGTACGACGCGGAGAGACCCTCGTTGGGCCCATCGACGCGCTCCAGCGGCGCGCCGAGCACCTGCGCGATCGCCTCGAGCGCCCAGCGTCCGCACCCGACGAGCCAGGTGAAGTACTCGAGCCAGCTGTCGCCGCTCACCGGGTTGCGGACCGAGTCCTCCCACTGGAACGGCGTCATCAGCGACCAGCCCGCCGTGTGAAACTCGACGGCGTCCTTGTCGATCCGATCGCCAGTGGCTGCTTCGTACTTGCGGGCAAGCACCCCGATGTCGCCGAGGGGCTCCTCGCAGTCACGGCTGCGCATGGCCGCGAACTCTGCAACCGGGTCGCCGACGTAGGCCGCTTCGAAGTCGATGAGACCGGTCAGCTTGCGGTCCTCGTACAGGAACTGAGCGGCGTCGGCTTGGATCAGCGCCCGTCGGTCGCGCCCGGTAGGGACGTTGCGCTGAAGCCAGCGCCACATGAACTCGATCATCGGGCTCGGTGCCGACTTCGCGGCGCGGTAGTTCGCCTCGCCTTTGGCGTAGAGGTTCAGAGCGGCGCCGCGGTTGTCGGCAGGAACGGCCAGGCCGATCTCCTCGAGTTCGGCGACATCGATCGCATGCATCCGTCGCATGGCCTCGATGTACTGGTCGAGCACCGCGTCGCGTTCAGCGTCGTCGACTGCCGTCGCGAGGTTGACCCGGCCGGGCAGGCGGTCCATCACGATGGCGGGTGGGTCGCCGATCATCCCGTGGACGGTCGGGACCGGGATGTCGTGCTTGCGCAGCAGGCGGTTGACGTCGGCCTCCTGCGTCAGCGTGATCATCTCGCGGAAGTTGCCGCCGCGGTGCCCACGCACGTAGTAGCGACTCACCGACCCGTCTTGCGACAGATCGGCAAACCAGGCGGCGCGCCAGCGCTCCTGCCGCTCGAGGGTGACGACTGTGCCGCCCAGCTCGCGCTCGAGCCAGACCCGCACCAACTGGTCGACGTCCACCGGGTGCCTATGCCGCAACGACCTGCGGGAGCGTGGCATCGGTGTCGAGGAGACCGAGCATCCAGCCCGGCGTCGCACCGAGGTAGAGCGCGTTGCACATCACGGCCAGCTTCGCGGTCTCGGCATCCTGGTTGATCAGTGCGGTGATCGCGGCCAGTCCAGCGGCCTCCATGCCGAAGGTCAGAATGGAGCTCCAGCGGATGGTCTCTTCCCAGTAGGCATCGGTCCAATGGTCCTGCGCGTCCCCACCCCACGTGATGTTGCCGAAGTCGATTGCCCCTTTCCAGATCTCGCGAAGGTCGGCCTGCCCCTCCTCGCCGGCCAGGATCGTCTCGTAGGCGACAGGGTCGGTCGCTACGGCCCGTTCGTACGCCGAACGCCACACCTTCAGGTAGTCAGGCGTCGACAGGTCGTAGTCCACGCGCATGAAGTGACGGCTGTTGATCCGCACGACCGAAGGCTTGGGGCTGCGGTTCGGACGTCGCTGACCGATCGGTGGATCCTCGGTCTTGATGACCTGCACTCCGGCGTTGTAGCCGACGCCGTGAATCGGGTTGGAGGTCGAGCCTTCGCGCAAGATCGACGGCAACAGGCTCAGGCAGGCTTCTCCGCCGCCGCGAATGGCCGCCATGCGCTGGGCCATGAGCTGGACGACACCGTCTTGCACCTCCGCGAATGGCGGGGACGGCAGTGTGATTCCCAGGTTCTTGAACGCCGGCGGCATACCCCAGTGCTCGCGCAGCTCGAGGCCGCCCCAGTAGCTGGAGGCGTAGATGGCCCAGGCCTGCTCGCCGATCTCGTCGGGATCGACGTTGCCTTCCATGACCGGCCCGGACAGCCGGTCGGTCATCCACCCGTTGAATCCTGTCCAGTACGCCTGTGGAGTCGACAACGTTGCCGCCGTAGGTGCGTACTCACTCACCAGGCGATCCACGAGGGCCGGGGACATCGGCATGAGCTCGGCCAGGTTCGGCAGCAACGGCGGCCCGTCGCCGACGAATCGCGGTTGGGCCGTCATCGATGGAACCTCGTCATCCCTGGCGCTCCCTTCGTTGCGCGATTACGGAAACACAGATGTCAGATTCCGACAAGGACATACCCCTCGACGTGGCGAGGGACCGACTACCGCCCCAGGTAGTCAGGCGGCCGACGTTCGATGAACGCGGCAACACCCTCGGTTGCATCCGTCGCTGTCATCTGCACCTCTTGTGCCATCGCCTCCGCGAGCAGTGCCGAGGCGCGGTCCTGGTCGAGAGAGAGGTTGAGCAGGCGCTTCGTCAGCGCGATTGCGCTGGTCGGGCCCGCTGCGAGCCGCTCGGCGAGCTCGGTGACGGTGGCGCGGAGGTCGTCGCGCGGCACGACGCGGTTGACCAGGCCGAGTGCGGCCGCCTCAGCAGCCGGCAGCGTGTCGCCGAGCAGTGCCAGCTCCTTCGCCTTCTGCAGGCCGACCCGCCTTGGCAGCAGGTAGGCGCCGACGGCGTCGAGCACGATCCCGCGCAGCAGCATCGACTCGATGAAGCTGGCCTCTTGCGCCGCGACAACGAGATCGCAGGCGAACGCGAGATGTGCGCCGAGCCCCGCTGCTGTCCCCTGGACTTCGGCGATGACCGGCTTGCCGCAGTCGAGCACTGAGCTGATGAGTCGCTGCGAGCCGCTCATCAGCAAACGGATGGCGTCTCCGGTGCGACGCTCGCCGGCCTGGCCGGCGCGGATGCCGCCGGCGTCGGCGCCGGCGCAGAAGTGGCGACCTTCGGCGCGCAGCACGATCGCCCGGACGTCAGCTCGGCCGTCGCACTCGTCGAGCAGCTCGATGATGCGATTGCGGCCCTCCGGCCGGAGCGCGTTGGCGGAGTCTGGCCGGTTCAGCGTGATGGTGGCGATCGCGCCGTCGACGCGGAACAGCACCTCGTCGTTGACGGCATCAGAGGGAGTCATGACGTGCCTCCTGGGAGAAGTGACTGCAAGGCAGCGACGACCGCCAGCGGTTGGTCGAACATCGCATGATGCCCGGCCCCTTCGATCTCGAGCACCGACATCCCGCCCGACGGCTTCGCGGCCATCCTGGTTGCCATCTCTGGGCTGACCAGTCCCTTCTCGCAACGTAACAGGATGATCGGGACGTCGAGCTGATCGAGCAGGCCGCGGTGCCAGACGCGGTCACCGAAGATGCCGATATCGAACTTCCACGTCCACCCGCCTTCGACCTCGCGGAGCGACTCGAGCGCCACGTGGTCCGCGACGTAGGCCAGCATCGACTCTTGCGGAGGAACGGTGCGAAATCTTGCGACCGCGTCTTCCCGTCGGGCGTACACCTTGGGAGCCGTTCCTTGGGGTGGAGGTCGCAGCGGGCTCTCTTCGGGCGGCTCGTCGTCCAGCGGCGAGTCGATCGCGATGATCGATTGCATCGCGTCGGGATGCAGCACCCCGGCGTAGACCGCCACCCAGCCGCCCATGCTGTGGCCGACCATGGTCGGCCTCGTCAAGCCGGCCGCCTCGCTCACCGCCACTGCCTCCTCCGCCCAGACCGATCTGACGTACTCCGGGCGTCGCGCACTGTCGCCGTGCCCTGTCAGATCAGGTGCGATGATCCGCCGGTCGACGGCCAGCAGCGGAGCAATGTGGTCCCACCAGCCCGAGTGCGCTCCGCCGCCATGGAGCAGGACGACGCCCGGACCGCCGGTTGGGCCCCAGGCGCGATAGTGCACCGACGTGCCTTCAACGTCTATGTCGTGATGTTCTGGCTTCGCGTCGATCGCACGCCGGAACCACTCAGGCACGTCCTGCGTCATGTCGTGGTGCGACGAAGGCTTCTCTCGCGAAACTCGGTGACACGTTCGCGGTGCTCGTGGCCTTGCAGCAATGTGGTGTTGGCGATGCGTTCGATGTTGCGTGCGGTCGTGGGATCAGTGTTGGCGCTCATGTCGATGGCCAGCTTTGCCGGGCCAAGCGCCTCGGAGCCCGACCAGACCTTCGACGAACGCATCGACGCGCGCAGAGAACTCGCTGGCTGGATCGACCGCGTGCACGAGCCCGATGCCAGCGCGGCGGTGACTTCGGGGCTGATCGCGTTGAGCTTGTCCGGCCGGTCGATCGGGACAGTCAGGACTCCACCGGCGCTGGACAGTGTCGCGTGCGGTTCAGTCATCTCATAGATATTAATCTTCTAGCCCTATGAAGCTATGGACCGGCCGGTTGACCCGTCGACGGGCCTGCGGGGCTGCAGTCGTACTCGGTTGGGCTTTGACGATCACCGCGTCGGGCCCGCTCTCAGCGGCGACCATTGGCAGCTCGAGCGCCCACTGTCGCGGGGTCGAGATTCCGACGGGACTGGCGGCTGACGCCAAACCGATCTATCGGATCTACGGGCAGCTCTGCACACCTGCGGGCGGTCCCGGGCGAACGATTCAGGTACTGGTACACGGCGGTACCTACTCGCACACCTATTGGGACTTCCCCGGATTTCACGGCAAGTACCAGTACTCGCAGGTCATGAACCGTGCCGGCTACTCCACGCTGGCCATCGACTTGCTCGGCGTCGGGCGCAGTTCGCATCCGCCGAGCACGCAGGTCACGATCACGGTGGAGGCGTATGCCGTCCACGTCGCGATTCAAGCGGCACGGCGCGGTGGACTCGGACCGCCCTACCGCCGCGTGATTCTCGTCGGTCACTCTCTCGGCACATTGACCAACGACGTCGAGGCATCGACGTACCACGACGAGGACGGATTCATCGCCACCGGAACCTCGCACGGACCTGGGCTCACCGGTCTTGGGTCCATCTTCGCCAAAGTCCGTCCGGCGTTGCTCGATCCGGTGATGTCGTCGCAGATCCCTGCCGGAGACTTGGGGTATCTCAGCACGCCAGGCGCTAGGCCGGTGTTCTACCGAGGCGGGCGAGTCGACCCCAAGGTCGAGCGTGCCGACGAGAACACTCGACAGCCCGTCGCGGCGGGATACGCCGCCACGCTGCTCCCATACCTCGTCGACACTTCGCTGTTACACACCAACCAGATCCGGGTGCCGGTCCTGCTGGTCGATGGCAGCGACGATGCGGTGTTCTGCAAACAGGGCGGTGGTGGCGCGACGACTGACTGCTCCTCAGCTGCGACGCTCGAGCGGTCCGAGGCGCCGGATTACGCCCCCTCAGCTCATCTCGCGACGTATGTGCTCGCCCACTCCGGCCACGACATCAACCTGGTCCCTGACGCACACCGGTGGTACGA
The DNA here is from genome assembly GCA_036267875.1 of Mycobacteriales bacterium. Classification (GTDB taxonomy): domain Bacteria; phylum Actinomycetota; class Actinomycetes; order JAFAQI01; family JAFAQI01; genus DASZTV01. The sequence goes on from DATAVE010000117.1 coordinate 9,680, forward strand.
AGCTGCGCTTCGCTGGTGTCGACATCACGTTCCGGCGGGCTGACGGCGTGTACCTCGACAATGCGACCTAATGGTGTAAATAATATGACGATGAGCAGACGGCGGTTGGCTGCTGCCGGACCTGGCCAACGCCACACGCGCCCATACTTCGCTGCGGCCCGCATCCTGGCCGCCGGGATCGTCGCCGTGTTCTCGTGTATCGGGCTGGTCTCGGCCTCCGCCGATCCGGTCGCACCGCCCGGCTTCCAGTCGTCGGCGTCGGCATTCGGAGTGGTGGTCAGCGCGGACCTGCCTGGCGCGCCTCTCACCGACACGCCGCTGGACAGCGGCGGCCCGAGTGGTGAGGCGTCGCTGAACTCGCTGGGCGAGGGCGTCGGATACGCGGCGTTCCCCGACCCGGGGCAGTTTGTTATTTCACTGCCGGGTCTCGTGGCCGGGCTGCTCGGCACCGGTGCGGCGGGTCTGCCCCCGATTCACCTGCCGCAGCTTCCGGCCTATCCGTTCGAGGTGACGGCGAACTCGACAACCCCTACCGCGTCGATCGGTGCAGGCGCTTACAACATCAGCGCCACGACCGGTCAGACCTACAGCACGGGCAAGGCGACGGCGGGACTGCAGATAGATGCTGCGGGCAACGCCGCCTTGCTGACGGGGTCATCGTCGATCGACGTCAATGACGACGGCTCGGTGGTCGCCACCGCGACGAGCGACCTGCAGGGTCTGACGATCGGGCCCGTGACGCTGGGCGAGATCACATCGACGGCGACCGAGACGTTGTCGAACGACGGCACCGTCACGCCGTCGTCGTCGCTGTCGATCACCGGCGTTCGGGTCGGCACCCTGCCCGTCACCGTGTCGACCAAAGGGCTGAACGTCGCGGGCACATCGGTGCCGCTGCCGGTCAGCTCCGTCCTGAACACCGTGCTCGCCGCCGACCACATCAAGCTCAGCTTCGTCACGGCGCAGAGCTTCAAGGACCGGGTGGTCGCTCCGGCGCTAGATATCACCGGGCCGCTGCCGACAAAGGAGATTGGTACCAAGAACGGAACGTTCGACCTCACCGTGGGATCGGCGACGGCATCGATCGAGGCGACCGCACCGGCGCCGCCTTCGAGCGTGGGTACGCCGGGAGTCGGGTCGGTCGGCAGCGGAGGCGACCTGGGCACCTCTCCGGTTGGCAGTGGGGACTCGGGCGTCCTACCGCCCCTGCCGGGATCTGACACCACGTCGGGTGACGTCATCCCGCCCGTCGTGGCGCCGGCTACCGGCACCGAGAATCCACAGGCTTCGCTGAGCGCGGCGTCGGCGAACCTGTTCGACATCCGCAGTTCTTACCTCGTCTTGTGCATCGTCGGCGCGGTCGCTGTCTTGTTGGGTCAGCTGGTTCGATTGATGGGAGTGCGGGGTCCATGGACTTCTACCGATGGGTGAGAACCCAATGGGATCGGGCGGCTGCAATCGTCCTGGTGGTTGCGGGCGTCATATCCCTGATCGTGGGCTACATCGGGGTGAGTGGCGCGACGCTCCCGACCGAGCAGCTGCCGTACCTTGCCTCGGCCGGGCTGTTCGGGCTGTTCGCGCTTGGGGTTGCGGCGACGCTGTGGCTCTCGGCTGACCTGCGTGACGAGTGGCGCAAGCTCGACGACATCCATCACGAGCTGCGCGCGCAACGCGAGGAAGACGAACCACTCGAGATGAGTGCGAAGGGCGCCCCATCAACAGCGTCCTCGCCGCGTCGCAGTCGTCGCGCGGGCGCGTCCGCCGACCGGGGCTGAGCGTGGCGGGGTCTGGCGCGGCGGCTGACCTGGAGGGTCGGCTCAGCGTCGAGCGGGTGAGGCGGCGCGAGTCGCGCGCCATGCCGCCGTGGTCATCGGTCGAGCTGACCAGGCTGCTCATGACGAATCTGGTCGGGCTATTGCTCGTGATCGTCAGTTGGTATCAGGTGTCGGGCCAGGTCACGGTGCGCGACCAGCTCGCCTGGTTCAACCTCGGTATCGCCGGGGTTCTGGTGGCGGTCGTGTCCGACGGGATGTGGTTGCTGCGGGGGCGCCGACATGTCGGGATGGCCCGGGTGATGGTGCTGCCAGACGTGGCGCGAGAGGTCGGTTCGCGCTGGTCCGATCGGCTCGCCGAAGATCTGGAGAACCGTCCCGTCGCGAGCGCATCGATGACCCGCTACCACCGTCCGAGCTGCCCGCTGGTGGACGGCAAGCCCACCGTCGCGACTACCAGACGAGCCCACGAGCGAGCCGGCAAGGTTCCCTGCGAACTATGTGAGCCCTAGGAGATTCGTGCTCCCGTTCATCATCGGTGGCCTAGTCACCGGTTCGCTCTACGGCCTGTCCGGGATCGGACTGGTCCTGACCTACCGAACCTCCGGGGTCTTCAACTTCGGACACGGGGCGGTCGCTGCAGCCGCGGCGTTCTTGTTCTATCGGCTGCACGACCAATGGTCGGTGCCGTGGCCGTTCGCTGTGCTGATCGTGCTGGTCGGCTTCGTGATCGTTGTTGGTCCAGTGCTCGAGCTCGTGACCCGCAGCCTCAACGATGCCGCGGCCGCGGTGATCGTCGTGGCCACGGTCGGGCTGTTCCTCGCGATCTACGGTGGCCTGACCGTCGCCGTCCACGACGCCGTACGCAGCTTGCCGCCGTTCCTGCCCCAGACCGGCTTCACGATCTCCTCGGTGCTGGTCAGCTGGGAGGACGTGATCACCGCGGGGATCGCGCTGTTCGGTGCGGTCGGGCTCTACCTGTTCATGCGCCTGACCCGGCTCGGCGTCGCTATGAGAGCGGTCGTCGACAACCCGACGCTCGTCCGGCTCACCGGCGAGCGGCCGGTCCGGATTCGCCGCGTTGCCTGGTCGATCGGGTCGGGGTTTGCGGCGATCTCGGGCATCCTGCTCGCGCGCTCTCAGGGTCTCGACGCGCTGCAGCTGACGTTTCTCGTCGTCCAGGCGTTCGGCGCCTGCGCGATCGGACGGTTCTCCAGCTTGCCGATGACCTACGTGGGCGGCTTGATTGTCGGAGTTGTCTCGGCGATTGCATCGGACTACGTCACGAAGCCACCGTTCAGCCAGCTGCCCTCCGCCGTACCTTTCATCGCGCTGATCATCGTGCTGCTCGTCGTGCCGTTGTCGAAGCTGCCCCGAGGCACGCTGGCGTTCCGCGGTCTGGTCTCCGACACCAAGGAGCTCAGCCGGCTTTGGGGCGGCACGATCGTCGGCGTGCTCGCCGTCTTGCTGATCCTCGTGCCGCACGTCGTCGGTGCGTACCTGCCGGTGTGGATCTCGGCCGAGAGCAACTTCGTGATCTTCGCGTCGCTGGCGCTTCTCGTGTGGACGTCTGGACAGATCTCGCTGTGTCAGATGGCGTTCGCCGCGCTCGGCGCGACGACGATGGGACATCTTGTCGCGCATGGTGTGCCATGGCCGCTCGCGCTGTTGTTGGCGGGCCTGCTTACGGTGCCGGTCGGCGCGCTGGTCGCGATCCCGGCGATCCGGCTCTCCGGGATCTACCTTGCGTTGGTCACGCTCGGCTTCGGCATCGTCATGCAGTTCGTCATCTACCCGACGTTCCTGATGTTCGGTTCCGGGCTGACGGTGAACAGCACCCGGCCAGACTTCGGACCCGTCAGCGGCAGTGACACTTCCGTCTACTACGTCGACCTCGTCGTCGTGGCTTTGGTGGCGCTGGGTCTGGTCATGATCCATCGCAGTCGGTTCGGCCGGCTGCTTCGGGCGATGTCGGAGACCCCGACGATGCTCGCCACGCTGGGCCTCAGCGTCAACGTGACCCGACTGATGGTGTTCTGCATCTCGGCGTTCATCGCGGGCGTTGGCGGCGGGCTGGTGATCACGCAGTTCACTGTGGGTTCGACCGTCTTCCCGCCGCTTCAATCGCTGATCATCATTGCGGTGCTCGCGATCAGCGCACTGCTTGGCACCCGGGTGCTGTTGTCCTCGGCAATCGCGGCGCTGCTCATGGAGGTCGTGCCGGGCTATGCCACGAGCTTCAACTCCGACCATCAGACGCTGACCTTCGGTGTCGCGGCTCTTGCAGCCGGCCTCGTGCTGGCGAACCGATCGGCGCTAGCCACCTGGGTCCAGCGACAGTCGACAGCGCGTGGAGACCGGCTCGAGCATGGGCCGGTCACCGCGCGCAGATCGCGAGAGGACGACCAGTTCGTGTCGTTGGTGAGCCAATGATCGCCGACGTCGACGGGCGCGAGACGAGTGGACTCGAGGCCCGCGCGCTCTGCGTCTCCTACGGCGGCAACGTGGCGGTCTCCGGTGCAAGCCTGACCGCGCCGCTGGGCCGGATCACGGGCCTGATCGGACCCAACGGCGCGGGCAAGACCACGACGTTCAATGCCTGCAACGGTCTGGTCAGGCCTACCTCCGGCTCAGTGCTGTTGGGTGGCCGCGACGTCACCCGCGTCGGCACAGCATCGCGAGCCCGGCTCGGGATGGGCCGCACGTTTCAGCAGGTGCAGGTCTGCACGGGGATGTCGGTCCGCGCCAACGTCGCGCTCGGGGCGGAGATCGCGCTGATCGGGCGCAACCCGCTGCGCCAGTTCGCCGGTGGCCGCGGTCAGCGCCAGGTGGTTGCCGAGCGGACGGATGCCGCGCTCGAGACGTGCGGCATCGGCCGGCTCGCCGATGCGTCCGTGACCGTGCTCAGCACCGGCCAGCGTCGGCTCGTCGAGCTCGCAAGGGTCCTGGCCAGCGGCTACCAGATGCTGCTGCTCGACGAGCCGTCGTCGGGTCTGGACGAGACCGAGACCGCGCATTTCGGCGAGATCCTTACCGGCGTGGTCGCCGAACGCGGCGTCGGAATGCTGCTGGTCGAGCACGACATGAGCCTGGTGATGAAGGTGTGCACCTATATATACGTGCTCGATTTCGGCAACATGATCTTCGAGGGCACGCCCGCTGAGGTCCGAGCCAGCTCGCAGGTGCGCGCGGCGTACCTCGGCGAGGAGGACGGGCTGGCCGCCGTCGCGGGTGAGGCGACCTCATGAGGTTCGAGCTGGAGTCCATTACCGCGGGCTACGGCGACACGGTCGTGCTGCGTGACGTCAACCTCGTGGTGCCATCTGGCACGATCGTCGCCCTGCTTGGCCCGAACGGCGCCGGCAAGACCACCCTGTTGCGGGTCGCCTCCGGGCTGCTTCGCCCACGCGCGGGGCGGATCGTGGTCGATGGCCGCGACGTGACGGGTGCGCCGCCGGAGCAGCTGGCGCGAGCCGGGGTCTGTCACGTCACCGAGGGTCGCAGCGTGTTCCCCGGGATGACGGTGCGGGAGAACCTGAGGATGTTCTCTGCCAAGGGGAGCGGCGCCGAGGCTGAGGGGCTCGACCGCGCGGTGAGTGCGTTTCCGCGGCTCGGCGAACGGCTTGGCCAGCTCGCCGGCACGATGAGCGGCGGCGAGCAGCAGATGCTGGCTCTCGCCAGGGCCTACGCGCAGCGGGCGCCGGTCGTGATGCTCGACGAGGTCTCGATGGGACTCGCGCCGATCATCGTCGATGAGATCTTCGAGTTCTTCCATCGGCTCGTCGCAGAGGGATCCAGCCTGCTGCTCGTGGAGCAGTACGTCGCGAAAGCGCTGGGCATCGCCAATCACGTCTACCTGCTTGCCCGAGGTCGGGTCGTCTTCCGCGGCGAGCCGAGTGAGCTCGACGGCACCGATCTGATGGAGCGCTATCTCGGGACTGAGACGGGGGCTCGTCGATGAGCCGATCGCTTGGGCATGCTCGCGTTCGTCGTTTGACGGCGGTGTCCGCAGTCGTACTGCTCCTCGCCGCCTGCGGATCGCGCGAGTCGCACGCCACCCTGCAGGCCGCCCTCCAGGGCAACCCCTCGGTCGCGGCTAACACCGAGGGTGGCTCGGGGTCGCCGTCGGATGGGACGGCAGCCGTACCGTCTCCTGGGGGTACAGCCGGGTCGGGCGGCCAACCCACGACTGTCGGTGTAGAGCCCGGCGTAAGCCAGGCTCCCGGTGCGGGCACGTCCACGCCGAATGCCGGGCACCCGAACAACAACGGCCAGGGTGGGTTCACTCGTCCGACATCGAGTAGCGGCGTATCGGGTGCAGCGAGCTCGCTGCTGCCGGGCGTCGAGCAGTCGTGTCCCTCGCAGCTTGCGTCGGTCAACATCGCCAGCGTGGGCGAGCAGAGCGGCCTCGCAGGGGCTGCGGTTGGTGCCGGCGCCCAGGCAGTCGCCGCGTGGGCTGCGTACGTCAACAGTCTCGGCGGGCTGCGGTGCCACCCGATCCATTTCACTGCCGCAGATGACGGCGCTGATCCGTCGCGCAATGCGTCGCTGACCGAGCAGCTCGTCGAGCAGGACCATGTGGTCGCCTTCGTCTACAACGACGCCCCGCTCGCCGCCGCCGGCAGCGAGCCGTATCTGGTACAGCACGACATCCCCGTCATCGGCAACGAGGGTGGCGAGCAGTTCATGTACGAGCATCCGAACTTCTTTCCGCAGGCCGACGGTGGCAACTCGCTGGTCTATGCCGCGTTCGCTGGGGTCGCGAAGGAGCTGACGCCCAGCCAGCGACTTCATGTCGGCGCGATCAGCTGCCTGGAGGCCGCGGAATGCTCGATCTACGGCAAGGACGCGCCGACGATCACTCGCCAGGTCGGCATGCACCTGGTCTACAACGGAAGTGCTTCGTTGACCGCACCCGACTTCACAACGCAATGCCTTCAAGCGAAGAAGGCGGGGGTCCAGGCGCTGTTCCTCGTGCTCGATCCCAACAGCATCCATCGCGCCGCAGCCAACTGCCGAGACGCGGGCTACAAGGGTGTCTTCGCCACTGGCTCGGTGATCGTGGTGGCGGACTACGCCACCGACCCCAACCTCAACAACATCCTGTTCGCCTCACCGGTCAAGCCATGGATCTCCACCAGCAACCCGCAGATCGCATTGTTCCGCCAGGTGCTCGCAAAGTATGCGCCGGGCAGCAACGTCGCCGGATCAGCATCTCTGGGTTGGGTATCGGCACAGTTGCTCGATGCTTCCTCGGTCTACTGGCCGAACGCCAACACCATCACGAGTCGCGACATCATCAGCGCACTGGACAAGGTCAAGAACGACGACATCGGCGCTACCACGACGCCACTCACCTTCAGCGCCGGACACGACTCACCCGAGCCGTCCTGCTGGTATGAGATGGCGATCCGAAGCGGCGCGTTCGTCAGCCCTGACGGGGGTAAGCGGGAGTGCCGCTGAATGGCCACCGACACCGCCTGCGCTGCCTCAATCGCGTATTGGGTCGGCAAGCCACCGATCCGCGGCCTGAACCATTTCGAGCGGTTCTTCGGCCTCGACCGCTACCGAGCTGGCCTGGTCCGTGAGACGGTCCGCCGCAGCTAGAAGGGAACGAGGCGATGCTCACGGAGGCCGATCCTGACGCGATCGACGCCGGCTGGTGGCGGGACGACTGGCTCAACGCCTGCACCTACACGATCTCGGGCGACGCCACCGAGGTGCTCCGCAACTTGATCTCGGAGCGTGCGCTCGGCATGCCGCGGGAGACGCTGGCATAGATAGACTTAGTTATCGAAATAAGGTGATTCTCGGCGTAAGGATCTCACCGTGGCTGCTGGACCGGTGCCTCTCAGGCCACCTGTTGGGCAACAGGTTCGTGCGCCGAAGACCGCGGAGCTGATCGCCTCTCACCTGCGGGGTCAGATCGTACGAGGTGAGCTGGTCGAGGGCGACACGTTGCCCCCTGAGGTCAAGCTGATGGGGCAGTTCGGAGTATCGCGTCCGACGCTTCGCGAGGCGTTCCGGATCCTGGAGACCGAGTCTCTCATCAGCGTGCGCCGCGGTTCTCGCGGTGGCGCGCAGGTCGTGGCGCCGGACATCGCAGTCGCCGCGCGTTACGTGGGCCTGTTGTTGCAGGTGTCAGGGACGACGATCGCCGATGTCTATGACGCGCGGATGGTCATCGAGCCAGCGGCGGCCCGGCTGTTCGCACAGCGTCGAACCAAACAAGACATCGATGCGATCAACGAGCAGATCGAGGTCTTGGCCGGCATGGTCGAGAGCGAGGAAGACCCTCGCGACCCGCTGGCATGGGGTCGGGCGACCCAGCGGGTGCACGACATGGTGCTGGAGCGGGCAGGCAACCGGACCCTTGCCGTGCAGGCCGGTGTCCTGACCGAGGTCGTCGCCATGCATGTCTCGATCGCGGTACGCGGTTCGATGAAGAACCCCGAGACCAAAGACATGTTCCGCAAGATGATTCGGTCCTACCGCAAGCTGGTCCGGCTGGTCGAGGCGCGCGACGCGGACGGGGCCGAGAAGCACTGGCGGACGCACATGGAGGTCGCCAGCGCCCGAATCCTCGGTAACGGCCTGGGCGCGAAGTCAGTAGTCGACCTCTTCAACTGACGACGTCGTTGATCAAGGCCAGGCTGCCCTCGCATAGTGCTCCCGGCGTTAGATTGCATCCCAGCCTGCGGCTGGCTTGTGCCACCGAAACCATGCCAGGAGACCGACTGTGACGACAACGGATGAGCCGGAGTACGGCGGGTGCCCGGTCGAGGACTACGTCTTCCTGAGCGACAAGATGCCAGCCCTTTCGTTCTTCAACAGACTTGACGGTCACCAGGACCGCGTCCGCCCGGCGTTGCGAACCGACGAGGCCTCCGGCTACTGGGTCTTCACCGACCACGACGTGATTGTCGAGGGACTCCAGCGTCCTGAGCTGTTTTCCAACCAAGTGATCGTGCCGACCGAACCGGACCCCCCGTACAGGTGGATCCCGATCATGCTCGACCCGCCGGACCACACCAAATGGCGCAAGGTGCTCGGCTCGTACTTCTCACCCGGACGCACCGAGCGGCTCGAGGCCGAGCAGCGGCAGTTCGCGCGCGATCTGATCCAGGGTTTTCTGGACAAGCGTGAGGTCGACTTCTACGCCGAGTTCGCCGCGGTGTTCCCGACCACGATCTTTCTGCAGATCATGGGCCTGCCGATCGAGAGGTTGCAGGACTTCATGCTGTGGGAGGACCAGATCCTTCACGGCACTGCCGAGTCAGATCCCGACCGGACCGTGGCGTTCGGCGCGATGATGGAAGTGATGGGCTACTTCCAAAGCCTGATCACCGAGCGGCGCGAGGACCCGTCGACTCGCGGCGAGGACATCGTCAGCTATGCCATCGACTGGGAGATCGACGGCGAGCCGGCCAAGGACGAGGATGTCCTGTCGTGCATGCTGCTGCTGTTCATGGCGGGGCTGGATACGGTTGCCGCGCAGCTCAGCTACTCCTTCTTCCACCTCGCGACGCACGACGCAGACCGGGCTCGACTGGTAGCCGATCCAGCGCAGGTGCCGAGCGCCGTCGAGGAGTTACTGCGGGCGTTCCCGATCGTGCAGACCGCGCGTAAGGCGACGTCGGACTTCGAGTTTCATGGTTGCCCGGTCAAGGCCGGGGACATGGTCGCGTTCCCGCTGGCGTTGGCGGGTCGCGACCCGCAGGAGTACGAGAATGCACGCGCTGTCGATCTCGACCGGGGCAGCCCGCGCCACATCTCCTTCGGCGCAGGTCCGCACCGCTGCCTGGGCTCGCACCTCGCTCGCCAGGAACTCGTCGTTGCGCTGCAGGAGTGGCACAAGCTGATCCCGGACTACCGGGTCGCCGATCTCGATGCAGTGGTCGAGCACTCCGGAGGAGTCTTCAGCATCGAGTGCCTGCCGCTCGCGTGGTGATCGTCCGCTACCCCTGAGCAGCTGAGCAGCGGAGCTAGAAGTGTCAGGCGTCGGCGGCACGGGCGCCGAGATACGTCTAACTCAATGTACGTTATTGGCAGTGTGTGAATGAGCATTGCGTGGAGTAGGGCTAAGAGGGGCGCACCAATGAGTGGTCCGTTCGACGGCGTCAAGGTGATCGAGGTTGCCGCCTGGACGTTCGTGCCAGGTGCCGGCGCGATCATGGCGGATCTGGGCGCCGATGTGATCAAGGTCGAGCCGCCGACCGGCGATCCGCAGCGCGGCCTGATGAACATGCTCAACCAGTCGGGGAGCGGACCCAACCCGTTCCTCGAGGTGCCGAACCGCGGCAAGCGCAGCATCACCGTCAACCTGGCGAGCGCGGGCGGTCGCAGTGTGCTGTTGAAGCTGGTCAAGGATGCGGATGTCTTCATCACCAGCTACCTGCCGGACCTGCGCAGCCGGCTCGGGATCGAGGTCGAGGATCTTCGGGTGGCCAACCCGGGGCTGATCTATTTGCGCGGGTCCGGCTGGGGCAGCGAAGGCCCGATGATCAACGTCGGCGGCTACGACGCCGCTGCCGCGTGGGCGAGCTCCGGCACCCTCTACAAGCTCACGGCTCCCGACGCCGAGGAGCCGGTGCCACAACCCGCGGCGTTCTTCGACCTTCAGGGGTCGAGCGCGATCGCGGGCGCGGTTGCGATGGCGCTGTTCAAGCGAGAGCGCACCGGCGAGCCTTCCGTCGTCGACGTCTCGCTGCTCAACACCGGGATGTGGACGATGGGGCCGGACATCGCCGCGTCACCGTTCGTCGGCGAGATCCCCCGCCCCAGCCGAAAGGCTCCTGGCAGTCCGCTGGTCAACTACTACCTCACCAGCGACCGGCGCTGGATCGTGCTGGTGTGCCTGCAAGCCGACCGGTTCTGGGCTGAGCTGTGCGAGGTGATCGGCCGACCTGAGCTCGCTGATGACCCGAAGTACATCGACGCGTCTGTCCGGTTCGCCAACCGCGAGGAATGCGTGGTCGAGCTCGACCAGACCTTCGCGCAGAAGTCGCTGCTGGAGTGGAAGGAGATCCTGTCGACGTTCAGCGGCGTCTGGGCGCCGGCACAAAACTTCGACGAGGTGCACTCCCACGTGCAGGTCGAGGCCAACCACTACCTCAGCGAGCTGGTCGCGTCCGACGGGACGCGGTTCAAGGTGGTCGCGCCGCCTTACCAGTTCGATGGGGCCCCGTCGACCGCTGGACGGGCGGCGCCGGAGCTCGGACAACACACCGAGGAGCTGATGCTCGAGGCCGGGATGGACTGGGAGGCGATCTCGGCGCACCGGGAGTCGGGTGACCTCGGCAGCACGCTGTGAAGCTGTCCGTGCTTCTTCCGAACTGCATGCACGTCGCCGCTCACCGAGTCGTGGGAGCCGTCGCTCTCCGCGCCGACGACATGCTGGAGGCGATGGCGACCCTGTGGCCCGACGACGAGCCGTCGCATCACGGGCCGTACGTCAGCTTCGAGGATGTGGCGTTCGGGCCCAAGTCGATTCAGCAACCACGGCCACGGATCTGGTTCGGCGGCGATGCCGATCCGGTCCTTCGCCGGACGGCGCCGTTCGGCGACGGTTGGGCGCCGTGGCTGACTCCGCCTGCCGACATCCCTTCGCAACTCGACTTGCTGCGCTCGGGGTGACCGAACCTGGGTCGCGCCACCACCCGTCGCCGGCCTATCGGCGATCAGGGCCGGGTATGCACAACCTCCATGACGAAGCTCACCGACGGCAGGGTCATTGCCGGTTTGTGCAGTGGTTGGTAGGTGTGCGCGTCGTACTGCACCACGCTGCCCGGCAGGTCGATCAGCGGACGGGTCTTCGTGTAACCGCTGCCCGGTGTGATCGCCGCGCCGACGATGACGCCCCCGGTGGTGAGCGCGAGGCTCGTCACCGAGTTGGGCGGGATATCGCTCTCGCCGACGAACACGGTCCTACCGTCGAAGGCGATGTTGCTCACGAACGGGCCGACATCGATCGTCCGAACCACCCGGTCGGTGCGAGTGCTGACCACCGAGATCGTGCCGCTGCCGGCGTTCGGCACCCACAGCTGACGCCCGCTCGGATCAAATGCGGGGACCAATGCGGTCGCCCCGACGGTGATCGTCTTCACGAACCTCGGGTGTGCGGGATGCCGGATGTCGAGGACATACAGCAAGCTGGGTGCGACCGGGTCGTCGGACTCGATGTAGAGCTTGCGGTCGTCCGGCGTGACGAACACACCGATCGGTAGCTGCCCGATCCCGATCGCGAGTGGCAGCTTGGCCGATCCCACCACCTTCCCGGTCTGTGCCGATCGGACCACAAGAGCGCCGGGCAAGGACGCCGTGGCACCGATGTTCTTGGCAGTGTTGGCCTCGAACAGCCAGCGTCCGTTGTGGCTCACCGAGAACGTGTTGCCGATTGCCGGATAGGTGTGGACGACCTGCCCGGTCTTCACGTTGATGCCCTGAACGTGACCTTGCGGAATCTCATCGAGCCAGAACAGCTTGCCGTCGCGTTGCACCGGTGCACCCCGATCGCCCCACGTCCCATCGAGGCGGGTCACGTGATCGACCTTCAGGGTGTTCACGTCGATGCGAGTCGCGAACGGGCTCAGGCCGTCGACGATGAAGACCTTCCGCTGGTCGGGGGTTGCGTAGGCGCAGCAGGCACCGTTGGCATCGATGCCGATCGAGGCCACCCGCTTGTCGGTGCGCGCGTCGAAGACCGTCACGACATTGCTGGAGAACGACGGCACGAACAGCAACGTCCGTGCGCTGTCGGCTGGGTGGGCTCCGGCGGCAGAGGACGCGGGCATCGCCAGCAGCGATGCCGCCAGAGCACCTGCGACAGCGAAGGGCAGCCGGCCGCGATATCTCGTCATCGTGATTGTCCCCCTGACTGCGATGCGCCGACGAGTCGGACGACCATCGCGGCGTACTGGTCGATCTCCGTGGGAGTTGGTCGATGCCTGGTCGCGATCCAGGTCGCCTGCCGGCTCATCACGAGCTCGTACGCGCCGGCAGCGAGCTGGTCGGCGTCGGGCAAGCCTGCCGCTTGGAGGATGCGCGCAAGTCGAAGCCTCATCGGCCGGTCGAGAGCCTCCTCGGCGTCCGCGAACTGGTCGAGGATGTGGTGGCGCTCGAGGGCGAACGGGCGTGCCGCGGCGGCGGCTCGGGGCGATGCGGCCCGCTTGAGCAGCACCTCGGCCCAGGTGTGCACCGCGTCGGCCGTCGACGTCGCCTGCGCCAGATGAAGGTCGAGTGCGTCAACGGTGCGCTGCACCACCTCTTGCAGCACGGCGAACAACAGTCCGGCCTTCGATCCGAAGATCCGATAGAAGGCCTCACGATGCTGGCCGGCTCGTTCGACGATGGCACCGACCGGCAGGTCAAGAGTGTCCTCGTCGCGCAACAACTCGAGCGCGGCGTCGATCAGCGCTTGTCGTTCGCGAGCGAGTGCGACCGGATCGGCGAGACGGTGCAACGGCCGTGGCGTTCGCCGCGCTCGCGGCGTCTCGTCAGCAGCTGCGATTGACGGAGCCACATCGCTGAGCGTAGAACACGGTTCTACATCGAGTCCGGATTTGCGGCAGCGGAGATGGTGGGAGTCGGTCGGACGTATGCGAACGCGATTGAGCATGAAGCCGACCGGCTGGTTCCAGATCGGTTGGTCGTCGACGGTGCCCGAGCGCGGTGTCGTGCCGTTGCGCTACTTCGGCCAGGACCTGGTCGCCTGGCGTGACGTGAACGGCACAGCGCACGTCTTCGACGCGTACTGCCAGCATCTCGGCGCGAACCTGGCGTTCGGCGGCTGCGTGACCGACGACGGGATCCAATGTCCGTTCCATGGCTGGGTTTGGAGCTCCGCTGGCCGCAACGTCTCAGTGCCGTACCAGGACCGCCCGAACACCGCGCGCCGGATTCGCGTCTGGCCGGTCGTCGAGCTCAACGAGGTGCTGTTCCTATGGCACGACGTCGAAGCTCGTGAGCCGTTCTTCGAAGTTCCTGACTTCACGAGGGATATCAGCGCGCACATCGTCGGGCGCACCTTCCAGCCGGCTCTGCCTGACGCGGTCTCGCACTTTCCGAAGACCCGGATCCACCCGCAGGTGGTGGTCGAGAACGTCGTCGACACCCAGCACTTCCGCTACGTCCACGGCACCGATCGGGCGCCGGTGATCCTGAGCGAGGCCATCACCGAGAACACCTGGAACGCCGTCGCGGGCTTCGGTCGACGTTGGGCGGACGGGGTGGACCGACCCGATGACCGCAGGAACACGATCACGATCCATTGGGCCGGCGTCGGGATCTCGTTCAACGCCGAGCAGACCCCTGACGGGTGGCGGGTGGTGTGCATCTCGACCACTCCGGTCGATGACGACACGAGTGAGATGTTCGGGACCTACTGGCTCGAGGAGAGTCCTGGGTCGTCCGACGCCGACCGGGCGACGCGCCTCGACGCCATCCGGGCGGCACTTCCACAGGACATCGTGATCTGGGACAACCAGATCTGGCTCGACCCGCCGGGTCTCGCCACCTCGGAAGCCGCCGGCTTCCGCAAGCTGCGTCGCTGGACCGAAAAGTTCTATCCGTCGGCGTGATCCCCGAAGCCCTTATCCGTTGACCTATTAATATCAATCGCCTACTGTCCGGGCCCGAGGGGACGAGGCGAAGGTGGTTGTCAATGGGTGAAAGCCGCATGCTGATCGACGGCAAGCTGGTCGGTGCAACGTCGGGAAAGACCTTCGACAACATCAACCCGACCACCGAAGAGGTGATCGGCGCCGTCGCCGATGCAACCGCGGAGGAAATGGGTACGGCGATCGCCGCCGCGCGGCGTGCCTTCGACGAGTCCGACTGGGCTACCGATCGCGAGCTGCGCAAGAGGTGCCTCCAGCAGCTGCAGGACGCCATCGAGGCCGAGCGCGAAGAGCTGCGGGCTGAGCTGGTGGCGGAGGTCGGCGCGCCGATCCTGCTGACCTACGGCCCGCAGCTGGACGGCCCCCTCGAGGACGGCCTGCGCTGGCCGATCAAGATGATCGACGACTTTCCCTGGGACCGCGCGCTCGATGACGCCGCACCGTTCGGGATGCCGAGCCGACGCGGGGTGTGGAAGGAGCCGGTCGGCGTCGTCGGCGCGATCGTGCCGTGGAACTTCCCGTTCGAGGTGACGATCAACAAGATCGCGCAGATCCTGGCGACCGGGAACACCACCGTGCTGAAGCCGGCCCCGGACACGCCGTTCAACGCGACTCGGCTGGGCCGTCTTGTCGCGGAGAAGACCGAGATTCCCCCTGGTGTGTTCAACGTCGTGACGTCGTCGGACCACCTTGTCGGCGAGGAGCTCACCCTCGATCCACGCGTGGACATGGTCTCGTTCACCGGCTCGACCGTGGTCGGCAAGCGGATCATGGAGAAGGGCGCCGCGACGCTCAAGCGCGTGTTCCTGGAGCTCGGCGGGAAGTCGGCTGCCGTCTTCTTGGACGACGCCGATCTTGCCGCCACTCTTCCCGGTGCCGCCTTCGGGATCTGCATGCACGCCGGCCAGGGCTGCGCCTTGCAGAGCCGGGTCCTCGTGCCTCGTGCGCGTTACGAGGAGGCGGTCGAGATCCTCGCTGGCACGATGTCGGCGATCCCGTACGGCGACCCTGCCGACCCCAACATGGTCATGGGTCCGCAGATCAGCGCCAAGCAGCGCGACCGCGTTCTTGACTACATCGAGAAGGGCAAGGCCGAGGGTGCTCGCGTCGTCGTCGGCGGCGGTCGTCCGGCGCATCTGGACAAAGGCTGGTTCATCGAGCCGACGTTGTTCGCCGACGTAGACAACTCAATGACGATCTCGCAAGAAGAGATCTTCGGACCCGTCCTGTGCGTGCTGCCGTTCGACGACGACGAGGACGCCCTGCGGATCACCAACGACAGTTCCTATGGATTGTCCGGCGGCGTCTTCTCTGGTGACGAGGAGCGCGCGACCCGATTCGCGCGGCGAGTGAGAACCGGGTCGATCAGCGTCAACGGCGGGATCTGGTACGGCGCCGACTCGCCGTACGGTGGGTACAAGACCTCAGGGGTCGGACGCCAGAACGGCATCGAGGGTTTCGAGCAGTACCTCGAAACCAAAGCGGTGGCGTGGCCCGCGGGCTGACCACGCACCTGGCTGCCGGACCAAGTGTCGGGGCCGGTGTGAGCGGAAACGCGATCCGGGTCCCGAAAGCCGCGGAGTTGGTTGCAGTGGCGCTTCGTCGCCAGATCGTCAGCGCGCAGCTTGCCGACGGGGCGACGTTGCCGACCGAGGCGGACCTCATGGCGCAGTTCAACGTCTCGCGCGCAACGCTGCGTGAGGCCTTCCGCATCCTCGAGTCGGAGAACCTGATCGAGGTACGCCGCGGCCCGCACGGTGGGGCGCGAGTGAAGCCGCCATCCGCGAATGTGGCAGCACGCTATGCCGGGTTGGTTCTCCAGCACCGGGTGACAGCGATGGCCGATGTCTACGAGGCGCGGACGGTGATCGAGGGCCGGCTCGCGCGCGCCGTAGTGGAGCGGGCCACGCCCAGTGCGCTGGCGCGGCTCGATCTCGAGCTGGCCGCGGGCGGGGCTGTCGTCGACGACCCGCAGGCGTTCGCCGATCACGACATCAGCTTCCATCTGCTGATCGCGGCGCTCGCCGGCAACGAGACGATCGAGCTGCTCGTTCACATGCTCTACAGCATCGTGGGCGTTGCGCGGCGGGAGTACGTCGCGGCGTCGGACGGAGATCGGGCGCTCCAGGAGGCCCGTCAGGTGCACCGAACTCATACGCGGCTGGTCGAGTTGATCCGAGCGAAGGACGCCGACACTGTGCACGCGCTCTGGGAGCGGCACCTCGCCGAGGTTCGCAAGCACTACCTCGCGATGCCTGCACCGGGTGCAGTTGTCGATCTGTTCCGCGTCACCGGCACGGAAGGTTAGGAGGCAGCGCCGTCCATGAGGTTCATGTTTCAGTACCCCGACGTCACCGGCACGGACATCGACATGCTCGACTGCGGGCCGGTGGACGAGGTCGCCAGGGCGGCGGAGGACGCGGGCTTCATGGGATTCGCGTTCACCGAGCATCCCGCGCCTGGCGCCAAGTGGCTCATGTCGGGCGGTCACCAGTCCCTCGACCCCTTCGTCGGCCTTGCGTATGCCGCCGCGGCAACAACGAAGATCAGGCTGCTGACCTATCTGTCCGTCGTTCCGTACCGCAATCCGTTGCTGCTCGCAAAGTCCGCTGCCACCGTCGACAAGATCTCCGGCGGGCGGTTCATTCTCGGGGTCGGTACTGGCTACCTCAAAGGCGAGTTTCACGCGTTGGGTGCCGACTTCGACGAGCGCAACGCGCTGTTCGACGAGGCGCTCGATGTCCTGCCGCAGCACTGGTCAGGGGAGCCCTTCAGCTATCAGGGTCGCCATTTCGAGGCACGTGACGTGGTGGGGCGCCCACGTCCGGTTCAGTTGCCGATCCCGATCTGGATCGGCGGCAACTCGGCGCTGACCAGGCGTCGGGTTGCCGAGCGTGCCCAGGGCTGGATGCCCTTGAGTGGCACGCCCGAGCTGTTCCGGACGACGAGGACGGCACCGCTCGACGAGAAGAAAGAGCTGACTGCGGCGATCGCGGACCTGCGCGCCGCGGCCGGCGACCGTGGTCAGTCGCTCGATGTGATGGTCGCTCACACCGACCTCGGAATCGCCGATCCTGATGCGGACCTCGCGAAGCACGCTGAGCAGTTCGCCGCTTATGAGGCGGCCGGCGCCACGTGGGTGATGATCCCGGGCGCGACCTACACCCGTCGTGACACGCTCGACTTCCTCGAGCGCTTCGGTTCGTCAGTCATCGGCGCATGACGAGCCCGGCGCACGTGCACAGCATGATGCACTGCAACCTCAACACCCGTGACCTCGCCGCGGCAGCCCGCTTCTACGCCGAGTTGCTCGACCTGGCCCCGGGAATGAAGACCGCGAGGGTGCCGACAGATGGCACTGGCCTGGGCGTCGAGGGCCTGGCGACTTCCGAGGTTTGGTTCATGTACGACCACCGCGGACCGCGCGCCGCGCCGGGGCTCGAGCTTCAGGAATGGGACGTACCGGCACTTGTCGGCACGCACCCCAGCGAGCCGAACCACGTCGGGCTGATCGCGGTCGGCTACGCCGTTCCCGAACTCGACGTGACTGGCGCCACGTTGTGGCCCGCTCGGGGCGAGCTTCGCCCGGTGGTGACTGTCGTCGACGGCGACGACGTGCCGGTCGAACGGATCCTTGCAGGACCGGGCACGACGTCCCCGGTCTTCTCGCATGTGCGCATCAACTGCTCGGATCTCGAGCGCTCCCAGCAGTGGTACGCGAGGCTCGGATTCGAGCCGGTTGGCCAGCCGGTCCACGTCGTGGGGGACCGGCACGTCAAGAGCCAGACGTTGGAGTGCGCGAGTGAGCAGTCATTCGCGATCGAGCTGACCCAGTGGTTGACGCCGGAGCCGGTCGGCGCGGC
Organism: Mycobacteriales bacterium; assembly: GCA_036267875.1. Lineage (GTDB taxonomy): Bacteria > Actinomycetota > Actinomycetes > JAFAQI01 > JAFAQI01 > DASZTV01. Next base: position 27,932 of record DATAVE010000117.1, read on the forward strand.
GGCCTCACCGGCCTACCACCGGGGCCTCTACCGGATCGCACTCGGCGTCGAGGACGTGAAGGAGGCGTACAACGTGCTCGTCCAGGACCGTCCCGACATCGACGAGCCGCTCTGGGTAGAGCTGCCGGGAACGAGGCTCGGCGGCGTGTGGGTCATGTTCTTGAAGGACCCGGACGGTGTGGTCGTCGAGCTCGTACAGCGGCCGATCTCTGCGATGACCGGACAGAAATGAGCCGGGGTTCCGGAATCATCCAATGCATTAAGCGGATATGACCTGGTTGGCGTGGTGGAATCTTGTCGAAACCCTATCGATACTGCCGCGTAACCCGTATGGTCCGCAGCACGCGGGAAGACCTGAGCGCCAAGGAGGGCTTGTCAATGGTTCGAGGTATGGCTTTGAGAATGGGCTCGGCGGTGATCGCCGTCGTCGCGTTCGCTGGTGCCTGCAGTAGCAGCAGCAGTGGTGGGGGAAACACCCCAACCGGTGGCGGCTCGTCCGCACCCACGTTGACGGGATCTCCGATCAACATCGGTGACGTCGGGACCTACAGCGGCTTCTCCTCCGAAGCGTCCGACCAGGGCTTGTCGGCGATGACCGCCTGGGTCGACTACACCAACGCGAACGGCGGAATCAACGGACACCCGGTCAAGCTGTTCACCAAGGATGACGCCGGTTCGGCGACCAAGGCACTTGCCGCAGTCAAGGAGCTCGTGGAGCAGGACCACGTCATCGCGATCGTGGGTCAGCACGAGTCGGGTCTCGAGGCGTCATGGGAGAAGTACATCGACGCGGCGAAGATCCCCGTGATCGGCGGCATCGCGTCGTCGGCCGCGTGGCTCACCGACTCGAACTTCTACCCGTCGAACCTCACCCCGGTGAACACCCTCACCATGTCCGTTTACGCCACGGTGCTTGCCAAGGAGGCCTCCTTCGGCGTCGTCTACTGCGCCGAGGTGCCTGGGTGCGCCCAGGCCGCAACGTTGACCGCGGGCGCAGCAAAGGAACTGCACATCACCTACGCAGGCGGTCTGTCGATCTCGGCATCCTCCTCGAGCTACGCGGCGCAGTGCCTCCAGCTCAAGAACAAGGGCGCAGCCTCCGTGTTCACGGCGACGTCGATCGACGTGTCCGAACGGCTGATCGCGAACTGCACGTCGCAGGGATTCTCTCCGACCTGGATAGACGACACCGAGAACTGGGGTGCGTCGCACACCGCGAACTCGGTCTGGGATGGCGCCTGGATCTACGCAGATGGTGTCGGCTGGCTGTCACAGAAGCCGGCGATGGTGGCATTCCGGTCCGCGATGGCGCAGTACGAGCCGAAGGCGGACATCAACACCGCGGCCGCATCGACGAGCTGGGGTGCCGGCGAGCTGTTCAAGGCGGCGGCATCGAGCATCGCGGCAAGTGCGACGCCGACGGCGGCGGCCGTCATCACAGGCTTGGACGGTCTCGGGCCGAACTTCACCGCTGGCGGGACGATCCCGCCAGTGACGTTCACGGCGGGCGCACCCGCAAAGCAGCAGCCGTGCGCCAGCTACTTCAAGGTGGTGGACAAGAAGCTCACCACGCCCGAAGGTACTGAGATGGTGTGCCTCCCGGCCAGCAGCTGATCTGGTGGTGGTGACGGTCAGGCCATGAGCGATCTCCTCCCGTTTGTCATTCTTGGCATCGTCTCGGGGTCCGTTTATGGCCTGGCCGCCACCGGCCTGGTGCTGACGTACAAGACGTCAGGCATCTTCAACTTTGCTCACGGCGCGGTCGCGACCACTGCGGCGTACGCCTTCTTCTCACTGCACGACGACCACGGCGTTGCCTGGCCGATCGCCGGCATTCTCAGCGTGTTCGTGCTCGGGCCAGCTCTCGGTGTCGTCCTCGAGCTGATGGCCAGGCGGCTCGCTGACACGGCTGCCATCTACAAGATCGTGGCAACGGTCGGGCTGATCCTCGTCACGGATGGCTTCTTCTCGGCGCGGTTCGGGTCCGAGGTAGCGGGCTTCCCGTCATACCTCCCGACCGGGCAGGCGTTTGCGCTCGATGGCGCAAACATCGACTGGGACCAGGTCATCATCACGCTCATCGCGTTGGCCTCGACGATCGTGCTGTACGGGTTCATGCGGATGACCCGGACGGGTCTGGCAATGCGCGGCGTCGTCGACAACGCCGAGCTCCTCGATCTATCGGGTACCAGCCCGGTGCGCGTGCGACGTGCATCGTGGATGATCGGCGCGACCGTCGCCTCGCTCGCCGGCGTGCTGCTCGCGCCGAGTCTCAGTCTCGACGCACTACAGCTCACGCTCCTGGTGCTGCAGGCGTTCGGCGCCGCGGCGCTCGGCTACTTCTCGAGCCTGCCGATGAGCTACGCGGGCGGTCTGCTCGTCGGCATCGCTGCGTCCATCGCAACGAAGTACGGCGCGCTGACCCATCCCAACGCACTGCGGTCGGGACTTCCGGCGAGCGTGCCCTTCCTCGTCCTTTTCCTCGTGCTGGTCGTCACTCCGCGGCGCCGGCTGCTCGACCGCCGACTGACCTCACGAACCGCGGTTGCGAGCCTCTGGCGGGCGCCGGCGCGGGTCCAGGTGGCCGGCGGCGCGGTCCTCCTGGCGGGGCTGGTCATCATCCCCTTTGCGGTGAGTGACGCGAAGCTCGGTTTCTACACCGTGATGCTGTGCACCGTCGTCCTGTTCCTGTCTCTCGGCTTGCTGATCAGGACCTCCGGCCAGGTGTCGCTGGCACACGCCGGCTTTGCCGCGATCGGCGCTGCGTCGATGGCCCACTTCACCACCGGCGTCGGGATGCCGTGGCTGCTCGCCTTGGTCCTCGCGGGTCTTGTCGCGGTACCAGTCGGTGCCTTCATCGCGGTTCCGGCGATCCGGCTGTCAGGAGTCTTCCTCGCACTGGCGACCTTCGGGTTCGGGATCACGTTGCAGCAGATGGGCTATCCGTTGCATCTGCTGTTCGGAACCGGCGCGGACGGTCTGGTCGAGCCGAGACCGTCCGGGTTCGGTGGCGACAAGAGCTACTACTTCCTGGTGTTGATCGTTGCCGTTGCCGCAGCCGGCGCGGTTCTGTGGCTGCAACGGGGCCGGCTCGGACGGCTGTTGCGCGGTCTGGGGGACTCGCCGATCGCGTTGTCGACTCATGGCGCGAGTGTCAACACCACGAGGGTGTTGGTGTTCTGCATCTCTGCGTTCCTCGCGGCGATCTACGGCGGGTTGTACGGCGGTGCCGTGACGGTGGTGACCGGTTCAGACTCTGCGTTCCTGCCCTTCTCCTCGCTGATCGTCGTCGCGGTGCTGACCATCGCGCCAGGTCGCGAGCCTTGGTATGCGTTCTTCGCCGCGGCGGCGATGATCATTCCGCCTGCATACATCACCAACGCGGACGTGACCAACTGGCTGAATGTGATCTTCGGTATCGCCGCGGTGCTGGTGTCGATGCGCGGTGGCAACGTGCCGATCCCAGGTGTGCGCGAGCTCGTCGATCGACTCGGTGGCCGTACCGCGGTCGCATCGGGGCCGGTGGCCCGCGTCGACGACACGACCGAGGAGCCCGCGCCGGCCCAGCCACCCGGTGCGCCCGTCGCCGAGGTCGGTCGCGTCGGCACGGGGCTGGTGGTCTCGGACCTGACTGTCACTTTTGGTGGGCACACCGCCGTACGGTCGTTCGGTCTGTCCGCGCCCAGGGGGCAGGTCACCGGCCTGATCGGACCGAACGGTGCCGGCAAGACGACGACGTTCAACGCGTGCTGCGGGCTGCTGCGGCCGGGTTCCGGGACGGTGTCGCTGGACGGTCGGGACGTCACGCGCCTGTCGCCGGCAGCTCGCGCCAGGCTCGGTCTTGGCCGGACGTTCCAGAAGATGGAGCTGTTCGACTCCATGACAGTCAGCGACAACATCGCATTGGGTCGTGAGGCGTCGCTCGCGGGGATGCGGCCGCTGCGGCATGTCGCGCCGCGCCGGGGCGATCGCGCATCGATCGACGACGCCGTGACGTCTGCCGCGCAAACATGTGGGATCAGTGACTGGATGGACCGCCCAGTGGGCAGTCTGTCGACTGGGGAGCGACGTCTCGTCGAGCTGGCCCGGTCTCTCGCCGGACCGTTCGACCTGTTGCTGCTCGACGAGCCGTCGTCGGGACTCAACCGGGTCGAGACGGAACGACTCGGCCGGGTGCTGACCAGGGTGATCGGCGAACGCGACATCGGGATACTGCTCACCGAACACGACATGGCACTGGTGACGCAGGTCTGCTCCTATATCTATGTGCTCGACTTCGGTGCGCAGATCTTCGAGGGGACTCCGGCCGAGGTCATGCGCAGCGCCGAGGTGCGGGCTGCCTATCTTGGCTCGGAGGCGCCGGCCTTGCCCGATGCCGCCTCTGATGCGGTGGGCCCGTGACCGCGTCGCCAGTGCTGGAGCTCCGCAACGTCAGTGCGGGCTACGCAGACACGCCGATTCTCCACGACGTGTCGATCACGGTTCCGGCCGGCAGCGTCGTGGCGCTCCTGGGCCCGAACGGCGCAGGCAAGACGACGCTGCTGCGCTGCGCGTCAGGCCTCCTTCGGCCCACCTCGGGGTCGGTCTGGTTCGACGGTCAGGACACGACACGGGCGAAGCCGCACCAACTCGCGCGGCGCGGGCTGTGCCATATCCCGGAGAGCCGAGGCGTATATCCCTCCCTGACCGTGCGGGAGAACCTCGTCCTGCACACCTCGCGAGCCGACCACAAGCAGGTCATCGCCGAGGCGGTCGAGCACTTCCCAAGCATCGGCAGGCGCATCGACCAACGTGCCGGCGACATGTCGGGTGGCGAGCAACAGATGCTCGCGGTGGTGCGGAGCTACCTCGCCGGCCCGAAGCTCGTACTCGTCGACGAGGTCTCCATGGGGCTCGCGCCAGTCATCGTCGATCGGATCTATGAGTTCCTGACGGCAGTCGTGAAAGGTGGGACGTCGTTGTTGCTGGTTGAGCAGTACGTCAGCCGGGCACTCGCGGTCGCGAGCAGCGTGGTGTTGCTGGGGAAGGGACGCGTCGGCTTTCAGGGTGCCCCGTCGGAGCTGAAGGACGATGTGTTCGCCCACTACATGGGTGCCGCCGCTCAGGTCACCAAGGATTGATATGCCCAAGCCACCGCTGCAGTTGAATCCCGCCTCGACTGTGCTCGTCACGGTCGAGTGCCAACACGGCGTGGTCGGGGGTGAGGGCGCGCTCCCCGAGCTTGCCGCACAGGTCGGCGCCACGATGAGGTCGATCGGCGCCCTGGCCGCTGCCTTTCGCGCCGCGGGCGGTCTGGTCGTCCACCTCACGTACGTGCCAGCGATCGGCAACCGCTCCTCCAACCGCAACGCCATCCTGCTCGCCGGAGTGCTGGGAAAGATGGACGGCTGGACCGCCGACAGTCCCGAGACCCAGGTCGTCGACGAGATCGGGGTTGGCCCGGACGATGTCGTGCTCCCGCGCCATAGCGGGCTTTCGCCGACCCACAACACCGAGCTGTTCCCAATGCTGCGCAATGCCGGCTATGACTCGATCGTGTTCGCGGGGGTCTCGCTCAACATCGCGATGCCGGTCGTCGCGACGGAGGCGGTCGACGAGGGATTCCGCGTGATCATCCCGCGGGACGGCGTCACTGGTACGCCGGCCGAACATGCGGAGAGCATGCTGCGCCACACGATGTCGTTCATCGCCCGCATCGCCACCTGCGAGGAGATCGTCGCGGCGCTCGCCACGTAGCTCGGGCGAGGCGAGCGTGGTTGCCGAGAGATATCGAAAGGTTTACGATATCTCGATCAGACAAGCCGAGGAGCCCGGGATGGCCGACTACCCGCTGTATGACGCGGATCAGCACTACTACGAGGCCGCCGACACCTTCACCCGACACCTCGATCCGGCCTACACCTACGCGTTCCGGTGGCAGACCGACCAGCAGACCGGGCGTACGAACCTGCTGATCGGCGACCGGCTGTTCTCGATGATCTCCAACCCGACCTTCGATCCGGTCGGGAAGCCGGGTGCGCTTGCGGCCTACTTCCGCGGCGAGAACACCGAGGGTGCCGACGTCAAGAAGATGATGGGCAAGCTGGAGCCGATCCGCCCGGAGTACCGCAGTCGGGATGCCCGGGTCGCCGTGCTCGACCAGCAGGGACTCGGTGCGGCGTTCCTGCTGCCGACCCTGGCGCTCGGCATCGAGCAGCTGCTCAACGACGACGCGCCCGCGCTCTACGCCGTGATGCACGCGCTCAACGCCTGGATCGACGACGAGTGGGGATTTGCCCGCGACAACCGGATCGTCGCACCACCTGTGCTGTCTCTCGTCGATCCCGACTCGGCCGTCAAGGAGCTCGGCTGGGTGATCGAGCGTGGCGCGAAGGCAATCGTGTTCCGGCCGGCGCCGGTCGTCGCAGGAACTACCTGCCGCTCGATGGCCGACCCGCTCTACGACCAGTTCTGGTCGATGTGTGAGGACGCCGAAGTGGCCGTGGCCTTCCACGCTGCGGACTCGGGCTACGGCATGGACCTTGCGCGATGGGGCGAGCGGCCCAAGTTCGGGACGGCGGCCGCGTCGGCGTTCTCCGAGGTGCTCTCCGCTCACATGGAGCGACCGATCAGCGACACCATTGCAGCGTTCATCTGTCATGGCGCGTTGTCTCGGCATCCTGGCCTGAAGCTGGTCACGGTCGAGCTGGGGTCCGGCTGGGTCGGCGACCTGCTCCGGCGGATGAAGAACGCCTACGGCAAGGTGCCTTATCTGTTCCCGTGCGACCCGATCGAGGCATTCCACGGCAAGGTCTACGTCACGCCGTTCCAGGAAGACAGCGTCAGCAGTCTGCTCGACCACATGAACGTCGATCGGATCCTGTTCGGCTCGGACTGGCCACATCCGGAGGGGTGCGCGGAGCCGGCCGACGCGCTGCGCGACGTGGCAGATCTCCCCCCGGCCCAGCAGCGGCGGATCATGGCGGACAACCTCAAGGAGCTACTCGCGCTCTAGCCAGGCAGTAGGTCGCGCGCCCTTACGTGGCGCGCGGGAAGCGCAGCATCCGCCGGGCGTTGTCCTCGACGATCTTTGATACCTCGTCGTCTGGCACGTCCCCGAGAACCTCGGTTGCGCGCTTGCGTGAGTTCGGCCAGTTGGAGTCGGAGTGCGGGTAGTCGATCTCGAGCATGATGCGGTCGATGCCGATCGTGTGCCGATTCGCCAGGCCGTGCTCGTCATCGATGAAGCAGCCCCAGAAGTGCTGCTTGAACAGGTCTGAGGGACGCGCGTCGAAGTCGATCGCCTGGTACCAGCGGTGTCGCTCCCAGGTGTAGTCCGCTCGTTCGAGGATGTAGGGAATCCATCCGATCCCGCCTTCGGCGAGGGAGAACTGAAGGTTCGGGAAGCGCTGCAGCGCGCCGGAGAACAGCAGATCGAGGGTCGTCCACATCAGGTTCGTGGCGAAGCTCGCGATCGCGACTGCGAAGGGCGCGTCCGGAAGCACCATCTGGCCGGGCACGGTGCGCATCCCGGAGAACGAGAAGCCCGGGACGTACGTCGAGGACCCGAAATGCAGAGAAAGAGGGATCTCGGCCGCTTGGCAGACGTCCCAGAGCGGGTCCCAGTAGTTGGTGTGGAAGCTCGGCATGTCCAGTGGGACCGGACTGTCGGGGAACGTGAACGTTCGCACGCCCTTGGCCGCCACCCGCTTCGCCTCTGTGACGCTCAGGTCGATGTCCCAGGTCGGCAGGATGGCAAGGGGGATGAATCGCTCGGGAGCGGACGCGCACCACTCGTCGACCATGAAGTCGTTCCATGCCTGAACACAAGCGAGGGCGAGGTCCTTGTCCTTCGCGCGATGGAACACCCCACCGGCGAAGCCCGGCATCGAGGGGAAGCAGAGCGCGGCCTGAACGCCGTCGAGGTCCATGTCCTTTACCCGCTCGGCCGAGTCGTAGCAGCCGGGGATCATGTCCTCGTAGCGCAGCGGGTCCATCCCGTAGTCCTTGGGCTCCTTGCCCGCGACTGCGTTCAGGCCGATGTTCGGGATCAGGCCGTCCTCGTAGAGCCACACGTGGTTGCCCTCGTCGGTCTCGACGATCCGCGGGCCGACGTCGTGATACTTGGCCGGCATCCGGTCGAGCCAGACCCTTGGGTGCTCGATCAGATGATCGTCGACCGAGACGATCTGGTGGCGGTCCTGTAGTGGCATCGCTGTCTCCGAGACGTGGGCCGGTATCTCATCTAAACTTATACCGTTGTTAACGATTTCACAGCCGAGTGAGCGATGCCCGACGAACCCGACCTGAACCTGCCGCTGACCCGTCCCGACGAGGACGACCAGGATCTGCTGACCTACGGCGAGGCAGGCGTCCGGCTTCAGGACGAGGTGGCGGCGATGCGGGTTCGGGTGGCCGAGCTCGAGACTGCCGGTGACGACGCGGCTCCTGCTCGGCTACGGCTGGAGGCGCTCGAGGGGGCCGCGGAGCGACATGCTCGGCAACGAATCAACGATGAGAACTTCGAGAGGTTCTTCGGCTACGCGGGCAAGGCCCGGCGGACCGAGTCATAGGCAGCGGTGCAACAGGACAAAGGATTGAAACAGGTCGCCGGTATCGTCGGCGCCAGGATTCCGACTCCAAGGAGCGTCAGTGACCGCGGTACAGGATGCGATCCGGGTGCCGAAGGCTGCCGAGCTGGTGGCGGCAACGCTGCGTCGGCAGATCGTCGTAGGAGAGCTGGAGGAGGGTGCGTCACTGCCGTCCGAGGCGACACTGCTGGCTCAGTTCCATGTGAGCCGTCCGACGCTTCGCGAGGCGTTTCGGATCCTCGAGTCCGAGTCGCTGATCCAGATCCGGCGCGGCTCGCGAGGCGGGGCAAAGGTTCAGGTGCCGAACGGCGATGTCGCCGCCCGCTACGCGGGATACGTACTGGAGTATCGCGGCACTCTGATGTCCGATGTGTTCGTCGCTCGCGCCGAGGTCGAGGCACCGCTTGCCCGGCTGCTCACCGCGCGGGCCAAGCCGGCGCAGGTCAAGCGGCTCGAGGCTGCGATCGAGGCAGCGGCGCCGCACGTCAACGATCCCGGCGCGTACGACGAGCACGACGTCGCCTTTCATCAGCTGGTCTCAGAGCTTGCCGGCAACAGCACGATGTCCGTCGTAGTCGACATGCTGTACCACATCGTCGGTACGGCGCGGCGCCGCTATGTGACGAGCGCCGCGCCGACCGCGCTTCTTGTCGAGTACAAGCAGGTGCACAAGACGCACGCGAAGCTGGTCGAGCTCGTCAAGGCTGGCGATCCGGATGCCGCTGAGGCGTTCTGGCGCAGCCACCTCGAAGAGGTCAACAGGCACTATCTCGCCCGGCCGATGGCGAAAACGGTCGTCGAGATGATGACCTGATGCGCGCCTAGGGTTTCGCCGTACCGAGGATGGTGACGGCGGCGACGGCGGTAGGACCGCCGACATTGTGCGCCAGCCCGAGCGAAGGCAACGACGCGACCTGGTTGGCCGCCGTACCCCGTAGCTGGGAGAAGATCTCGAAGCACTGGGCAACGCCGGTCGCGCCGGGCGGATGCCCCTTGGCCTTCAGGCCACCGCTCGGGTTCACCGGAAGCCGACCCGTCATCGTGGTCTCGCCGGCCTCCAGCGCCTTCGCGGCGCCGAACCGTGGCACGAAGCCGAGATCCTCGTAGCTGATCATCTCGATGGTGCTGAAGCAGTCGTGGACCTCGGCGACCTGGATGTCCGCGGCATCGACGCCCGCCATCTGGTAGGCGGCCTTCGCCGCTTTCACCGTCGCCGGGAAGGTCGTCATGTCCGCCTTGTGCTGGTGCATCACGCGGTCGAGGCCGAGTCCGACGCCGCGGATCCACACGGGCTTGTCGGTGTAGCGGTCGACGACCTCCTCACCGCAGATGATGAGCGCCGCTGCGCCGTCGCTCTGCGGCGTGCAGTCGTACAAGCCGAACGGCGCCACGACCATCGGAGCCGACAGCACCTGTTCCATCGTTACCTCGAAGCGCATCTGGGCTTTCGGGTTCGGTACGGCGTTGGCGTGGTTCTTCACGGCAACCATCGCCATGTGTTCGCGAGTCGCACCTGACTCGTGCAAGTAGCGCTGCGCGTGCAAGGCGAAGTTCGCGGGTGCGACCAGCCCGAGCGGGTAGTCCCACGCCATGTCGCGGGTCATCGCCATCCAGTCCCAGAACGTCGTCTGGCTGGAGGTCTCCCGCACCTTGTCGGCGCCGGCGACGAGGGCGACATCGACGTAGCCGCTCGCGACTGCGAAGAAGGCGTTGCGCAGTGTGTCGTTGCCGGTCGCGCACGCGTTCTCGAGATGGGAGACCGGGATGTCGACGAGGCCGCACTGGTCGGCGAGGATGCCCGCGGCGAACCCGTCCGTGGAGACCAGCTCGCCGAACCAGGCGGCATTGATCTCGGTGCGGTCGAGCCCCTTGTCGACGGCGTCGATCGCTTCGGTCACCGCCATCGGCAACAGGTCCTTGATTCCCAGATCGAAATGCTCGGCGAACGGCGTCATACCGGCGCCGACGATCGCGACGCGCCTCATCGGGCCGCCTCCTCAGGGACGAATGCGTAGCCATAGTCGGGAACTCCGGCACGAACTGCGATCCGGCGCAGCACCACGTTGCCGCAGTCACCGATCGCGGTGCTCCCCGGGTCGGCGTCGGTGACGGGCGCGAGCAGCCGGACGCCGCTGTCGCCGAGGTCGACGATCGCGAGGTCGTAGGGGGTCAACAGCCCGGGGACGGGGACGTGGACGCTGACGGCCGTATAGACAGTGGCGTCGCGGGGGAGTGGTGCCAGCGCCGAGCTCGCCTCGGCGCCGCACTGCGAGCACCGGTAGCGCTGGGGGAGGTCGAGATTGCCGCACTCCGAGCACTTGCCGGCGGCAAGTCGTACCTTGCCGTCGAACGCGCGCTCGTAGGCCGGCAGCGAGATCTTGACCTCGGCGTCGGCGACGCTGCGCCGTCTTGGCAGGCTCCGCGGCACCGGACAATGAGTCGAGCGCGCGGTGTGTCCGGTCGTGAGACTCACCGCTGACGCGGTCCCTTGCTCGGTGGCGACGACTGTTCCTGGCGTCTCGGCGTCGATCGCAGCGGCAAGCGCGAACAGCGCTGACGACGCACCGGTCGTCGGCAGCGGCGAGGGCTTGCCTTCTACGTAGCCGGCAGCATCCTTGGCCGAGACTCCGGCGACCACGATGGGCTTGGTGCTCAGAGCGAGCGCGGTCATCGCCGCGCCGAGGCCGCGGACTCGCAGCAGCCGAGGATCGGCGTAGTCGAAGACTGCGCCCTGGCTGTCCCGAACGAGCACGGGCAAGCTTCGTTCGGCGCGACTCAGCGGCTCGAGGGTCGCGCCGTCGACCCCACCAAGAACGACGGCCGCCGCTCCGGCGGCGCCGGTGACGTCGACCGCGACCACGAGCGTGCCGGGCTCACTTGACGCTGCCAGGTCCAATGCGGTGGGCGCACCGCCGACCACGATCGTTGCGAGCACGTCTGTGCCGAGGTCCAGCCCGGCAATGAGCACTGCCTCCGCGCTGCCCTCCAGCGTCGGCAGGTCGCGGGTCACCAGTACGACGCGGTCGACCGGACCTGCTGCGGTCGCGATTGCGGCGCGACCGGCGGCGACCGCCATCGTGATCGCGTCCTCGTCCGGGCCGGCCACGCGCTGGCGGTCGTCGCCCCATCGGGGAACGTAGGTCGCGAGAGACTGCAGCCGAGCCGTCATAGTTAGATGATAAGGCTGATTGAGACAAACGGATTACGCCTCAGCGTGTGGTCGCTTCCCGCCACGAGATGTGCTTGTCGACCCGCGGCTCGGCAGGAAGTCCGAGTACCCGCTCGCCCAGGATGTTGTGCAAGATCTCCGACGTACCACCCTCGATCGAGTTCGCACGGGCTCGAAGGTAGGCGCGCATCGGGGTGTCGAAGGTGTAGTCGCTGAGCCCGGCATCGGCGAGCGAGTAGCTGCCGAACAGCATCCCCTCATCGCCGAGCAGGTCGACGCAGAGCTCGGTCGCGGCTTGGTTGAGCCGCACCGTGTTGAGCTTTGCGATCGATCCCTGGGGGCCGGCGTCACCGGCGTCGCGCAGCGCGTCGCCGCGGCGCATCGTCAGCCGGTTGGCCCGGATCCGCACGTGCAGGTCGACCAGCCGGTCTCGCAGGACGATCGCCTCGGGGGAGTCCTTGTCGGTCCGGGACTGCCACAGCTCGATGGCGTTGGCGAGGGCCGGCTCGGCCGACAGCCCTTCGGAGAGCATGAAGCGCTCGTTGGACAGGGTGGTGAGGGCGACGCCCCACCCGCCACCCACGTCGCCGAGTCGCATGGAGTCGGCGATTCGCGCGTCGGTGAAGAAGACCTCGTTGAACTCCGCATTCCCGGTCATCTGCCGCAACGGTCGGACCTCGACGCCGGTCGCTCGCATGTCACAGATGAAGTAGGTGAGCCCACGGTGCTTGGGCACGTCGGGGTCGGTGCGCGCGAGCAACATTCCCCAGCGCGCGACGTGGCCCCAGGACGTCCAGACCTTTTGGCCGTCGATCACCCACTCCTGGCCGTCTTGGCGGGCCCGCGTCGAGACGTTGGCAAGGTCCGAGCCGGCGCTCGGCTCGCTGAACAGCTGGCACCAGATCTCCTCGCCGGTGAACAGCGGACGAAGCAGCCGTTGCTGCTGCTGCGCGGTGCCGTGCGCCAGCACGGTGGGCCCGCCCATGCCGTAGCCGAGCGGGTTGCCCGCGAAGCCGCTCGGGCCACCGGCCGCCGAGATCTGGTCGTTGACGTAGGCCTGCCACTCGACGCCGACGTCCAGCCCGCCGAGGCCGACCGGGAAGGAGACCCACGCGAGACCGGCGTCGTACTGTGCGCCGAGGAACGCCGTCGGGTCGCCGCCCGGATCCGCCGAGCCGAGCAGCGCCGCCAGCGCCGCGTCTATCTCTTCCACGCCGGCTAAGCCCATCTCAGGAAGCCGCGACCCGGGCGCCGGTCATGTCGGCATTCGTCGCGGCGTCACGGACCATGCCGGGGATGACCTCGCCGAGCTCGCCGGGATGCCACTTGTCCTCGCGGGTGATGCTCGGACCGTAGGCCCAGCCTTCGGCTACCGAGATCTTGTTCCCCCAGACGCCGAACACCCGGCCGGTGACCTCGGCGGATTCCAAGCTGCCGAGCCACACCACGAGCGGTGAGATCTTGTCAGCCGACACCGATGCCTTCATGGCCTCGTCCATCGCGTCGAAGCCGCCCAGGTCCTCCGTCATGCGGGTCAGCGCGGTCGGTGCGATCGCGTTGACCGTCACGCCGTAGCGAGCGAGCTCGCCGGCCGCGATGATGGTGAACGCCGCGATCCCAGCCTTCGCCGCGCCGTAGTTCGTCTGGCCGAGGTTACCGAACAGCCCGGACGGTGAGGTGGTGTTGATGATCCGGGCGTCCGGTTGGTTGCCGGCCTTGGACTCGTCTCTCCAGTAGCCGGCGGCGATCCGTGCTGGACCGAAGGTGCCCTTGAGGTGCACCTGGATCACCGAATCCCACTCCGCCTCCGTCATGTTGACCAGCATGCGGTCGCGCAGGATGCCCGCATTGTTGACGAGCACATCGAGACCGCCGAAGGTGTCGACCGCGGTGGCGATCAGGCCCTCCGCACCAGCCCACGTCGAGATGTCATCGGTGTTGGCGACCGCTTCGCCGCCGGCCGCCTTGATCTCGTCGACGACGGCCTGCGCCGGACCGCTCGATCCTCCGGTGCCGTCCCGTGCCCCACCGAGGTCGTTGACGACGACCTTGGCGCCTTCGCTGGCGAACAGCAACGCGTGCTCGCGGCCGATCCCGTTGCCCGCGCCCGTCACGATGACAACGCGTCCGTCGACGACACCGTTCATGGTTGTGCTGCTCCTTCGGTTGGTTTAGAGGTCGAGTAGGTCGCCGAGCACACGGCGGTGGTGCACCGGATCACCGAACATCAGCTGACTGGCTTTCGCTCGCTTGAAGAACAGGTGCGCGCAGTGCTCCCAGGTGAAGCCGATACCGCCGTGGAGCTGGATGGCCGCGCCTGCACAGGAGAGAAAGGCCTCGGAGCAGAACGCCTTCGCCATGGCGGCGTCCGCGGCGAGGTCCTCGCTGTCGGTTGCCACTGACCACAGAGCGTGCACCATGACCGATCGAGCGGACTCGACGTCGACGAGCATGTCCGCACACCGGTGTTTGACGGCCTGGAACGACCCGATCGCGCGCCCGAACTGCTTGCGTTCCTTGACGTAGTCGACCGTGAGCTCGAGCAGTCGCTGCGCCCCGCCGACCTGCTCGGCGGCCAGGCCGATGACGGCAACGGCGAGGACGCGCTCGAGAACCTCGGCGCCGTTCCCGGGCACGCCTACCAAGCGTGCCGGCGTTGCCTCGAAGCGCAAAGCGGCGAGCTTGCGAGTCAGGTCCATGGTCGACAACGCGTCTCGCGTCAGGCCCGAGGAGTCGCTCCTGACGGCGAACAGCGACGGGCCCGCCTCGGTCCCGGCGAGGACCAGGATCAGCTCGGCGGTGTGCCCGTCGATGACGTAGGACGCGGTGCCGGTGACCTGCCAGGTGTCGTTGTCCTGGGACGCAAGGAGCACCCCGGTCGTAGCGACGGTCGTGCGCAGCTCGCCTGACGCGATCAGCGGCAGGTAGTCCGCGGCGGCCGTCGCGTCTGCTGAGGCAAGGATTGCCGTTGTCCCGAGGACCGTCGTGGCAAACAACGGTGACGGCCACAGCACCCGACCTGACTCCTCGAGCACGACGCCGGCCTCGACGAACGAGAAGCCGCTGCCGCCGTATTCCTCAGGCACTGTCAACCCCGCGAGGCCGAGCTCGTCACAGGCTCGCCGCCAGACGGCCGGGTCGTAACCGTCGGGAGTCTCCATGACCGCGCGCACCGCGGACTCGTCGCAGGTGTCGGCGAGAAACCGCCGCACGCTGGCACGCAGCTCGTCGTGTTCCGGGCGTAGCAGAACCGGCTGTGCGCCCGCCATCGCCGCTCCCTTTCTGGTTAACCCGTGCAAAGATATAGCGATATCGCCTCGGGCAACAAAGGAGGCCCGTCGTGGCCGACGCATGGATCGTTGACGGCGTCCGGACGCCGCGCGGCAAGGGCAAGTCGAGCGGCGCGCTTCACCACCTCCATCCGCAGGAGCTGTTGGCGCAGACCCTCAACGCGCTGGTCGAACGTCACTCCGTCGATCCGCTGGATCTCGACGACGTCGTCATCGGAAACGCCGAGTTCGGTGGAGACCACGGCGCGTGCATCGGCCGCCTAGCGGTGCTCCATGCCGGATGGCCGGTCGAGACGCCTGGGATGACGTTGAACCGTTACTGCGGGTCTGCGCAACAGGCAGCGACCTTTGCCGCGATGGGAGTGATGGCGGGTCAGCAGGATGCCGTCGTCGCAGGCGGGGTCGAGTCGATGTCTCGCTGGAGTGGCGTTGGTGAGCCGACGATGATCGGCCAGAACCCGGCACTCGGGGCGCGTTATCCGATCGTGCCGCAGGGGATCAGCGCAGATGTCATAGCGACACTCGAGGGTTTCACCCGGGAGGATGTCGACCGCTTCGCCGTGACCAGCCAGGAGCGCGCAGCCAAGGCGCAGTCTGATGGCCGCTTCGACCGAAGCCTGATCGGCGTACTCAACGAGGACGGAACGGTCGCACTCGATCGCGACGAGTTCCCGCGGCCAGGCACGACGGCGCAGGCACTGGCGGAGTTGAAGCCGTCGTTCGCCGCGATGGGCAGTGCCGAGATCGAGGGCTTTCCCCGGACCTTCGATCAGATGTGCGTCGACTACTTCGACGGGCTCGACACCGTCGACCACATTCACCACGGCGGCAACTCCTCCGGTGTCGTCGATGGCGCCGCTGCGATGCTCGTGGCGTCGGCGGAGTGGGCGCGCGCGCGTGGCCTTGCCGGCCGCGCGAGATTTTGTGCGACGGCGGTTGCCGGCGCCGACCCCGTGCTCATGCTGACCGCGCCGACACCAGCAGTCGAAAAAGTGCTCGCGAAGGCCGGCATGACGGTGGCCGACGTCGACCTGTGGGAGATCAACGAGGCCTTCGCAGCGATCCCGCTGAAGGCGATCCGGGACCTGTCGATCGATCCCGACAAGGTGAACGTCAACGGCGGCGCGATCGCGCTCGGGCACCCGATCGGGGCGACCGGCGTGATGTTGCTCCAGACAGTGCTCGACGAGCTCGAACGTCGTGACCTGAACGTCGGCGTCGTCGTCATGTGCACCGGCGGGGGCATGGGTACGGCGACCGTCGTCGAGCGGCTCTGAACCGCACCTCTCTCTATATCTAAGGAGTCCCATGACGTACGGGTTTGACGGCATCCTGAAGGTCGAATCAGACGGCCCGGTGCGGATCATCACGCTCAACGACCCGGACATGCTCAACGCGATGACAGATCCGTTGCACGAGGCGCTGATCAACGTGTGGATGCACGTCATGCGCGATGAGGAGGCGCGGGCGGTGGTGATCACCGGCGCGGGACGCGCGTTCTCCGCTGGTGGGGACGTCCCAGGCTTCCTGCAGAACGTCGCCGAGCCGGAGCACCGTCATGTCAGCATTCGCAGCGCGAAGATGCTCATCGACCAGATGCTGTCGTGCCATGTGCCGATCATCGCGGCGATCAACGGGCCGGCTGTCGGGTTGGGATGCAGCATCGCTGTGACGTCGGACATCGTGCTGGCCTCCGACAAGTCCTACTTCGCGGACACCCACGTCAATGTCGGTCTCGTCGCGGGAGACGGCGGCGTGGTCACGTGGCCGTTCATGATGAGCATTCTCAAGGCCAAGGAGTATCTGTTCACCGGCGACCGGATCCCGCCCGAGACGGCAGTCGAGCTCGGTCTTGCCAACCGGGTCGTCCCGCACGACTCGCTGATGGACGAGGCATTGGCGCTAGCCCACAAGCTCGCGAAGCAGCCGCCGCAGGCACTTCAGGACACGAAGCGCGCGATCAACCTGCACCTCCAGCGGGCTGCACTCAACGTCTTGCCGTTCGCGCTCGCCGCCGAGTCCGAGTCGTTCACGCTGCCGGAGGTGGCGGCCAACGCGAAGGCGTTCGCCGAGAAGTCGAAGAAGAAGTCTGCCGGCAGCTAGGAACTACAGAACGACGGAGGCCACCTTCAGGTCGACGACGGTGTCCCAGTCGAACCCGAGCTCGGCAAGGATCTCGTCCGTGTGCTGACCGTGGTCGGGAGCGCGGACCAGGTCGGGCGGCGTCTCGTCGAACTGCACGGGGTTGGCGACCAACGAGTACTCACTCGCGCCGTCGAGCGTCTTGACCGGTCGAACGTAGCCGTTCGCGACCACCTGAGGGTCTGTGAGAACTTCCCCCGGCGTCTGCACTACAGACCACACGCCTTCCAGGCCCTTCATTCGCTTGCGCCACTCGGCCAGCGGCCGTTTGGCGAATGCGGTACGCAGCTCGTCGACACACTCGACGCGGTTGTCGAAGCGGGCCGCAGCCGTGGCGAACCGCGGATCTTCGATGAAGTCGGGCCGCTCGATCAGCTCGCAGACCTCGGGCCAGAACCGGTCGGCCTGGAGCATTACGAGCGCCACGAACCTGCCGTCGCTCGTCGGGTAGGTGTTGACGATCGGGTTTGGCATGTCGTCGTTGGAGAAGCGCGGCAGGTTGTCCTCACCCAGCAGGCCGGCCGCGACGATATCCGGGGATAGCTGCCATGCCGCGAGCCCGAGCAGGGATACGTCGACCACGGATGTCTCGCCGGTCGTTGCGCGTTTGAACAACGCGGCTGCGATCCCTGCTGCGATGGCGAATCCGCCGACGATGTCGCCGAACGCCGGTCGCTGGAGCGGCGGCCACGCCTGGCCCGGGTCTTTGAGCATGTGGGCGATGCCGCCACGGGTCCAGTACGACGCGAGGTCGTAGCCGCCTCGGGTAGCCTCCTCGCCGCGCACGCCCTGGCCGGTGCCGCGCGCATAGACGATCGCCGGGTTGATCTTGCGGACGTCATCGAGTCCGAGCCCGAGTCGCTCGAGGGAGTCGGCGAGCAGACTGGTCACAAAGACATCGCTCTGCTTGATCAGCTTGTGCAGGATCTCCTTGCCCTGCTCGCTGGCGATGTCCAGGCCGAGGCTGCGCTTGCCGCGGTTGGGCTGCTCCATGATGAAGCTGACGCCACCGATGCCTTTCGCCCCGACCGCCCCGACCGAGAGGCCGCGCTGCGGGTCGCCGGTCTCGGGGTGCTCGATCTTGATGACGTCGGCACCCCAGTCGGCAAGGACGGCTCCCGCGGCCGGTACGAAGGTCCAGCCGGCCACCTCCAGGACCTTCACACCCTGCATGACACCGGCCACTTTCGTCTCCCTCTCGAGGCTTCTGGCGGAAGAATAGGTTAACAAGTCAAACTAATGGGCTTTTTCGAGAGGATGGGAGCATCGAAAGATGGAAGGCGGGGCGACGGCCATCGACGTGTCGACACTCTCCGATCTCGTGCCGCCCGGTGGCCGCGTCGGCATCGGCGACGGTGCAGGCTGGCCGGCGGAGCTGTGGCCAAGCGTGCTCGACCTGGCGCGGGCGCGGCCCGATGTCTCGTTGCTGCTCGGCTGGTTCCTCAATCCGCCGCCCGCGCTCCCTGGCGGCACGAGCGCGCAGACGGTGATCAGTGGCTTCGGCCTGCGCAAGCCGATCGATGCGGGCGAGGTGGAGTTCATACCGATCCGACTCGGGACGATGCCCGCTCAGCTTCGCGGCCCGCTGCGGGTCGATCTGCTGCTTGCCACGCTGGCACCTGTCTCGGATGGGCTGGCATTCACCACCGAGGTCTCGTGGCAGCGCGCCGCTCTCGCTGCAGGAGCGAAGGTCGCAGCGGTGGTTCGGCCCGACGCACCGTGCTGCGATGTCGGGCCGCCGCTGCAGAGCAGCGACGTTGTCGTGCTCGGTGAGGGCACCGCGCTCCCGGCGCGGCTCGCCGCGGTCGAGCCCACCGACGAGCAGTGCGCGGCAGCCGAACGTGTTGTTGCCTTGATCCCCGAGGGTGCGCGACTTCAGGTAGGGCCCGGGGGGCTCGGCGCCGCGATCTACGCCGCGATCGTCCGGCCGGTGGCCGTCGACACCGGCTTGATCACCGATCCGGTGGTCGAGCTCGATCGTCGTGGGCTTCTCGATGGCCCGGCGTACGCGCCGTACCTCACCGGTACCGAGGTTCTCTACGACTGGGCCCCCGGGCGGGCGCAAGTGGATGGTGTCGAGCACACCCACCACCCCGCGCGGCTCTCCGACGGACGCCCGCTCGTCGCGGTCAACACAGCGCTCGAGATGGATTACGACGGTCAGGTGAACGCCGAGCGTGGGGGCGGTTCGGCGATCGGAGGCATCGGCGGCCAGCCCGACTACGCCGCCGCGGCGGCGATCAGCCCGGAAGGCCTCAGCGTGATGGTGATGACGACCCGTCGCGGCGACGAGCCGACGCTGGTCGAGCGGCTCGAGGCACCGGTGACAACGCCGTCGCACGACATCGATGTCGTCGTCACCGAGCGCGGGACCGCTGATCTTCGCGGCCGAACCCGCGCTGAGCGACGCCGGATGCTGCAGGCCCTCTGGGGTCTTTGACCTACTGCGAGCCTCTGATCATCCGGACCGGGTTGTAGGTCATCACGACCGTCCCGTCCCGCTTGACCACGGTGTTCTGGGTCGTGACGATGCCACGACCGCCGGCCTTCGTGGGTCGTGCCTCGATGACCTCGACCACCACGGTCAGGGTGTCCCCGACGAACACCGGGCCCTTGACCTCGACGTTCGCGCTCAGGAAGGCGATGCCGGTGTTGTGGATGACGCCGGTCTGCATCAACAGGCCTTCGGCGTAGGCGAAGGTCAACGTGCCGGGGACGAGCCGACCGGGGTAGCCGGCGCCGAGCGAACCCTGCTCGTCGAGAAACAGTGGTTCGGTAAGACCCGCGAGCGTCACGAAGGCGATCAGGTCCGCCTCGGTGACAGTGCGGCTCGCTGTGCGAAACCGCGCTCCGACGACCACCTCGTCGAAGGTCTGACCCGAGACGTACGGAGCTACCGAATCGAGGTCGATGGGCGACGGGTGCTCGGCCATCAGCGGTTCACCGTCGTTACGCCCCGCGGCGCCACGCCATACAGGTGGGCCATGCCCGACACGAGCTCGTCGGCGGTCACCGCCCCACCGCTGCGCGAGGCGTAGTCGGCGATCGGGCTCCACTCGCGCATCCGCACGATCCGGCTGCCTTCGATGCGGAAGACCTGGCCGGTCAGCCATCCCGACTCGGCCGAGGCGAGGTAGGCCACGAGGCCGGAGGCGTTCACCGGGTCGAGTGGGTCGAAGCCGCCGTCGGCTGCACTGGTCATGAGGTCCTTCGTCATTCGCGTCAGCGCGACCGGCGAGATCGCATTGACGGTGACCGCGTATCGCTGCATCTCCATCGCAAGTGTCTGGGTCAGCGCAATGATGCCTGCCTTGGCCGAGGCATAGGCGGTCTGACCTACGTTGCCGAACATCGCAGCGCCCGAGGTGGTGTTGACGAGTCGGCCACTGACTGCCTCGCCGTTCTTTGCCTGGTCGCGCCAGTAGCGGCTTGCGTGGTGGCACATCGCGTAGGTGCCCTTGAGATGCACCGCGATGGTGTCGTCGAAGTCTTGCTCGGTGGAGGAGGTCAGCATGTGGTCGCGCGCGATGCCTGCGTTGTTGACGACGGCGTCGAGGCGACCGAACTTGTCGACGGCGAGCTCGACGAGCCGCCCGCATGCGGCCCAGTCCGCGACCGAGCTCGAGTCGGCTACTGCCATCCCTCCTGCGGCAGATATCTCCTCGACCACACCGGCCGCGGGGGACTCGCCGTCTCGCTCTCCGCCCATGCCCGCGCCGTAGTCATTGACGACGACCGCGGCCCCCGTGCTGGCGAGTGTCAGCGCGTGCGCCCTGCCCAGCCCGCGGCCCGCCCCGGTCACGATCGCCACGCGCCCGTCGAGCAAGCCCATGGTCGCCCTCCCGGGGTCCGACGCCATCCGGCTGATCATCTCAATGAGATACCTTAATGGCCGTGGTCCACAATAGGGGGATCTTGCGATTCGCCGCCACCGAGCTGACCACCTCGGAGCTCGCTCTGCAGGCCGAGGTGCGCGAGTTCCTCGACCACGAGCTTCCCGGAGGATCTCGTCGCCCGGGGCTTGGCTTCAATGCGCCGGCGGACAGGGAGTTCTCCCGCAAGCTCGGTGCCCGAGGCTGGCTCGGCATGGCGCTGCCGAAGCGGTACGGCGGAGGTGAGCGCACCGCAGTCGAGCGGTTTGTGGTCACCGAGGAGCTGCTCAGTCGCGGTGCCCCAGTGGGTCATCACTGGGTGGCGGACCGTCAGAGCGGCGCGGTGATCGCCCGGTTCGGCACCGAGGAGCAGAAGACGACATTCCTGCCCGGCGTCTGCTCGGGCGAGCTCGGCTTCTCGATCGGGATGAGCGAGCCGGATGCCGGCAGCGACTTGGCGGCAGTGCGAACCCGGGCGACCCGAGTGGATGGTGGATGGACCGTCAACGGCACCAAGGTCTGGACGACCGGAGCTCACCGCAATGACTTCATGGTCACGCTGTGCCGGACCGATGACAGCGAGGACCGACACGCCGGACTGACTCAGCTCATCATCGACCTGCGCGCGGATGGCGTGACAGTCAACCCGATCCCGTTCATCGACGGCACGCACGACTTCAACGAGGTCGTACTCGACGACGTCTTCATTGCCGACTCGCGTGTCCTCGGCGACGTCGGACAGGGCTGGTCGCAGAACACCGCAGAGCTCGCGTTCGAACGCGGTGGTCCTGATCGCTACCTGTCGACCTACCCCGTCATCGAGCAGTTTCTCAGAGAAGCGGCACCAGGGTCTTTGGGCGCCGAGAGCGCTCGGTTCCTAGGGCACGCGACGGCCACGTGGTGGGTGTTGCGCAATCTGTCGTTGTCGATCGCCCGAGCTATCGACGCCGGGGGCTCGCCGGTGCAAGAGGCGGCCCTGGTGAAAGAGATCGGAACCAGGTTCGAGCAAGACCTGCTGCTCGGCGTCCAATCGCTCCTCGACATCGAGCCCTCGCCAGAGTCACAGTCGTTGTTCGAGCAGCTGTTGTGTGAGGCGATCCTCACCGCGCCCTCGAACACCATCCGCGGCGGTACCACGGAGATTCTGCTGTCGGTCGCGGCGAAGGGGCTCGCGCGATGAACAACGGAGCGCTCCTCGACCAGGCAGTGGGCGAGCTCTTCTCTCGGGAGATCACGCCTGGTGTGCTCGCCGACGCCGAACGCGACGGCTGGTCGCAGCCACTGTGGTCGGCCATCAGTGAGATGGGGCTGCCAGGAGTCGGGCTGCCTGAGGAGCATGGTGGTCAGGGTGGCTCGGTCGCGGACTCGCTCGCGGTCCTGCGGATCGCCGGCTGGCACGCCTTGCCTCTCCCACTCGCCGAGACGGGCTTGCTCGGCGGCTGGCTGCTGTCGAGCTCGGGGCTACCGATTCCGGCGACGCCGCTGACGACCGTCGCGCAGCGTGACGGAGACGACCTGTCATGGGACGGCGCGACGGTTACCGGCGTACTCCGGGGTGTTCCGTGGGCACGGCATTGCTCTCATGTCGTCGCCCTTGTCGACGGTGCGGTCGTGCAGCTCTCGCGCGATGAGCTCACGGTGACCGCCGCGACCAACCTCGCCGGCGAGCCGAGGGACACGATCGTGTGCGACCACGTCACGCCGGTGGCGTGGGCGGCTGCGGGAGTCGGTGTCGACCTCGAGTCGCTTCGGCTCCGCGGTGCGTTGACGAGGGTGTGTCTCATGGCGGGTGCGATCGAGCGCGTCTTGGACGTCACGGTCCGCCACACCGATGAGCGGCGGCAGTTCGGGAAGCCGATCGCACGCTTCCAGGCGGTGCAGGCGCACTTGGTACACATCGCGCAGCAGGCCGCGATCGCCTCGATGGCTGCCGACGTTGCGGCGCGTGAGTACGCGCGCGGTCATGCGGCGTTCGAGGTATGGGCCGCAAAGACGATGTGCGGCGAGGCGGCGCGGATTGCAACCCGTGCGGCGCATCAGGCGCACGGTGCCATGGGGATGACGCAGGAGTACGTCCTTCACCACCTGACCCGCAGGCTGTGGTCCTGGACCCGGGAGTATGAAGACATCGGATGGGCGCGTCGCATCGGCGACGTCGTCATCGAGCGGGGAGCCGACGGGCTGTACCCCTTGATCACCGCAGGCTCAGGGCCTCGGCTCTGATTCCGCCGACCAGCAGGCGCAGTCCGCGAAGGAACTGCTGCTCTCCGACCTGGTTGAGGTAGGCGACGTCGCGGTCGCGATCAGTGAGCGGGTCCGGGTCGTTTGCCGCAGGTGCGCCGCGCGCGGCGTCACTGACGATGAGGCCTTGTTCCATCGTCACGAATCCACGGGTGAAGTTCAGGCACGCGGCGAAGGCGTCGGTGGCGGCCTGATGCGACAGTCCGGCAAGGGTGAGCAGGTGCAGCCCGTCTGCGAGGCGACGCTGCGCGGCACCCGTCAGCCGGGAGTGGGCGATCGACCCCGGTGCGTACGCAACGATCTCGAGGTACGCGGGTAGGGACAGCAATAGCTCGCGGAACGCCGCGAAGTAGGCGATGAGCTCGTCGTCCCACGCACCTTCGCCGGCGGGAGGGAGCTGCTGGTGGACGTCGTGCAGAACGAGACCGGCCAGCGCGTCGACGAGCTCTTCCTTGTTCTTGAAGTACCAGTAGATGCTGGCGACGCCCGACTTCAGGTGCTTGGCCAGCGTTGGCATCGACAGCTGACGCAGTCCGTCGCGCTCGACGATCTCGCGCGCGGCGACGAGGATCTCCTCGCGCGAGAGTGATCCACGCGCGCGGCGGGTGCGTCCCGCAGGTACCTCGCCAGCCTTCGCGGTCACCCGTTCATTAGACCTCGACCAGCCGCGGCAGGACGCCTGACCTGGTGAGCACGAGGTCGCCGAGCTCGCCCACCATGTCCTCCCATCGACCAAGCAGTGAGTCGAGGACGATGCCACGATCGATGTAGAGATGTAGCGGATGCTCGAGCGTGGCGCCGATCGCCCCGCAGACCTGGATCGCGTGCTTGCTGACCAGCTGATGTGCCCGCCCGGCCTGCGCCTTCGCGAACTGCGCGGCGAGCGGATCTCTGCCGCCGAAGGCGACGTCGAGCAGGCCTTCGGCCGCAGTGATCGCGACGCGCGCGTCGGCGAGGCGGTGGCGCACAGCTTGGAATGCTGCTATCGGCGCGCCGAACTGGGTTCGGGTGCTGGTGTGCTCGACCGCGAGTCGTAGCACCTCGTGCGAGAGGGCGATCAGCTCGCTGGCAAGGGCGCGACGCGCGCCCGCGACGGCGCTGTCCCAGCGGGTGGTCTCGATGAGCTCCGCCGGTGCCGCGACGGTCGCCTCGAACCAGTGGAGTGATGCGTCGAAGGTGTGTAGCGGCACTCCCGAGAGCTCGGCGCCCCGGACCGCGGCGAGCGACGTCGTGCTCTCTCGAACAACAGGTGCGACCACGATGTCGTCGTCAGCCGGCAGGTGCGTCAGGATGCCGCGAATCTCTCCGCCTGCTCTCGCCGATGGCCACAGCACCGCCGACGCCAGCGCCGGGACCTCACCGTGAAGAGTCTCGAGGACGAGCCGGTCGAGGATCGTGGTTCGGGCACGCGAACGGGCGTGAGCGGTGAACAGCAGTCGGGTCGCGACCGCTTCGTCGTCGGCGACCACTTCGTCCCAGCCGAGCTCTGCCAGAGCCTCCGAGACGTCGCCCACTGCGCCGTCCAACAAGTCATCGAGCGAGGCCGACAGCAGCGCGATCTCTTCTGCATTCATGTCCGTCAGCCCTTGGGGAGGTTGAGCACTCGGTCGGCGATGATGCCGCGTTGGACCTCGGCAGCCCCGCCGTAGATGGTCGTCGTCCGGCTGAACCACCACTCCTGTCCCCACCGCCGCATGGCGGGGTCGCTGCTGAACGCGAACTGCTCGCCGAGCAGGCACCGCGCCGCTTCGTAGACGCTCTGCTCTGCGGCACCCAGCAGGAGCTTGTCCGCGCTGGCCTCGGGTCCGACGGTCTCGCCTGCAGCGAGGCGGCGGACCGTCTCGACGCTTCGGGCGCGTAGCCCGATCAGGTCCAGGTAGGCCGTTCCGAGCTGTCGGCGTGCGAGGTCGCCGGAAGGGACGACCCTGGTGAGCGCTTCGAGGCGTTCGAGCAGGACGGCGGCGCGCTGCCATGCGTAGACAGCACGCTCGAACTGTAGGAGATACATCGCGACTGCCCAACCCTGTCCGGCCTCGCCGATCAGGCGATCGGCCGGCACCCGCACCTCGTCGAAGAAGCATTCGGCCAGCTCCGCGCGCCCGCTTGCGAGGTAGATCGGCCGGATCTCCACGCCCGGCATGTCGTTGTCGAGGAACAGCATCGAAAGCCCCTTGTGACGGCTCTCGGTCGTGCCCGTTCGGCACAGCAGGACGGTGTGCGTGGCGGTTGCACCATGGCTGGTCCATAGCTTCTGCCCAGACACGACGTAGTCGTCGCCGTCGAGCACGGCCCGGCACCGCAGCGACGCAAGGTCGCTGCCCGCCTCCGGTTCGGAGAACCCCTGACCCCACCACTCGTCGCCACGCGCGAAGGCCGCCAGATAGGTCGCGGCGATGTGCGGCGCATAGCGAGCGATCGGCTGGGCGAGGGTGGTGAGCAGGCTGTGTTGCCCGGTGAGTGGAAGACCTGCCACGACAAGTTCGTCGTACATCACCGCCCAGTGCCGTACGTCACCACCGAGCCCACCTGCTTCGACCGGGAAGCCGTACTTGCCGAAGTCGGCGTCGTAGATCGTCCGCACCATTCCGGAGACGAACTGCATCTCCTCTGCGACGTCGTCGATGTAGCAGCCGCGCCACGCGTCGAGCTCGGAAGCTCCGAGGAACCGGTGCAGCGCATCGCGATACGCCGGCAGGTCGTCGGCATAGGGGCCGTTGCGGACTGCGGCCATCTCAGACTCGCTCCTCGATGAGCTTCGCCAGGCGTTCGAGGTGAGCTTGCGGGTCGCCGAACAGTTGGCGGTTGATGGTCGCCCGGCGAAGGTAGAGGTGCGCCGGGTGTTCCCAGGTCGCGCCGATTCCACCGTGGATCTGGATGTTCTCCGACGTTGCGAGAGTCGACGCCTCGTTGGCCTGGTACGCCGCGATCCGCGCCACCTCAGCAACGTTCTCGGTGTCGTGATCGGCAATCCAAGCGGCGTACATCACTGCGGCGGATGCGGCTTCGACCTCGAGCACCACTGAGGCGAGCTTGTGCTTGACCGCCTGGAACTGCCCGATCGGCCGGCCGAACTGCTCACGGGTCTTCGCGTAGTCGGTAGCCATTGCCAGACAGCGCTCGGCGATGCCGACCTGCTCGGCGGCGAGCAGGATCAGTGCCAGGTCGTGGCTGCGCGCGACCGCTGCCTTCGCGTCGCCGGCGTCGGCCAGCACGGTTGCCGCCGCATCATCAAGACGGACACTGACAAATCGTCTGGTGCCATCGACCGTCTCGATCGGTTCGCGGGAGACCCCGGCGTCATTCGCATCGACCAGGAAGAGCGCGGGCCTTTGCTCGGTCGTGGCGGAGACGACGAACGAGTCGGCGACGTGGCCGTCGAGCACCCACTCGTGGGATCCGGCGAGCCGCCATCCCTGCTCGGTCTGCCGAGCGCTGGAGGTCGCTCGAGTCGCCAGCGCCACGATTGCGTCGCCTGCCGCAATGCGGGCGACGAGGCCTTCGGGTGCAGCCGTTCCGACGTCGAGCAGGAGTGCGGAACCGAGGGCGGCGCTGAGCAGCGGAGCGCACAACAGCGCCCGACCGGCCTCGCGCAAGACGATGCCGAGCTCGGTGACGCCGGACCCCGCTCCGCCGTGCTCGGCCGGCACGGCAAGTCCGAAGGCGCCGAGCTCGCCGGCCAGCCGCTTGACGGTCGCAGCATCCCAACCGAGTGCGGAGCCCATCGCGTCGCGTACCTCGGCATCCGTGGATGTCTCGTCGAGGAAGCGCCGGACGACGAGTGCCAACTCCTCGTGCACGGGGTCGTAGCGAAACTGCACGTTCAGGCTCCCGGTCGCGGTTCGCGGTTATCGTATATCTCATTCACCTCTTCTTACGGAGTGGCTAGTGGACATCGGCTACCCCTCGGACGTCACGGCCTTTCGTGACGAGGTGCGTGCAGTGCTCGCTGAGGAGCTCCCCGCGGACTGGCGTGGCGTGGGTGCGATCCCGACGTCCGAAGAGACTGCAGTGTGGGTGGCGCAGTGGCGCGCGACCTTGCACCGTCGCGGACTGCTCGGTGTCGCGTGGCCGAAGGAGTACGGCGGCCGCGGACTTTCGAAGCTGCATCAGGTCGTCCTCGTAGAGGAGCTGACGCGGGTGGGTGCGCCGTTCGGCGAGCAGCCGCTGGAGTCGACCAGCCTGAAGCTCCTCGGCAACACGTTGCTGCGCTGGGGCACTGACGAGCAGAAGGCGGAGTTCCTGCCGGACCTGCTGTCGGGGGCGACCCGGTTCTGCCAAGGCTTCTCGGAGCCGGGTGCCGGATCCGACCTCGCCTCGGTACGCACGAGAGCCGTGTTGGACGGCGATGAGTGGGTCATCAACGGGCAGAAGATCTGGACATCGGGCGGTGATCGAAGCAACTGGATATTCATCCTTGCGCGAACCGACCCGGACGCGCCGAAGCACCGGGGGATCTCGTTCCTGCTGGTGCCGATCGACCAGCCGGGGGTGGAAGTCCGCCCGATCCGGCACATGGCGGGTGGGGCCGAGTTCTGCGAGGTGTTCTTTACCGACGCCCGCACTCGTGCCGATCGAGTCGTGGGCGAGGTGAACGCCGGCTGGTCTGTCGCGCGGACCCTGCTGACGTTCGAACGCGGCGAGGAGGCGGCGACGAACCCTCTGCTGTTCCGGGCAGAGTTCGACCGGCTCGTCACGGTCGCGAACGCGCGGGGAAAGCTGTCCGACCCAGTGCTCAGGCAGCGCATTGCGCGCTGCTACGCCCGCGTCGAGATCATGCGATACCTCGGCTATCGCACGCTGACCGACGTCCTCGCCGAGAAGGAGATCGGTGCGGCCGCCTCCGTGTCGAAGCTGTACTGGAGCGAGTACCACCGCGAGCTGACACAGCTGGCGCTCGACATCGAAGGGCTCGACGGTTTGGTACCGGTCGGCAAGGGCCCGAGCCGGCCGCTTCGCTGCGACGACCCCGGTGCCGATCCGATGTCGACCAACAGCTGGTGGCAGGTGTCGCTGTTCGCGCGCACCGGCACCATCTACGCAGGTACGTCGGAGGTCCAACGCACCATCCTCGCCGAGCAGGTGCTGGGGCTGCCCCGCGAAGCCTCCGCCTGAGTTATGGTGCAAACATCTTCCGGATTGAGTGAGGGCCAATGCCGCTGAACCGTGCCTTTATCGGGCGCCGGTACGAAGCGCCTGACGAGTACCTCGTCGGTCGCGAGCACATCCGTTCCTTCGCGACCGCGATCGGCGACGTCAACCCGCTGTCCCTCGATGTCGCGGCTGCCCGCGCCGCGGGCCATCCGGATGTCGTGGCCCCACCGACGTTCCTGACGGTGTTGGGCTTTCGCTTTCGGGACGCATCGCCAATGAACGACGCAGACCTCGGGCTGAACCACGGACGGGTGGTCCACGGTGAGCAGGAGTTCATCGCGCATCGTGCGGTCTATGCCGGCGATGTGCTGCGCATCGTCAACACCGTGACCGACATCCGCGACGCCGGTGCCAACGAGCTGATGGAGACGACGATGGAGGTCACCTTGGCCGACGGCACCGCCGTCGCCACCTTGACCTCCTCGCTCATCAGCCGCGGCACGGCCGAGCGCGCGGAGGCCTCCTGATGCCGACGTACGACGAGGTGGACATCGGGACGACGATCCCTGCCCGGGTCGTCAACGTCCAGCGTGCCAATCTGGTCCGCTATGCCGGTGCGAGCGGGGACTTCAACATCATTCATTGGAACGAGCGGGTAGCGACCGGCGTGGGCCTGCCGAACGTCATCGCTCACGGCATGTTCACGATGGCCATGGCCGGCCGGCTTGTCACGGACTGGGTCGGTGATCCGACGCGGGTCGAGTCATTCGGGGTTCGCTTCTCCTCGCCGGTGCCGGTGCCGGACGATGACTCGGGGACCGACCTCACCGTCTCCGGTGAGGTGACCGAGAAGCTGGACGGCGGGCGGGTTCGGGTCCTGCTCACCGCCACCATCGGCGAGGACACGAAGGTCCTCTCGGCGGCACGAGCGGTTGTCCGTCTTGACTGATGGCGATGTGCCGACGCGCCTGCTGCCGAAGCTGACCGATGCCAACCGTGCGTTCTGGACGGGTGGCGCGAAGGGTGAGCTGCTCGTTCAGCGCTGCGAGGCGTGCGATCGCTGGGTGTTGCCCCCCCTCGACGCCTGCCCGACGTGCGGCGGCACCCTCTCCACCCGACCGGTCAGCGGCCGAGCCACGGTGTTCACCTACACGACGAACCACCACCAGTTCCATCCCGACATTCCGCCGCCGAACCTGATCGCGATCGTCACCCTCGACGAGCAGGACGATCTCCGGCTGATGACCAACCTGGTCGGCTGCACCGAGGATGACGTCGAGAGTGGCGCCGCCGTACGCGTCCAGTTCGAAGACCACGGCGAGGTCTTCTATCCCGTCTTCGAGCTGATCGGACCAGACCGATGACCGAGACTCCTTGTAAGGGCGCGATCATCTCGGGCATCGGCATCTCCCAGATCGGCCGGCGGACCGGGATCGCCCACCTCGACAACACGCTGCACAGCGCGCGCGAGGCGATCGCCGACGCTGGTCTCACCCCGGCTGACATCGATGGCGTCACCACGATGGGGGACACCCCGGTCTCGGCCGCCGCAGCGGCGCTGGGGATTGAGCCGACCTATCGCGGCGGGGGCTTCTCGACCGGCGGGCTGCTCTCGCCCGTCATGTCTGCGGCGAAGGCGGTCGTCGAGGGGCGGGCACGTCACGTGCTGGTCTACCGCACCGTCCAGATGATGGGCGGTGAGTTCGTGCCCGGCGCCGGCGGCGACCGAGATGCGCCGGATGAAGGCGTCGGCAACCTCATCGACGTCATGGCCGATATCGAAGAGGTGCTCGCCGCGAACGCGCTGTCGGCGGTCAACTGGCTCGCGATGCACTGCCGCCGCCACATGGAGATCTACGGCACGACCAAAGAGCAGCTCGGCTGGCTTGCGATCAACTCACGCCGCAACGCCGCCCTGAACTCGCGCGCCGTCTATCGCGATCCGATGACGATGGCGGACTACCTCGCGGCCCGCCAGGTGTCCTCGCCGCTCGGGTTGTTCGACTGTGACGTTCCGGTCGACGGCTCGATCGCGGTGGTCGTGTCGGCCCCCGACTACGAGCCGGACTGCCCCAAGCCGGCGGTGCGGGTCGAGGCGGTCGGCGGCTCGACGGGCACCGGCGGCTGGTTCCATCGGCCGGACTACCCGAAGATGGCATCGGCCGATGCCGCGGCCGAGATGTGGAGCCGCACGGATCTGCGGCCACCCGACCTCGACGTCGCCGAGCTGTACGACGGATTCACCTACCTCACCTTTGCCTGGCTGGAGGCTCTCGGCATCTGCGGGGACGGCGAGGCCGGTCCGTACGTCGAGGGCGCGACCCGGATCGCGCTGGACGGCGAGCTGCCCTTGAACACCTACGGCGGCCAGCTCTCGGCGGGCCGGATGCACGGCTACTGGGTTCTCCACGAGGCATGTCTGCAGCTGCGAGGCGAGGCCGGTGATCGTCAGGTCCAAGGCGACCCGGAGGTTGCCGTCGTCAGCAACGGCGGTGGTCCGATCGCGGGTTGTCTGCTGCTGACCCGCTAACGCAAGTTGCCGAGGAGGTCCGGTACCTCCGTGAGCGACCGCAACGTGTCGTTGAGATGGGTGCAGGTACTCGTTCCGGAGAACTCCGCTGCAACCCGGGCCTCGATCTCCTCGAAAGGCAGATCCGCGAGCCGTCCGGCGCTCTGCCCGGCGAACGGACACTCGAGCCACGGCAGCTGCCCAGGGGCGGCATGGATCTCCGCGATCCGAGTCGCGTCGTCGTCGAGTCGCGCGTCGACGACCCACTCGTGCAGCGCACGCTCGACCCCGTCAGGATCGGCGTAGGAGTCCCGAAAGGTCGCCACCACCTCGATCGGGTCGAGGTCGGTGACAGTCAGCGTGCGTGCCCGACGCGTTGCCATGGCGGCGAGGCGTGGCTCCCACGGCTTGGTGACTTCAGGCGTCAGCGGCATCCGCAGCACACCCTGAGCCTCGGCGACGATGGTGAGCATCTGCCCGCCGGCGCGCCAGCCCGAGCACTGGTCCGTGCCGCCGAGCCCGATGACCGGATCGGCACGAGCGCCGGGATGGTCGAGCAGGAACGTCTGCCCGCCAACCTGGGCGAGGATCGGCAGGTCCCACATCATCCGGCGAAGCAGCCGGTACTCAGGTGTCGTCGCAAGGCTGCTCAGAGCCGCGCGGAAGCCGCTGGCGACGCGCCGGCCGATCAGGCCGTCGGTTGGTGCATCCCACGATGTGTCGAGAACGAGGAGCTGTTGGCGCTCGTCGAGCTCGGCGCGGATCGTGACCGCGCGCAACACCTCTTCGCGATCATCGTCCTGGACGAGTACGTCGCGACCTTGCCCGGTGATGACGCCGGCTACCGGCTCGATCGCGACGCTCGTCGTACGAACGACTCGGACACTCATTGCGGTGTCCAGCAGGCGATGACCTCGTCGACCGTGACGACCTTGCCGAGCAGCGCGAAGGCGTAGCGCAGCATGTCGGCCGCGAACGTCTCGGGCAGCCCCATCACGGCGTCGCGCGGAATCACGATCCGGTAGCCGATGTTCACCGCCTCGATTGCCAGGCCGATGACCGCTTCGTTGAGCGAGATGCCAGCGATCACGAGTGTCTTGACGTCGAGGCTACGCAGTATCGGGTCGAGCTCTGTCCCTGTGAACGCCGACATGCCGTGGATCCGCCCGGCGACGATGTCCCGCGGGTCCGGGCCGAGCTCCGGGACGATCTCGGCCTCGGCGGAGCCGACGAGCAGGTAGTCGGGATCCTCCATCGTCACGGCCATCAGCGGCGTCACGATCCGGACGCCGGCCCGGTCGGCGCGGAACTGCAGCGTTGCGTGGACGACCCGCGCCCCACCTGTCCGGGCGGCGTTGGCGAGGCGCGCAATCGCTGGGATCACGCCGTGCGTGATGACGGCCTGCTGCATCTCGAGCATCGGTGGCCGCGCTAGGTCCCCGACGATTCCTCGCTGCATCTCCGAGATGACGACAGCCGTGTGGGCCGGATCGACCAGCTCGCTCAGGGTGATGGCCATCGAGATGTCCTTACAGCGCCAAGCCGACCCAGCCCTCGCCGGCTGAGCTCCGGCGGGCTGCGTCGACGACGGCTTGGGTGATCCAGCCGTTGCGGAGCGTCGGCACCCGAGGCGTCGGCAACCCATCGAACGCGGGCAACCAGTCCTCGAGCATCAGGGAGAGCGCAAGGATCGCGGATCCGGCGCGGCGGGATGGGATCGCCACTCCGCTTCGCGGTCGTCGGTCGCTGAGCGCGATGTCGCGAAGGGCGGACTCGCCGACCTTCGCCGCGTGGATCGCGGAGGCGCTTTCTCCGCCCATCAGCGTGCTCGTGATCTCGATCGTTCCCTCGCTGCCGTAGGCCTCGAGCACCCGCCGGTCGACGTGCAGGCCGATCATCGACGATGCAACCGAGACGCTGACGCCGCTCTTCATCCGCATCAGCACGGTCGACGTGTCGTCGGCCGTGACCTCGAGGGGGGTGCCGTCCTCGCGTTCGCGGATCGGCGTCGAGGTCCTGACGTCGGCACACACCGCTTCGGGCTCGCCGAAGAGTGCGGTGAGGAAGTCGATGTCGTGTGAGGACAGCCCCATCAGGTAGCCGCCACCTTCGTCGACCCGGTACATCCATTCCGACTGGAGTCGCCGGCTCGGGTGCCACAGGTCACCGACGGTCGTGACGCGCGCCAGGTAGGGCTCGCCGAGGAAGCCTTCATCGACCAGGTCCCAGACCGGCAGTCGATCGACGAGCCACCGACCTTCGAAGTTCACGGCATGTGCGACGCCGCTCTGCTCGGCGACATCGAGCATGTTCTTGGCCTGCGCGGAGTCGACTGCGGCGGGCTTCTCGCACAGGACATGCTTGCCGGCCCGTACGGCGGCGATCGTCTGGTCGTGATGGAGGTCGGTGGGCGTGCACACCGCGATCAGGTCCAGGTCCTCGCGGCGGACGAACGCCTCCCAGTCCGTCGATGTGTCGTCGATGCCGAGCTTCTGGCCCGCTTCGGCTACGCGGTCGGGCCGCCGCGAACAGATTGCGGCGACCTCGAACTCCGGCACCGCCCGGAAGGCCGGAGCCAGGACGATGCTGCCCCAGCCGACGCCGATGATGCCGACCCTTATCCGGTCCTTCGACATGGCCGTTCCCTTCTCGTGCTCGTCACGGTTTTCCGGCGTGCTCTGCCTCGATGCGGGCCGCCGGCATCTCCGATCCGGTGATGGCTGCCGGGTCGAGGTCGTCCGCGAGCGGCGGAAAGGCGGGAGGCCGCTTCTGGACGAAGCTGTCCACGCCCTCGCGGAAGTCCTCACTTGTCGCGGTGTAGGCCATCGTGCGATATGCCTTGTGCACTGCTTGTTCGAAGTCGCCGTCGAGATCGGTCAACGTCTGGTGTTTGATCAATGCGAGCGAGGTGGGCGAGCAGTTCGCCGCAATCTCGGCTGCGTACTGCTTGGCTGTCGCGACTAGCTGATCCGGCTCGACGACGTAGGCGACCAGACCGATTCGCAGCGCTTCGTCGGCGTCGACGACGCGCGCGGTGAGCAACAGGTCCATGGCGCGCTCGATCCCGACGATGCGGGGAAGCAGCCAGCCGGCGCCGTACTCCGCCGGTAGGCCTCGTTTGGCGAATGCCGTCGACAGGCGGGCGCCGCAGGCCATGAACCGCACGTCGCAGAGCAGGGCGTGGACCAGACCGAGTCCGGCACAAGGTCCGTTGATTGCGGCGATCAGTGGCTTGCGGAACGTCTGTATCCGGCTGGGCGCCGAGCGCCCGGCCATGTCCATCGTCGCACCCGCGACGGCGTCGAGCCGTTCGACATCAACCCCTGGACAGAATGCCGAGCCGGCCCCGGTGAGGATGGCGACTCGCACCCGAGCATCGTGATCGGCTTCGTCTAGCACCTCGTATAACTGGCGCTCCATCACCGGGTTCCACGCGTTCTTCCGCTCCGGCCGGTTCAGTGTGATCACGGCGACGCCATCTTCGCCGACGTCGTAGAGCACGGCCCGCTCTGCCGGTGCGGTGTCCTCGGTCATGCGATCTGCTCCTGACCCAGTACGTGGCGTCGTAGCTGGTCCCTGACGACCTTGCCCATCGCGTTGCGCGGCAGCACCGACACGGTCTCGATCCGCTCCGGGATCTTGTACGGAGCCAGGCCCGCGGCGCGGCAGATCGCGACAAGATCATCGAGATCGATCTCGATGTCGGCGGAGGGCACCACGCAGGCGCAGCATCGTTCGCCGGTGCGCGGATCCGGTATCCCGATCACGGCGACGTCGGCGATGCGTGGATCCACCGTGAGGACATCCTCGACCTCGCGTGTCGAGATGTTCTCGCCGCTGCGGATCACTATCTCCTTGATCCGACCGGTGACGTGCACCCAGCCCTCGGCGTCGACGTACCCGATATCGCCGCTGCGGACGAACCCGTCGGCGTCGAGTGTGTCCGCGTCGAGGCGACTGTCCTGGTAGCCGAGGAAGCGCTGTGGTCCGCGGACCAGGAGCTCACCGTTGTCCGCCACCCTCACCTCGACCTTGGTTGCCGGCTTGCCGACCGTGGCAGCGATGACCTCGCCGGTTTCCTTTCGGGGCGCATAGGTCGCCATCGGACACTCGGTCAGGCCCCAGCCGTTGTAGATCCCCACTCCGCCGAGCTCGGTGCGCACCTGCTCATTGAGGCCCGCGGGGACCGGGGCGCCTCCGGCGAGGCACATCCGCAGCCGTGGGAACAACGGCTCGGGACCATGCGCGCGCTGCGCGGCGAGGTAGGCATGAAAGAACGGCGTCGCGATCCCGAGCGCAGTTGGCTCGAAGCGAGTGAGTGCGAGCGGAGTACTGGCGGGGTCGAAGTGGGAGACCATCGGCAGCTGAACGCCGCTCCGCAGCGACGCCGCGAGGATCCCCGGCCCGCCGATGTGGGCGATCGGGAATACGACTGGGAACACCTCGTCGGCGCTGAGCTCGAGCTGATCGACGAGGATGTCGGACTGACTGACGATCGACGCATCGGAGTGCCGGACGCCCTTGGGCTCACCGGTAGTGCCGGAGGTGTAGAACACCCAGCGGGTGTCGGTCGGCGCCGGTGGGACGTAAGCCGGCAGGACCTCGGGCTCACCGACCGGCAGCCGCAGCCCGTCTGCGGCCCGCTCGAGATCGACGACGATTGTCGGCAGTCCGGTCGACTGCGCCATCGACTCGTAGTCGAAGCCGCGCCATCGGCCTGGCGTGATCAGGACGTCGGTGCCCATCTGATCGGTGATGAACGCAATCTCGCTCGATCGCAGGGTCGTGACGAGCGGGTTCTGTACTGCCCCAAGCCGGCTCAGCGCGCTGATCAGCACGGCGGCTTCGATGGAAGGTGGGAGCTGCCAGCTCACCACCGACCCTCGGGTGACGCCCATTGCGGCAAGACCCGCTGCGACCTGAAGGGCTGCGTCCCGGTAGCCGGCGTACGTCATAGCCACGTTGTCGTCGTCATAGAGCATCGGGTGCTCGGCTCGACTGGTCGTCGCCGCCTCGACGAGCGACCACCAAGAGGTAGTCATCCGAGTCCGTCGGGCAGTGGCGTCGGCGAGCGTCCGAGCTCGTCGAGAAGCGGTTGGCTCAGCGCGATCCGTCCGGTCAGATCGCCCTCGACCAGAGCGAGCGCGGCCTCCGCCATGAACGTCGGAGGTTCGAGCTCGAAGTCTGCGACGAGATCATGAGCGCTCGCACCGGGAGTCGCGACGTTGTAAAGCGGCGCGAGCGCGTTGACCCGCAGTCCTCGCTGGTAGCCCTCGGCGGCGAGCGCCGTCGTCAGTCGCTCGAGCGCAGCCTTGCACGGTCCATAGGCCGTCCAGCCGGAGTCGAACATCGACTCCCAGGGAGGACCGTCGGGATGCTCGGCGGCGCGCGAGGAGATGTTGAGGATCCAGCCCTCGCCGCGCTCGTACATGGCGGGGACAACAAGCTGGGACAGCTCGAACGGCGCGATGAACTGGGTCTCGAGCATGAGGTCGAGCCGCTTACGCGGAAACCCCACGAAGGGCAGGAAGAAGGTCACCGCTGCGTTGTTGACCAGGATGTCTATGCGCCCGGTTGCTGCGGTGACGTCGGCGATCAGCTGTCGGCGCTCGTCCGACTTCGACAGGTCTGCCCGGAAGGCGCTTGCCGTTCCGCCGCGTGACTCGATGACCTTCACCGTGTCGCGCAGCGTGCCGGCGTAGCGGGGATCGGGATCGAGCGTGCGTGCACTGAGCGCGACGTGTGCGCCTGCGTCGGCGAGCTTGACGGCGATCGCCGCGCCCAACCCGCGACTCGCGCCCGTGACGAGAGCGATCCGGCCGTCGAGGGTTCCCATCAGGCGCTCTCCTGTTTCGGCTGGATTGCGTGGCGGAACATCGCCGACTGCGTCACGCTCGCGACGAGCGTTCCGCTCTCGGTGTGCAGCTCGCCCCGGATCAATGCTCGGCCGTCGTTGGCGATCGGGCTGACGAGGTCATAGATCAGCCACTCGTCGACCTGCGGACGGTGATGGAACCAGACCGCGTGATCGATGCTTGCCGAGTCCCATCCCTGGTCGAGGCCGTCGATCCCGTGGCGGGACAACGGCGTATCGAGGATGTAGAGGTCGGAGGCGTAGGCCAGCACGCAGGCGTGCAACAGCGCGTCGGCCGGCATCGGGCCCGCGGTGCGCAACGCCATCGTCGAGCGGCCCGTGCCGGGCTCGCCGACCGCCCGCCGAACCTCGAAGGCTCCGAGCACCATGGTCCACACCTGGGGTGCGAAGTCCGGCAGCGACTCCGGGTCGACCGGAGCGAACGCTGTCGAGTGGCAGGGCGCCTCGTCACCGGTGTGAAAGGTTGCGAGCAGCGAGAAGATCGGCTTGTTCCGCTGGGTTGCGAGCACGCGCCGGAACGAGAAGCTACGACCGTCGCCCAGGCGGTCGACTGTGAAGCTCAGCGGCTCATCGGGCCGTCCGGCACGCAGAAACGTGGATTGGATGGTCGCCGCATCCCGGTCGGCGCCGACGGTCCGCCCCGCGGCCGCGAGGCTCTGTGCGGCGACGTGCCCTCCGAAGAGGCGATACGCACCTGCGTTGGAGCTCTGGCCGCGGAACTCGTCGGCGCCGGTCTGTTCCAGGTCGAGCAGCGCCAGAAGATCTGCCAGCACGCCGCGCTGTCCGGTGCTCAAGTCGGGGGGCAGGATCGGACCCAACCTTGTCCTCCAGGCACGAACGCCAAGCCGGTCAATAATTGAACTTAGCAGGCGGGACAGTGGTCGTAGCTGCCGGAGCGGCTATCTTCTGACAGTAGTGTTACCCCTACCGTCGGAGCCCGGAGCGTTATGGATTTGCGCGTCTCGACCGCCGATGAGGAGTTTCGCGACTCCGCCCGCCAGTGGCTGTCCGAGAACTTCCCAACCGCGCCGCGCCCACGTGACCACAAGGCGATGCGGGAGTTCGACCTCGGCTGGCAGCGGAGGCAGTGGGACGGCGGATGGGCCGGCGTCGGCTGGCCGACGGAGTACGAGGGCCTCGGCCTGCCCGTCCTCCGCCAGTTGATCTGGTACGAGGAGTACGCGAAGACAGGGGCACCCGACATCGACGCCCGGTTCGTCGGGCTCAGTCATGCCGGTCCGACGCTGATCGCGAACGGCACCGAGAGCCAGAAGGCCTTCCATCTGCCGAAGATCCTGCGCGGCGACGTCGCCTGGTGCCAGGGCTTCTCCGAGCCGGCAGCCGGCTCCGATCTCGCCTCACTGCGTACCTCCGCGGTGGTCGATGGCGACGAGTTCGTCGTCAGTGGGCAGAAGGTATGGACCAGCTTCGCCCATATCGCGGACTACCAGGAGCTGTTGATCAGGACCAACCCGACCGAATCCCGCCACCGAGGTCTGACGTGGGTGATCTGCGACATGACCACGCCCGGAATCACGGTGCGGCCGATCAGGACGATCAACGGCGATGATCATTTCTGCGAGGTCTTCTACGACGAGGTGCGGGTCCCGGTCGCCAACGCGGTCGGCGAGATCGACAGCGGCTGGCGAGTGGCGATGTCGACGCTCTCCTTCGAAAGAGGCACGGCGTTCACCGGGGCTCAGGTGCAGTTGTCGGACATCTGCGATCGCCTCATCGAGCATGCCCGCGAGCACACCGGGCCGGACGGGCGCCGCCCAGCAATCGCAGACGACGAGATCGCCTCGAGTCTCGCGACGATGCGCGCGGAGATCATCGCGCTGCGATCGCTGACGTACGCCAGCATCGTGCGCAATGCCGATCAGCCGCAACCAGGTCCGGAAGGGTCGATCATCAAGCTGTTCTACTCGGAGCTGCGCCAACGACTGATGCGGCTTGCGATCGACATCGTCGGGCCGGGAGCGTGGGACGACGAGTACCTGATGTCCTACTCGCAGACGATCGGCGGCGGAACGTCGGAGATCCAGCGCAACATCGTCGGCGAGCGAGTACTCGGACTGCCGCGATGAACCTCACCATCTCGGACGAGCAGCGAGCAATCGTCGCGGCAGTTGCGAAGCTGCTCGCCGACGTCGGGCGCGACGATCCGGCAAAGCTGTGGCAAGGGGCGGTGGAGCTGGGCTGGTTCGGCCTCGGGCTTCCCGAAGAGCTCGGTGGCGCCGGCTTCGGTGCGGTCGAAGAGGTCCTCGTAGCCAAGGAGATCGGGCGGCAGGCGACGCCCGGGCCACTCGTCGCGACGGTTCTCGCGGCGCGGGTCGCGGCGTACTCCGGCGCAGCCGCACTGGCAAAGAGCTTCCTGTCCGGCTCGGCGCAGGCGGCCCTGGCGATCCCCGCGGCCGGTACGGACGTGACGCTGGTCGATGCGGGCGCCGCCACGCATGTGCTGGTCGCGATGCCGGATCTTGTCTCGCTCTATGGCATCGATGAGTGCGTGGGTCGCAGCTCGCTGCCAAGCCTGGACGAGGCCTCCAGTCGTGAGTCCGCGTCGCTCGCGGGCACGCCGCTTTGCTCATTGACCGAAGCCGTCGATCCGATCTTTCGCCGTGGTTCGTTGCTCACCTCCGCTGTCCTGGTCGGCGTAGCGGAAGCGTGTCGCAACATGTCGACGGACCACGCGAGAACCCGAGAGCAGTTCGGCTCGCCGATCGGAGCGTTCCAGTCGATCAAGCATCGCTGCGCCGACATGGCCGTCGGCGCAGCGGTCGCGGACGCCCAGCTGGTGTTCGCGGCGCTCAGCATCGAGGAAGGCCGATCCGACGCCGCAGAGCAGGTCGCGGCGCTTCGAGTCGTCGCGACCCGAACGGCGACCTGGAACGCACGAGAGACGATCCAGGTGCATGGCGGGATGGGCTTCACCTGGGAATGCCCGGCGCATCATTTCCTCAAGCGCGTCCACGCCCTTTCCGGCGCGTTCGGCTCGGTCCGCGACCACCAACGAGCGCTGCTCTAGCCGCCTAGCCCATCCGCAGGCCGGGCGCACGGGTCGCGAACACGTCGGTCGCGAACAGCGCGCCGAGCTTGGTCGCGTCCCAACGCTTGCCGGCGCTCCTGACGACCCGTTCCTCGGTCCATCCGTTCATCAGGATGATGCGCTCGTCCATCGCACGGATGACCTGGCCACTGACGTGCCCGGCCTCTGGGCTCGCAAGCCAGGCGACAACCGGCGAGCACAGCGACGGGTCGAGCGGATCGAAGTCGCCGTCGGCGCGCTCGTCAGGCTCGACCGGGTCCGGCATGCCGGGCATCGTTGCCGAGATCCGAGTCAGCCCACCCGGCCCGATGACGTTGGCGGTCACGCCGATGCCCGCCAGCTCGACGTTCAGGGACAGTGTCATGCCGACGATCGCTGCCTTGGCCGTCGCGTAGTTCGTCTGCCCGAAGTTTCCGAGCAGGCCTGCCCCCGAGGTCGTGTTGATGATCCTTCCGTAGACGCTGCCGTCGCCTGCCTTCGCCTGCGCCCGCCAGTGCCGTGCCGCGGCCCGAGAGACCAGCCAGGTCCCGCGGACATGCACCTTCATGACCACGTCGAAGTCGTCGACGGACATGTTCCAGATCGCCGCATCGCGAACGATGCCTGCGTTGTTGACGACAACGTCCAGTCGACCGAACTCAGCAATGGTGTCGTCGACCAGGGCGCTCACCTGAGCCTCGTCGCCGATGTCGGCGAAGTTCGCGACGGCCGCACCGCCGCGAGCCTTGATGATCTCCGCGACAACCTCCGCGTCGCGTCCCTCGCCTTCGCCGCGAACCGACGTGCCCAGGTCGTTGACCACGACCGTTGCGCCGTGCTTCGCCAGCTCGAGCGCGTGGCCTCTGCCGATCCCATGGCCGGCACCGGTCACGATCGCGACCCTGCCCTCCAGCAGGCTGCTCATCCGCTCTCCTTCGTTGCGCGTCCGCGCAGGTTAGTCGCGTGCTCGCGCAACGCGGCCTTGTCGATCTTCAACATGGCGGTGAGGGGTAGTGCGTCGATGATCTCGATCTCGTCCGGGCGCTTGTAGTCGGCGAGGTGGGAGGCGACGAACGCCCGTATCTCTGCGAGCGTCGGCGGATGTTGTGGGTCGGCTGGGACGAGGTAGGCGACGCCGATCTCGCCGATGATGTCGGTGGGCACGCCGACGACTGCGACGCGGTCAACGGCTGGGTGCTCCGCGAGAAGGTTCTCGACCTCCAGCGGATGCACGTTGTATCCGCCGCGGATGTACATGTCGGACGCTCGACCGATGAGCACGAGATTGCCCTGCGGAGTCAGCCGACCAAGGTCTCCGGTCCTCAGCCAGCCGTCGGCCTCGAACGCTTCCGCCGTGGCCTCCGGCGCGTTCCAGTAGCCGCGCATGACGGTCGATCCCCGAACCTGGATGTGTTCCTCGACGATCCGGATCTCCATACCGGCCTGCGGCCGGCCGACAGTTCGAAACTGCACCTCGGGAGGATCGTCGGGATCGGTGCCGGTGATGCTCGGGGCCTCGGTCATCGCGTAGCGCACGATGAGCGGACATCCGATCTGATCACGAACCCGTTCGATCAGCTCCGGGGGTGCCGGAGCAGTCGCACAGATCCCCACCCGCAGGTGGGGAAGTGACTCGCGGTGCAGCGCTGGGAGCTCGGTCAGCTTTGCCCACTGGGTCGGCACTGCGCCGAGCACTGTGATCCGCTCCTCGACGACGAGGCGGGCGGTGTCCTCTGCCCGCCAGGGCGTCGGGCCGATCACGATCGTGGTCGCCGTCTCGAGCTGCTCCCACAGCTTGGCGAGATAACCGGCGTGCGCGAATGGCGTTGCCACCAGCCGGCGGTCGTGGCGGGCCGTCATCGCCCCTCCGGACGCCACGGCGGCTGCGAGGTTGTCATGGTCGAACCACGCGCCTTTGGGGGTTCCCGTCGTGCCGCTCGTCCAAATGATGACCGCGGGATCGTCAGCTTTTCGCTGTGGCCGCCGGGAGCCGAGACCGTCGCGCGTGCAGATCGCCTCGAGCTCGGTGCGTTCGATCAGCACGGCGTCGCCGGGGGGAACGACGGACTCGGTCTTGTCGTGGATGACGAGCACCGGCTGGCAGATCTTGAAGATAGCTGCGCTTTCGAGCGGCCCTAGCCGCAGGTTGAGCGCGGTCGTGACAGCGCCGCAGCGCGTGATGGCGGCGTAGCAGACCGCGAAGTCGATCGATGGCGGCAGCATGATCGCCACCACGTCGCCAGGACGCACGCCGCGGTCCACGAGCTCGGCCGCCAGCGAGTCGGCGAGCGCACCCCACTGGGCAAAGGTGATTCGGTGGTCGCCTTCGACGTATGCCTCGCAGTCGCCGTCCCGGCGTACCGCGTCGTCGAAGACGTCAGCGACGGTCGGCAAGGTGGTCGAGACCGAGCATCCGAATCGCATTGCCGCGCATGATCTTGTACACCGCGTCCTCGGGCATTCCCTCGAACAGCTTCTCCGCGACCGCCTTGCTGTTGGGCCAGGTCGAGTCACTGTGCGGGTAGTCCGTTTCGAACAGCACGTTGTCGACGCCGACCTGGGCGAGGGAGTCCATGCCGTGCTGGTCTTTGAAGAAGCAGCCGAAGACCTGGCGGTAGTAGTACGTCGACGGTGGCTCGGGGATCCGTTTCGTGTCCGCCCAGCCCTGGTTGTCGTGCCACACGTCGTCGATCCGCTCGAGGATGTAGGGCAACCAACCGACCTGGCTCTCGGCATAGCAGAGCTTGAGATCGGGGAACCTGACCAGAACGCCTGAGAACAGGAAGTCGGCGAGGGAGAACATCGCGTTGCCGAACGCGAGCGTCGCCGTCACTGCGGGGGGCGCATCGGGTGTGGTCGCAGGCATCCGGGACGAGGAGCCGATGTGCATCGCGACGACCGTCGAGGTCTCCGCGCACGCCTGGAAGAACGGGTCCCAATACCCGGAGTGGATCGTCGGCAGGCCGAGGTGGAACGGCAGCTCGCTGAAGGCGACTGCTCGCACCCCTCGTGCTGCGTTGCGACGCACCTCTGCTGCAGCGAGGTCGGCATCCCACAACGGGATCAGGCACAGTGGGATCAGGCGGCCGCCCGAGTCACCGCACCACTCGTCGACCATCCAGTCGTTGTAGGCCCGCACGCACGCCAGCCCGAGATCGCGGTCGGGATGTTCGTTGAAGGTCTGGCCGCAGAAGCGCGGGAACGTCGGGAAGCACATCGACGCTTCCATCCAGTTGACGTCCATGTCGGCGAGGCGTTCCTTCGGGTCGTAGCAGCCCGGCCGCATATCGTCGTAGGTGATCGGCGTCATCGTCATCTCTTCGACCGGGTACCCGACCGCGGCGACCATCCGCTTGTGGGTGTAGACCAGATCGCCGAAGCGCCAGCAGTCGACCTTCGTAGGGGAATCCTCGTCGAACTCCTCTTTGTAGGCCGCCGCTCCGGTGAACTCGATCGCACGAATGCCCCGGCGCTCGACCCGGGGTCCGGCCTCCCGGAACTCGAGTGGCAACCACTGCTGCCAGACGTGCGCGGGCTCGACGACATGGTCGTCCACGCTGATGATCTTCGGCACGTCCACGGCCGGCCCTCCTAGGACTCGACGGACTCGACGGCGGCTTCTTCCGCAGCCCGCTGGTGGCTGCGACGGGCGGCAAGCTCCGCCACCGCCTGGGTGAGCGGTATGCCGTCGTTTGCGGCGGCCTTCTTCATCTCCTCCCACTCTCGGAGGCTCTCCGCAGCGGCGTCGGCGTTGTCGTTCCAGACCGGAAGCAGCGGGGTGGTGATCTCCAGCCGCAAGCCACCTGGCTCGTGGAAGTAGACGCTGTAGATGATCTTGTGGTCGACCGGGCCGATCACATCTACCCCGTTTGCGGTCAACCATTGCGACCACGCGTCGACCTGCTCCGGGCTGTCGACCTGCATCGCCAGATGCTCGAAGGTGTCGTACGCCGGGTGTGGGGGAGCGGGCCGTTCCGGGAGCTCGGGCGCCTCGAAGAACGCAATCGTCGAGCCGTCCTGCATCTTGAAGAACGAGTGGAAGTACGGCACGGGCTCACCGGTCGACGGGATCTTGTCGTCGAGCACGGCGTTGACCAGCTCCATACCGAGCACCCGAGTGAAGAAGTCGGCGGTGGCTGCGGTGTCGTGGGTGACGAAGGCCGCGTGACTCAGCATCGCGGGCTTGGCGGGGCGTATGGATCCGCTCATCTGCTCACTATAGAACCCTGGAACACGAGTGTCAGATTCACGTTCGTCAGGCGGTCGGTGGGCGTGCGTTGCCGCTCTATGCCTTTGCGAGGATCAGCGCATCGACCGCGACGACACCGCTGGCGGTCACGACGAGTGGATTGATGTCGACGGACGACGCGTGGCCGCCAAGCCGTCTCCAGAGGCGGTCGACGGCGAGCAGCGCATCGACGAGCGCTTCCGTCGGCCATGGCGCCTGGCCGCGGAAGCTGGCGATGGCTGACTCGCCGGCAACCTCGTCGACGAGCGCCTCCGCGGACGTGCGGGAAAGGGGCAGCTTGCGCCCACTGACCCCTCCGGTCGTCTCGACCAGGACGCCGCCTCGACCGAACAACACGAATGAGCCGAGGTCGGTGCCGATCTGCAGGCCGGTGAACGCTTCGCCGACGGCTGTGACCTGCTCCTGAACGACGACGGTCGCGGGCACGCCCTCACGAGCGGCGATGGCCCGGAGCCGACGCACTTCGAGTTCCAGCCCGTCGGCCTCGATACCGATCGACACCGCGCCGAGCTCGGTGCGGTGAGCGACGTCCGCGAGCTTCACAACCAGCCGGTCGCCGAGATGCCCGACGCCTGGAAGGACGTCCGCATCCGCCGGAACTACTAGGTAGCGCGCTGTCGGAACGCCGGCCTCGGTGAGCAGATCCATTGCCTGTTCGAAGGGCACAAGCGCACCTGGTGCTACAGCAGCGATCGGGTTGTCGATCGATGCAGACCCGACTGGGTCGGGCTGTTCCTGATCGGCGTAGGTCGTGAAGGTCGTCATCGCGTCCATTGCTCGGTACAGGGAGCGCACACCGGCGGTCACCGCGAGCCCGCGTGACTGCCACTGCGCAGTCCAGTCGC
Organism: Mycobacteriales bacterium; assembly: GCA_036267875.1. Classification (GTDB taxonomy): domain Bacteria; phylum Actinomycetota; class Actinomycetes; order JAFAQI01; family JAFAQI01; genus DASZTV01. The sequence continues at coordinate 72,813 of DATAVE010000117.1, forward strand.
CGACGGCTGCGTCTTCGAGGGACGTGACGACGCACGCGGTGTCGCTCGTCGCCGCGACATCGGCGAACGGCTCGAGCAGCACGCGACCCCAGGCTTCGTCTCCCGGCCCGACCCACCAGCAAAGCCCCAGCAGGTCGACGTCGTCGGCGGTCGCATATCGCGTGAACAGCTCGCCGAGGACTGCGCGATCGGTGACGACGAATCCAGTCATGTCCAAGGGGTTTACGGTCTCGGCACCCGGGATCGTCTCTCGCACCCAATCGGCTACACCCACCATAGGTGGCAGCTCGGTGAGCGCGTCGGCCGCGAGGTCCGATGCAAGCGCGGACACTCCGCCCGAGCTGGTGATCAGCGCGGCCCTCCGCATCGGGCGCCACCGCGTCCTTGGCAGCTGGTCGAAGAGCTGCGCCATGTCGAGCATCTCGTCCATGTCGCGCGCCGCGAGAACGCCGTGCTCGCGAAACGCGAGGTCGTAGACCCACGCGGCATCGGCGATCGCTCCGGTGTGCGACTGGATGATCGAGCGCGCCGACTCGGTCCGGCCGAGCTTCAGCGCTATCACTGCAGTACCCCGCTCGCGGGCGTGACGGACGGCCGCGAAGAACTGATCGGCCGCGCGAACCTTCTCGACCACGAGACAGATGACCGAGGTGTCGGCGTCGTCGGCGAGGACGTCGATGTAGTCGTGCAGCCCGCAGACAGCCTCGTTGCCGGATGACACGGCGATGCTGACGCCGAGCTGGCGGCGACCAGCCGCGGCGAGCGCCGAGCGAACCAGGAACCCACTCTGCGAGACGATCGCGAGTCCCCCCGCGCGGGGCGAGATCGCACCGCCGGTGAACATGTTGATGCCCGCTTGGGCGTTGATGTAGCCACTGCAGTTCGGTCCGACGACGGCGATCCCGGCTTCGTCGGCGATCTCCTTCAGTCGGGTTTGCAGGCTGACGCCGGCTTCGCCCGCCTCGGCGAACCCGGCCGCGGCGACGACCACTCCTGCGCAGCCGAGCTCGGCCGCCTCGCGGACGGTGTCCACCGACCGCTCCGCGTTGACGAGCGCGAGCACGGCGTCGATCGGCTCGCCGATCGACGTGAGGCTGGGCGCACACGGCAGGCCGTAGACCTCGTCGCGCCGCGGGTTGACCATGCGGACGTCGACGCCGGCGGCGAGCATCGGGCGGACCGCGTTGTTGGACATCGCCAGCGACTCGTTCGCGCCGACCACCGCGACGGTCGTCGGACGCAGCAGTCGGTCAAGGTTCGCCAGACCCTCGCGGATCAACATGCGTGTCAGAATAAACAGGTGCGCGACCAGCATGTCGCCGTCAGGGTCGAGGACGGCGTTGCCGTCATCAGCCTGGACCGACCGCAGTTGCGCAACGTGCTCTCGCCTGGTTCGGATGGCACTCGGGGACAGCTGCTTGCTGCTTTCAGCGCGGCCGAGGCCAGCCCCGACGTCGCTGCGATCGTGCTGACGAGCACGAGCGGCGACTTCTGCGCCGGCGCGGATCTGACAGCGGCGACACCGCGGTTGACTCTCGCGGCCCAACACGACTTCGTCGCCGAGGCTGACGCATTCCACCAAGCGTTGCGGCGTACGACGATGCCGGTGATCGCAGCGGTTCGCGGTTACTGCCTGGGTGCCGGCCTGCTGCTCGCCTGTAGTGCTGACATCGTGCTCGCCAGCACAACCGCGCAGTTCGGCCTGCCGGAGGGCCGGCTCGGGCTGATCGGGGCGAGCCCGCTGGTGCCGCTGATCGGGCGCCAGTGGGCGAAGTTCCTCGTCATGACGGGTGAGTCGATCGACGCCTGGCGCGCCCGGGACATCGGCTTGGCGCTCACCGTGATCCCCGACGAACGCCTGGATTCGCGCAGCCTCGACCTCGGGAGCCGATTGGCGCGGATGCCCCGCGAAGGCCTGGCGTTGAACAAGGCGGCGATCGACGCGATCGCCGATGAGAGCGGCGAGGAGGCCGGCCGGGTCGAATCGTTGTCCAGAGATGCGCTGACCCTGCAGCAGTCGGCGGGTGCGCTCGCTCCGGACGGCCGGACATTTCGCGACATCCTCCAGGCAGAAGGCATGAAGGGGCTGAAGGCCGCACGCGAGGCGCAATGGTCCGAGCCCTGGCTGCAGGACGAGTCATGACGGGCAAGGCGTTGACGCGCCGTACGAGCTACGGGCCGAACAGCCCGGTAGTCGGTCAGCGCGGTGCGCGGACTCGGCAGCGGTTGCTCGACATCGCGCTTCGACTGTTCGCCGACAACGGATTCCACGCGACGCTGGTCGACGACATCGCCCGTGAAGCCGGGGTCTCGAGGGCGACGTTCTACCAGTACTTCAACAGCCGCGACCAGGTGGTCGTCGAGCTGGTCGAGGAGTGTGGCGCCGAGCTGATGCGCGTCGTGCGGCGGCTCGGCCCGCTCAGCGCGACGGCGACCGGCTACGACAACGTGCACTGGTGGCTGGGGGAGTGGGCGTACGTCTACGACAAGTACGCCACCATTTTCGTCGAGTGGGCTCACATCGACGGACCCGAGACACCGTTGCGGCCGATGATCGTGCGGTTCGTCGAGAACTACACAAGTCAGCTGGCTGGTCGGCTCAGCGACGCGACGTTCGCGGGCCTCGAACCGTCGGCCATCGCGCTCGCGCTGCAGACCATGATCGAGCGGTTCAACTACTACCGGCTCACGCAGCAGACCGGGGCCAGTGATCGCGAGATGCTGGACACGCTCGCGATCTGCGTGCAGCGGTTGTTGTTTCCGGCGACGCCCGGGTCGGCGTACATCAACACCGCCGAGTCGCCGATCCCCGCTGTGTCCCGGCTACCGCTGGCGGATCGTCGCAGCGCCGGCCCAGACACCGCCGACGAGTTCGACCGGGCACGGTTCGCAACGATGAGCGAGGCTGGGCGAGCCAGCATCGAGCAGCTGGTCGCAGCCGGTGCGAGGGTTTTCGCGGAGTCCGGGTACCGCGGGTCCAGCGTCGATCAGATTCTCGCGATGGCGGGTCTGTCGAGGCGCACTTTCTACAAGTATTTCGACAACCGGTTCGACCTGTTGTTGATGGTCTCGGATCGTTGCGCCGCTCATGTCGCCGACCTTGCGGCTGCCTTCCCCGCTATCTCCCGGTCCTCCCAGATCGAGATCGCGGTGTCGGCATGGGTGGAGTCGGTCGTACGGTTCGCCAACGACGACGGCGGGATCCTTCGCATCTGGCTCGAGGAGCCGGTCAGCCCGCAGCTGAAGGCGACGGCCGATCGTGCGATCGGAAGTCTGATCGAGGTGTTCGAAACGGGGCTCTCGCAGAGCTTGCCGTTGCCTGGATTCTCTCCGACGGCCGCTGCTTGGGTGCTGTTGTCCGTGGTCGAACGGGTGCCGCGTCAGGCTGTAGCGACCCGGGACGACCTGACGACCGAGCAACTCGTCGACCTGATGACCGGTGTGATCACCCGCGGTCTGCTCTGACTCAACCGGTGCCCAGGATCACGGTGCCGGACGAGCAGAACCAGCCGCCGGTCGCGCTGACGCAGGCGAGCGTGGCATCGGCAACCTGGCGCGGCCCGCACTCTCCCCGCAGCTGCCGGGCGGCCTCGGCCACTAGGAACAACCCCCGCTGGCCGGGATGGCAGGCAGCCAGTCCTCCACCGTCGGTGTTTGTCGGCAGCGCTCCGCCGAGCCGGAGCCGGCCGTCCGCGACGAACTCTCCTGCTTCACCCTTCGCGCAGAATCCGAGATCCTCGAGTGTGATCAGCAGCATCGAGGTGAACGCGTCGTAGATCTCACAGACGTCGATGTCCGAAGGTGTGACACCGGCGCGGCTGAAGGCGAGTGGTCCAGATACTGCGGCGGGCCCGGTGGTGTAGTCCTCCCACTGGCTCATCGATACGTGTGATGCGGCTTCGCCGGTGCCGAGTACCCATACCGGGGCGACTGGAAGATCCTGCACTCGGTCCTCGGCGACGAGCACTACCGCGGCCGCGCCGTCGGAGCGCAGACAGCACTGCAGCTTGGTGAAGGGGTCGGCGATCATCGGTCCCGCCAGGACGTCGTCGATGGTGATCGGTGCGCGCTCCTGTGCCTCGGGGTTGTCGGCGGCGTTGAAGCGTGCTGACACGGCAATCTCGGCAAGCTGCTCGACGGTCGTGCCGAACTCATGCATGTGCCGACGAGCTGCCATCGCGTATTTCGAGATCAAGGTGTGGCCGTAGGGCACCTCCCATTGCATCGGGCCGCGCGAGCCCCAATCGAGGCTGCCCATGCGCAGCCGGTTGCGGATGTCGGAGCGAGCAGTCGACCCGTAGGCCAGCAGGATCACGTCAGCGTGGTTCTCGGCGATCGCGTCGACAGCATGCGCGACCATGACCTCCCACGCCGCACCACCGACCGCTGTGGAGTCGAGCCAGCGCGGCCGTAGGCCGAGGTACTCAGCGACATCGATCGGTGCGAGCGCGCCGAGCGCGGTCGAGGCGAAACCGTCGATGTCTCCGGGACCGAGCCCGCTGTCCGCCAGTGCCTTGCGGGCAGCCTGGGCAAGCAGCCCGTACGGCGTGGCCGGCTCCGGCTGGGCGAGATCGGCGAGCGCGACCCCGGCGACCGCTACGCGGCGGCTCATCGCACCACCCTGCGCGTGACCCATTCGGCCATTGCGTCGAGCGCCTGTTCCAGCAACTCCGGGGTCCCTTCGTAGTAGTGACCGGCACCCTTGATGGCGACTAGCTCGCTGGTCTCGCCTGCGGCCTCATGCATCTCTTGACCCATGTGCGGATGGACAGTGACGTCGGCTGTGCCGTACTCGACCAGGACCGGCACTGCGACGTCGGGCAGCCAGCGCACCGCGTTGCCCAATGAGTGGTCGACCGACCACTGGTTGAGCCACGCGCGCGCGGTATTGAAGCGCCCGATCCCGGCCGGCAAGTAGTTGGCGACGGCCGGTGGCCCCCACAGCGAGACCCCGATAGGACGATCGCTCGGGTCGATCGCACCGTCCAGAAATCGCAAATCGGCGCATGTGCCATGGACGACGAACGGCACATCGTCGAGACCTTCCGGGCCCGAGCCAGACTTCAGCGCAACCAGCTGCTCCTCGCACCAGCGAGAGATCCGGCGGTTGCGCTCAAGCTGGGCGGCGCGATAGGTCGCGATGAACTCCGGCGTGAAGGGTGGTGCGTTGCGTTCGTCGTACATGTCGAGGCTGGCGTCGCGGTCGAACGGGCGCAGCTCGTCGGTGATTGCGGGGTCGAGCCATTCGCTCGACAACCGCGCCCGGCTCGGGTGTGCCATGAACATCACGAGCCCGTCGAGTGGCGGCAGGTCGGCCTGGGTGAGGTCGGGACCACCTCCCGGCGGGTTGCTGACTGTGGGATTGCGCGCCTGCGCCTGGTAGTACGGCGCGGTCGATGCTCCGCCCGAGTTCCCGACGAGCACGACGTGCCGGTAGCCGAGAACCTCGCGTAGGTGCCGCACGACGGCGCCGATGTCGAGCAGGCAGTTCTCGAGTAGGAGCGAGGAGTCGTTGCCGACGTATCTCGTAGTCAGGCCGACCGCGCCGAAGCCGCGCGCCGCGATGCCGGGCAACGCGTAATGACCCAGGAAGTTCGCGGTGGGATGGCAGAACATGATGGCCGTGTCTCGTGGTGAGCCGGACTCGCGGACCTCGCTCGCCCACACGGTCTTGGCGAGCCGGGCGACTCCGGAGTAGATCTCGACGCGGGAGTGGGCGTCGGCGGCCGCCGCGACGAGGTTGCGCTCGATGCTCAACGGACTGGCCGGAAGCAGGGCGAGACGATCTCGTCGTTCAGCGGTTGGAACGTCACTTCGAGCGGCATTCCGATACTCAGCTCCTCGGCGTCGGCTTCGACGATTCGGGTCATGACCCGCGGCCCCTCTTCGAGATCGACGACCGCCGCGACGTAGGGCACCTGCTCATCGAAGGGCGGCAGGTCGTTGAGGTAGACAGTGGAGTAGGTGTACAGCGTCGCCCGCCCGCTGGCGTCTTCCCACGGCACGTTGCCGCTCCAGCAGAAGGGGCAGAACGGCCGCGGGTAGTGATGTGCGCGACCGCAGTCCGAACAGCGCCGAATCAGGAAGCGGCCCTCCGTCGCCGCCTGCCAGAACGGCTCGGTTTCGGCCTCGATCGTCGGGAGATCGCTGCGAGGTCGGGTAGCTGTCATCCGGTTCTCCCGTCGGTGATCATCGTTCGCAGCTCTCGTTTGAGGACCTTGCCGTAGGCGTTGCGCGGCAAGGTGTCGAGGAAGCAGTAGCGGCGGGGGCGCTTGTACGTCGCAAGCGCGCCGTCGCAGAGCTTCTCGAGCTCGGTCTCGCTCACCGGGTCGGCGGGATCGGTCACGACGACGGCCACCACCTGCTCGCCCCAGGTGCGATCCGGCACCCCAATCACGGCGACGTCCCTCACCCCCGGATGGTGGAGCAGGGCTGACTCGACTTCGACGGCGTATACGTTCGAGCCACCGGTGATGATCATGTCCTTCACGCGGTCGAGCAGGGTCAGGGCGCCGGTCTCGTCGAGCCGCCCGAGGTCGCCGGTGTGCAGCCAGCCGTCGCGGAGTGCTTGCGCCGTCTCCTCCGGACGCTTCCAGTAGCCGGTCATGACCGCTGGCCCGCTCACGACTAGCTCCCCGACGGCACCAGCTGGGACGGCGTTGCCGGCCTCGTCGACGATCCGGATCGACATCCCGGGTCGGGCGTAGCCGGCCGAGGACAGTCGGGATGGCGCTGGTTCGGCGAGAGCAGCGAGGTGGTCGTCGGGGCTCAGCACGGTAGCGGTCATCGGTGTCTCACCCTGGCCGTAGAGCTGAACCAGTCGTGGCCCGAAGACACCGAGTGCGCGACGCAGCTCCGGCTCAGGGAACGGCGCCCCTCCGTAGACGACGTAGCGGAGATCCGGAAGCTCGAGGGGACGGTCGCCGGCGGCGTCCGCGACCATGATGATCTGGGTCGGCACCAGCCAGGTGTTCGTGACCTTGTGTGCGGACATGAGAGAGGTGATCGCCGTGGGCTCGAATCGCCCGCTCGGCGCGATCACATGATGCGCGCCGCGAGCGGTCGTGGCGAGCGCGTGAAATCCGGCGCCGTGGGTGAGCGGCGCGGCGTGAAGTGTCACGTCGTTGCCGGACATGGGCGTCAGGTCCGCGAGCCAGGACGAGGTGACGAAGTTGAGGATGCCGTGCGTGAGCATTGCTCCCTTCGGTCGACCGGTCGTGCCAGATGTGTAGAACAGCCAGGCGAGGGTGTCGCGATCGACCGTCACCTCGAGAGGCTCGCGATCTCGCTCGGCCGCGATCACGGCCTCGTAGCTCACGGCTTCGCGCCAGCCCTCGGTCGGCTTGGTTGCGTCGTCGACGCTGATCACCCGAACGTTGCCGGTAACCGCTGAGTCGACGACGTCGCGCATCGCGGATGTGGTCACGAGGACAACGGCGCCCGAGTCCTCGAGGTGGTAGGCGACCTCCGCCGACTGGAACTTCGCGTTGAGCGGCACCCAGCCGACTCCTGCGGTGAAGCAGGCGAACATCGTTTCGATCAGCTCGGGAGAGTTCGGCATCAGGCAGGCGACCCGTTCGCCTGGGGTGGCTCCGAGGCCGCACAGGCCATGCGCGAGGGCGTTCACGCGCTCGGCCAGCTCGCGATATGTGGACATGCGGTCGCCTTGGGTGACGGCCGGCGCATCCGGGGTTCGGCGGGCCGCGTTGGTCAGGAGGCGGCCGAGGTTCATGTATGCGCGAGGAGCTCGTGCATCGTGCGGAAGACGAGGTTGGGAACGATCGCGAACTCCTGGTCTTCCACCAGACGAAGATCGGGGTACTGCGCAGTCAACAGTTCCAGCGCGATCTTCATCTCGAGTCGTGCAAGCGGTGCGCCGAGGCACAAGTGCACCCCCTTGCCGAAGCTGAGGTGGGTACGGGCGTTGTCCCGCGTGATGTCGAAGCGGTCAGGCTCGGCGAAGTGCGCTTCGTCGCGGTGGGCCGAAGCAAAGGTCATGAACAGCTGCGCGCCCTGCGGAAGGTCGACGCCGGCAAGTGTCGTCGGGCGGCTCGTGATCCTCCGCCACCCGAGGATCGGCGGGTCGTAACGGAGCATCTCCTCGACCGCGTTGTCGATCAGGCTCGGGTCAGCGACGAGCATCTTCCACTGGTCCTGGTTGGCCAGCAGGTAGCGCAGCCCACCCGTGAACAGGTTGGTGGTGCTGTCGTGCCCGGCGAGAGCAATCGAGTAGACGATGCTTACGCAGTCGTTGAAGGTCACTTCCTCGTGCTCGTCGGACCAGGCGAGCAGATCTGAGGTGAAGTCGTCGGCCGGCTGGTTGCGCCGGCTGGCGACGTGGTTCTCGACGTACGTCCAGAACGACACGACGTTGTGCGCGACCTCGACCTGCTCCTCGTCGGAGAGCCGGCCGTACGTCAGCAGGATCCGTTTGGTGCACCAGCTCTTGAGCAGCTCCCAGTCCGACTCCGGGAAGCCGAGCAGGCTGAACCCGGCGTAGCCGGGCAATGGGAACGCGAGGCTCGCGACAAGATCGACCGTCTCCTGACCCGCGAAGCCGTCCAGGATCTTCTGGGTCTGTTCGCGCAGGACTGGCTCCAGCGAACGGATCCGTCGTGGGGACATGTTGCGCAGAACCGCGGTACGCATCGGCGCATGGCGCGGCGGGTCCGCGTTGGTCAGCGTCGGGACTCTGCGTACGCCACCGGCGAGAATCTCGGCCGCCGCGGGGCAGACCGGGTACACCGGCGACGATGCGTTCGCCGCCAGAAAGGTGTCGCGGTCGAGCAGGACCTGCTCGATGTCGGCATACGTCGTCACGAAGTAGAGGTCGAGCTCGGCATGGTGGAGCACCGGTCCCTCTGCGCGCATGTCAGCAAGCTGGGGGAACGGGTTCGTCAGAAACTCGGCGTCGAGCGGATCGAACCGTTGTGTGACCGGGCAGCCGTTCGGGATCGTCACGATGACAGGGTAATCACAGATGTCAGATTCGGTCGAGAGCGCGTCGATGACGTTCGAGCCCGATCGGTCGCCATACTCCGGGCCATGGAGATCTGGGAGCTGGTCGCCCGCGAGGAGATCCGCGAGTGCATCGCGGGATACAACGCCTACGGTGACTCGGGTCGGATGACCGAGATGCTCGATGTGTTTGCGGATGACGCCGTCATGGAGATCGAAGGCGTTGCCGCCGTTGGCCGGGAGGCGATCACCGCGGTCATGAAGGATGCCGGTCGCCAGTTCATCGCCTATGCCAGGTCGGTGGGCACGCGACGCGGTGGACCGATCCTTCGCCACTTCACCTCGACCGTGACGATCCGCGTCGAGTCGCAGACGAGGGCGAGCGCGAGCCTCTACTACTTCGTGCTGATGCATCACGGGCTTGATCACTGGGGCCGGTACGAAGACGACTACCGACTCGTCGACGGCCGCTGGCGGATCAGCCATCGGCGAGAGTGGATGGACGGCGCGATCGAGGGAGGCTTCGGCGCGCAGGCCCTTGCCGCCCCGCGTCTGTAGGACCGGCCGGGCCTGACGCGGTTTAGGGCGCCCGTTGCTAGAGTCAACGGCGTTCACTCTGACCGCGGAGGCCCTGCGTGGAGGTCCGCCAACCGGTATTCGACTTCGCCGGTATCGATCCCGTCTGGGCGAGTGATGTGCCGCTGGTCCACTGGGTCAACGCGTACGGCCTCATCCCCGCGTATATCGAGCCCTTCATGATCAAGGTCATGCAGCGCGCCCGGCCGTTGCTCGATCCGGTTGCTGACGCAGAGCTCCTCCGCGACAGCGGATATCCGGAGATGTCCGACCACGAGCAGGCGTTGGCGCGCCAGTACGAAGAGCTTCTCGAGACCAAGCCGCTCGACTGGCTGCTCGGGTACTGCGAGGGGTTCGAGTCGATGGGCCTGGTCGTGGCGAACGCCTGGGTGGACGGAGCGCTCCAGGCATCGCTGCCGGACGCCGATCCACGGCCGATCGCACTCTGGCGGTGGCACCTCGCCGAGGAGTACGAACATCGAACCGTCGTGTTCCGGGTGCTCAGGGCGCTGTACGGCGAGCGTCCGTCGCGTTTCTATCGGTTGCGGCTGCTCGGCCTACTCCACGTGATGCGGCATCTTGGGCGGGCCGTGGTGGGACTACACACCTATCTGGTCGAGTCGCATGCCGATGCCGCCGGGCGCTCTCTCGATCGCCGGGCGCGGCGCCTTCCGAGCAGCGGAGCGTTCGGACTGCCGGCGTTGGCAATCGTCAAGGTTCTGGCTCCGCGATACGACCCGATGGACGTACCGCCTCCAACGCGGCTCGCAGAGGCGTTGGCCCTTCGTTGACGCGATCTGACGCGAGCGTTTACGGTCGCCCTGTGGACCTCGACGCGGCCGCCTTCACGCTCGGGGGCCTTCGGATGTATCCGCTCGCGGTCACGACCCGCTCCGGCGAAACAGCGAACGGGCTGATCGCGCTGTCGGGCGGGTCGGGAAGCATCGTCGCCGACGCGCCGCGGGCGATGATCGGGTTGTCGAAGTACAACCTCACCCACGATCTCGTGGTGGGTTCGGGCGTGTTCGCGATGCACCTTCTTGCCGCTGATCCGCCCGAGGCCCTCGCCAGCTCGCTATCGATCATCATGGCGCTCGGCGCGGCATCCGGACGAGATGGAGACAAGCTCGGGTCGCTCGCGACCAAGGATGGCGTGACGGGCTGCCCGATCCTCACGGACGCGCTCGCATACGTCGAAGGCCGGGTCGTCAACTCGATGGACTGCGAGGAGAACACAGTCTTTCTCGCCGATGTCGTCGCCTCCGAACGACTGCGTGACGGGCATCGCCTCAACGTCGGGGATGCCTGGAAGGCGCTGCCGCCGGAGTGGCTCGAGACTTATGAGCGAAACCACGCACCGCAAGCCGCTGATGCGCGCCGACGCCGAGGGCTGGAGGCCTGATGAGTGAGACGACCTATCCACGTGAAGAGGTAGAGCAGGCTTTCCGCCACTACTTCATGACAGGCCCGGTCCTCGAGGACTGGATTGCCTGGTCGCAGCTGTTCACCGACGAGGCGACGTACAACGACCACTACTGGGGAACGTTCCACGGACCCGCAGAGATCCAGCGGTTCCTCGAGGGGACGATGTCCTACGCGTCCTTCGTCTACTCGCCACTGGTCTGGTACAACATCGACGGCTCGCAGGTGGTCTACAAGGTGATCAACCGCGCCGACAACCCGCAGCCGGGAGGGGCACCGTTCGAATGCCCCTCACTTCAGGTCATCCAGTACGCCGGCAACGGCAAGTGGGCCTCAGAGGATGACTGGTGGACGACCCGAGAGATGCGGCTGCTCGGCACCGATTGGGTCGCCGCTGTCTCGAGCCATCCTGATGCCGACACGCTTTCGCGCGCCGACTGGGGCGACTGGATCGACTGGGCTCGTCCACCGGCTGGTCACATCGCAAAGCCGTCATGGGTCGGGCGCGACATCCCGGGCATCGCCCGGCTTGCCGACATCACCTTCGGGGACCGCCATCGGAGGTAGCGCGCACGACGTCGCCGAGCTGGTCAGGCGTGCTGCCGTGCAGCACGAGCTCGTCCGCCCCAGCGCGGATGAAGTCGTCGAGCCTTCGGGCACACTCCTGAGGGCTGCCGACCGCGGAGGCCGACGTCAACCACTCGCGCGGCAGGGCATCGGCCGCCTCGGTCAGCTGGTCGCGGGTGCGTACCGAGTCGGCTGCACCCCGGATGCCCGTGAGCTGTGGGTGCGAACGCAGGTCATCAAGCGGCCCCGTGTCCCAGCCGTTGACCGCGGCGAGCTGCTCGCCAAAGCCGGGGATCTGAAAGTATGTGACCGCACGGCCACCGACCACCGCGGCCTCTTCCTCAGCCGGCAGGCCCGATGCCGTCACGACGGTCGCGTAGACGGTGAGCGCGTTCGGATCGCGCCCCGCAGCCTCGGCCGCCCTCCGCGCGATCTGGGCCGAGCGTCCGACCGCTTCCGGGGTGAGAAACGGATGGAGCAGAACGCCGTCGAAGTGGGCGCCGGCGAGCTCGAGAGTCTTTGGTCCGATCGCCGCGAGGACCAGAGGCGGGACCGGCGCGTCGGGCACGTCCGCGAGGCGCAGCGACGGAAAGGCGCCGGCGGGCCCGTCGTAGGAGACCTTCTCGCCCGCACACAGCCGCCGCAGCATGTCCGCCGAGTCGACCAGAACCTGGCTGGTCATGGCGGGTAGCCCGGCCGCGCGATACAGCGAGGCGACCGATCGGCCGAATCCGAGGACCATCCGCCCGCCGGTCATGGCCTGTGACGTCATGGCCATCGAAGCCAGCACCGCCGGTTGGCGTACCAGGAACTGCGTGATGCCCGAGGCGATTCGAACCGAGGAGGTCGTCTGGCTCAGCGCGCCGGCGATCACGCCGAGGTCCTTCGTGCCCCAACGTTCGGAGAGCCAGACGGTGCCCATGCCGAGTGCCTCTGCCGCCTGCGCCTGGGTGACGACCGGTCGCGGGTCGCAGACCCGCCCGGGCAACACGTATGCACCGAGCCGGCGGACATCGATGTGCACGGTCTGGTCTCCCGTTGCCATCCTCGAACGATAGGGCCGCGGTGCCGCTACCCGATCGTGACGCGATCAGCGGCTGGCTCACCGACCGGCTCCTTGCCGACGGATGTAGCAACCTATCGATCGGCGACGTGTCGACCCCGAACGCCGGCTTCTCCGGCCAGACGGTGCTCTTCGATGCATCGTGGCGTGATGGCAAGGGGGAGCCCCATACTCACGACCTGGTCCTGCGATTGCAGCAGGCCGATCATCAGGTCTACCTCGCGAGCGACGCCGTCCGCCAGGCCCGCACGATGCAAGCGCTGGCGCCGTTTGCCGGGGTGGCGGTCCCGCGGGTTCGGTTCGTCGAGACCGATACCTCCGCGCTCGGCGCTGCGTTCTACGTGATGGATCGGGTCGACGGACGGATCCCCGTCGACGTACCGAGCTGGCACTCGCGGGGATGGACGGTCGAGCTCGCGCCCGCTCGGCGTACCGAGCTCTACGACAACGGGCTGTCGGCGATGGTCGCGTTGCACCGCGTCGACCCGCATGACGGGTTCGAGTTCCTCGTCGAACCTGGCGAAGGGACGGCCCTCGCGCGCAACGTAGCGATGGTGCAGCGCTGGTACGACGCGTGTGAGCCGGGACGACGGTACGGCGGTGAGGTGCTGGCAACCGCGCTTGGAATGGTCAGCGACCTGATGCCTGCTGACGACGCCGAGGTGGTGATCTGGGGCGATGCGCGGATGGGCAACATCGTGTTCGCCGACGACCTCGGCGTCGCGGCGATGCTGGATTGGGAGGCAGCGACTACCGGACCGCCAGGGATGGACCTCGGGTGGTGGCTGATGTTCGAGAACTTGCTGTGTGAAGCACGTGGCGCACAACGACTAGAAGGCGTCGCGGATCGCGACGGGACGATCCGGCGCTACGCAGAGCTCGCAGGCAGGTCAGTCGGTGAGGTCGACTACTACGAGCTGCTCGCGGACGTCGGGATCATGCTGATCACGAGCGTCATCGCCGACAACGCGGTGCGGAGCGGAGCGATCTCCTTGGAGCAATCGAGCGGCTACCCCAACCGGATCGTCGCAATGACCGAGGCGTCGATCAACCGGCTGCGGTGACCGACCGCTAAGACGCGAGCTGGCTCTGTAGTTCCGCCGTGTCGTAGTAGTCGCGCATCGCGGAGATCCTGCCGTCGCCGTCGAGCTCAACGACGCTCGCCCAATGCAGGGACACCGGCTTGCCGCCGATCCTCATGCTGTCGATTCGCTCGTTGAACACTGAGGACTCCGTGGAGACCATCCAGCGGATCTCGTAGGAGAAGTCGGCGAAGATCCCGGCCTGCCGCTCGAACTCCGCGGTGATGGCGGCGGTGCCGATCACCGGATCCTTCCAAGCGCTGACGTGATAGGTCGCGTCAGGCGCGAAGGTCTCGACCGCCGTCTTGATGTCTTTCGCAGCGATCGCGTCGAGCAGCGCGCGCACGGTCTGCTCCTGAGGTGTGCTCATGGCTCTTTGCAGAATCGTTTGCCGTTGTTCGGGGTGTAGAACTTCCCGTTGTCCATGCCCATGTTGTACCAACAGACCACCGGAGGCGCCGGCTTGCCCGGGTAGTAGCTGATCGACCCGGTCAGCCCGCCGACGTCGTAGTTGCGCACCTTGTCCAGGGCAGTCGTGATGTCGGCGCTGGTGATCGTCTCCTTGTCCGGCCAGAAGGTCGAGGAGTAGGCGAAGATCTGAGCGGAGGTCCAACCCTGCACCGGCGTGCCGATCGGGCTCAGCCCTGGCGCGTACTGACGGATCACCTGGTTCATCAGCGTGATCTGCGGATTACCCGTCGTCGTCCACGGCTCCACGATGCTGTCGAAGATGACGCCGTTGAGGTTCGTGTCACTGGTGTCGTCCGGTATGACGACGCTGGCCACGGTGCCTAGCTTGCCGGCATAGCCGGCCGCCCGACAGTTGGCAGCAGCGCGGTGGATGCTGTTGGGATCCAGGACGATGATGAGGAACGTGGCGCCGGCACGCTTTGCGCCGAGACACTGGGACGTGAAGGATGGCGCGGTGAGCGACGCGCTGGCCGAGTAGACGAGGTGCATCCCCTCGTTTGCGATGTCAGCTTTCCCCTGCGCGCTCCCGAAGATCGAGCACGCCGACGCCTCGATGCAGTAGATGAGCGCGACGTGCGAGCGCTGCGACGGTGTCAGCTGGCTCGGCAGGCCCGCGTAGCTGGCGTAGATCGCCCACTTGCCCGAGGACATCTGCGGGAAGAAGTTCGGGTAGTCGTTGTAGAAGTCGTCTGCGCCCTCCGAGCCGACCACCGGGATGTGGTGGGAGATCAGATAGTTCTCACCGCCCGTCGCCGCGAGCGGCGCGTTGTTGTAGACGAATGCCGCGACATGGTCTTGTTCGACGAGTTGCTGGGTGAGGGCCGCGTTCTCGGAGGGCTCGGCGCCGTCATCGGCCTTGATGAACTTGATGGGATGACAGCGCAGGCCGCCCAGCGAGTTCACGTAGCCCGCCCACGCCGCTACGGTCGAGGCTCCGCCGGCGACCGCTGCACCTGCGAGCCCGGACTGCTCCCCGACGCTGCCGATGATCACCGGTGCCTTCTGCGCCGCACACTTCTCGACGCCGGGGACGAGACTGTTCGTCGCGGTGGCGGATCCGCCGGTCGTCGTGCTTGTGGACCCTGTTGTCGGCCCAGTCGTCGATCCGCCGGTAGTCGCGCCGACGGTCGGGCTGCCGCTGCCCGCCGCGGTAGCGCCGCCGGTCGAGCCCGCGCCGCCGGTCGCGGTCGCGCCGCCACCACCACCGGTGGTCGCCACCGTGGACGGAGCGGTGATCGTGCCGGGCGCCTGGGTCGCGCTGACGACGGCGGAGCCGCGCAGCGCGTTCTCGAGTGCGGCGTGGGAGCGCCGGCTGCCGCATGCGGACAGCGCCAGGACGCCGAGGATCGCGATGATCGCCAGCGACCGGCGCCGCTTACCAAACAGGTGCATGAGGACTCCCGATGCTGCCCAAGGATCGATCGCGGGGCAATGGCCCACGCAATATACTTAACTTGTCTATAGGTATCGCGCGCGGGACGCCGTCACGCTCTCCTACCGGTCAAGTGTGACCGCCTGTTCCGGGCACGCGGCGACCGCAAGCTCCACCGACCCGAGCTGTGCGTCGGTCACCGAACCGTCCCCGATGACCTGGCCGTATCCCGCGTCGTCGTCGGTGAAGACCTCGGGCGCCGTCACGTAACAACGGCCGTGCCCGCTGCATCGAGCGTGGTCGATCGAGACCCTCATCGGATCGCTGCCGCAGCGAAGACGAGTGGCAGGTGCTTTAGGTGGAAGGTGCCCGAGGGCCAGGCGATCTCCGGCTCGAATCCTGGCGCGATCTGGTAGTCCGGGACCAGCTTGTGAAACTCCTCCGCGATGATCCGCAGCTCCCGGCGAGCGAGGTGTGAGCCGAGGCATCGGTGGTTGCCGCCACCGAAAGCGCGATGACCTTTGTCGGCCTGGTCGAGATCGACCGAGTCGGCCTGCGGGAAGGTGTCGCTGTCGCGGTTGATGGTCCCGAGGCAGAGCATCACCAACGAGTCGGCCGGGATAGTCACGCCACACACCTCTACCTCGCAAGTGGTCACCCGCGGTGTCATAGGGGCGGGCGGCTCGAGGCGTAGCACCTCCTCGATCATCGGCTGGACGAGGCTGTTGTCCGCGATGATGCGTTTGCGCAGCTCGGGATCGCGAGCGAGCTCGTGCATCATGAACCCGATCATTGCGGTCACGGTGTCGAGCCCGGCGAGTACGAACAGGAAGCACAACCCGAGGACCTCTTCCTCGGTCCACGCCTCGTCGCCTTCGATCGAAAGAATCCGCGAGAGCATGTCGTCCCCGGGCTTTGCGCGTTTGTCCGCGATGCAGGTTTGCAGGTACCCGAACAATGCGAGGGCGTTCTCGACCAGCTCCGGCGACAGATCTTCCAGGGTCTGGCCCGAGTTCTCGATGATCGTCTCAGCCCATTGGATGAACTGGTCGCGATCGGCCAGTGGCAGGCCGAAGACAGTGAGAAATACCTGCGTGGGGTAGAGGCGAGCGAGGTCATCCACAATGTCGCACTCGCCACGATCGATGAAGGCCTGGATCAGCTCGCGTGCCTGCGCCCGCAACGCCTCGTCCATCTCGTTGATGACTTTGGGGGCGAGCATCGGGTCGAGGACCCGTCGGTAGCGGGCGTGATCAGGCGGGTCGATCGCTATCGGGATCAGGGTGACCGGGCTGCCGAGCTGGTCGAACGCCTTCGCCGATGAGAACAGGTCAGGGTTGCGATGGGCGTACTGCACGGCTTCGGGGCTCGTGAGGATCCAAGTGCCGTTGGCCGCCTGGAACACCTCGCCCGCGTCGCGCACCCACCGCCAGCCGTCGGTGCGGCTCTTCGCCATCGGGGCGTTGGTGAAGTCGAACTCGCTTACCGTCTCGCTCATGCGGCCTCACATCGCCGGTGGCTATACAGGTGACATCGTCAAATTACCTAGACGATACTGCCAGGTAGCAACGTGACAGCCAACGGTCATCTGGCGCTCTGCTGAGAGGGGTCACTGTGTCCGACAGCCTGTTCTTCGTGTTGTCCAATCCCGTGGACGGCGCCGAGGATGCGTTCAACAAGTGGTACGACGAGACACATGTCCATGAGGTGCTGGCGGTCCCGGGGATCAGCACCGCCCAGCGCTACATGCTGAAGCCGCACGAGCTTCCGGCGAACGATCTCGCCGACATTCCACCGCCGGCCCACGGCTACCTTGCGGTCTACGAGGTCGCCGCGGAGCCGGCGACGGTGATGACCGAGTTCATGGCGCGGCTCGGGTCGGGCGCAATGACGTTGTCGCCGGCTCTTGACCTCGCGACGGTGACGATGGGCTTCTGGGAGCCGCGCGGACCACGACTCGAGTCCCCCTGACGATGGCCCGGACGTCTCGCGCCTGGCCCTGCGCCGGAGCCGCGGTCATTGCGCTCGCCATCTACAGCTATGCGTCTTGGATTGCGACCGGCCAGGCCCATCGGGTTCCTGTTCATGGCGGCGTGGGCGTCGGTGCTGTGCTTCGAGGTCGCCATGGAGCTGATCGCCGTTCGTACCCAGCTGGTGGCGTATCCGTCGGTGATCCACGATCTGAGCTTGTGGGCCGGGGCCCGCTACCAACTGCCGGTCTACGAGATGGTCGCCTGGTCGTTGGTCCTCACCGTTCCGGGCTGGTTGCGTCATCGCCACTGTCGGGAAACGACCGCACCACGGGGCCGGTGCGTCACCGCAAGGCGAGCGCTTGCGATCGTCGGTCTGGTCAACGTCGCCCCGGTCCGGACGTGCCGATCGTGACGAGATAGCGACCGATGGAGCAGATAGTCAAATGACACCCGACCGTCGTGACGGAGGATGAGTGGCACTCGCAATCACACCCGAACACCGCGCTCTGGCCGAGGTCGCCGACGCGGTGCTTTCCGATCACGCCGCGCTCAGCGATGCGCGCCGGGCGCTCAACCGTGTGCTCGATGGCAGGCCTGGCTACTGGCGCGATGCGTGTGACCTTGGCTGGTGGGGTCTGCATGTCGCCGAGGCGGTAGGCGGGAGTGGCCAGACGTTCGCCGAGACGGCGATCGTGCTCGAGCGGCTTGGTCGCCAGTGCGCTCCGCTGGACCCGCTCGCAACTGTCGTCGCGACGTCGGTCGCTCCTGACCGGTTGCTCCCGTCGCTGTGCGATGGCTCGCTCGACGCCGGTGTCGCGCTGGCGGGGCAGGCACAGCGCGATGGAACCGAGCTGTCGGGCTCATGGCCCGTCGTCGTCGGTCGCGACTCGTCCGCGCTGTTGCTCCTCGTCGTGGGCGAGGACGTCGCGGTCGTCGAGGATCTGAGCTGCTGCACTGTCGCGGCGGTCGACCACGCGCTCGATCCCGGACTCCCTCTCGTGCACGTGACCGCGCGCGGCGCCCGCGTCGAGGAGCTGCTGGTCGGTGCTGCACCAGTGCTGCGCCGCTTCGCGGCCTTGTCGGCTGCGGCGATCGCCGTGGGTGGGATGCAGACCTGCCTGGAGGCTGCCGTTGCCTACGTGGGAGTGCGCGAACAGTTCGGCCGGCCGGTGGGCAGCTTCCAGGCTGTGAAGCACCATTGCGCCAACCTGCTCGTGTCGACGGAGCTGTCCAGCGCGGCGGTATGGGACGCGGCCCGGCTCTCGGACGAGACGCCCGAGTCCCAGCTCGCGACGGCGGTCGCGGCGTCGGTCGCGCTTCCGGCGTTCGTGTCGGCGGCGCAGCAGAACATCCAGCTGCACGGCGGGATCGGCTACACCTGGGAGCACGACGCACATCTCTACCTGCGGCGGGCGACGGCTCTCGCGGCGGTGTTCGGTCCCGCCGAACGCGCCGCGCACGCGGTCTACGACCGATACGCCGCCGGGGTGCGGAGGTCGCCGTCGGTCGACCTTCCACCGGAGGCGGAAGGGTTTCGCGGCGAGGCGCGCCTGTTCCTCGAGACCTGGCGGGCAGCCGTGCCCGAGCAGCGGCAACCGCTGGCGGCGCGAGCCGGATACCTCGTGCCGCACTGGCCGCAGCCCTACGGCCGGGGTGCAGGCGCCGTCGAGCAGCTCGTGCTGGAGGAGGAGCTGAGCGAGCTGCCGCGGCAGAGCCTCGGCCTCGGCGAGTGGGTTCTCCCCACGATCCTGCAGCACGGAACGCAGGAGCAGCGTGACCGCTATCTGTGGCCAAGCCTGGAGGGCACGCTGCGATGGTGTCAGCTGTTCAGCGAACCCGGCGCAGGATCCGACGCCGCTGCAGTGGCGACTCGCGCACATCGGGTCGAAGGAGGGTGGGTCGTCAACGGCCAGAAGGTGTGGACGAGCGAAGCCCATATGTGTCAGATGGGTCTCGCCACGGTGCGTACCGACCCGAAGGCGACGACTCATGCCGGGATCACTGCGATGGCGATCGACCTGTCCGCGGCAGGGGTCGACGTCAGGCCACTGACCGAGATCACCGGCGAGACGCTGTTCAACGAGGTGTTTCTCGACGAGGTGTTCGTCCCGGACGGCGACGTCATCGGTGCTCTGGGTGGGGGTTGGAAGGTCGCGCTTTCGACGCTTGCCAACGAGCGCCTCTCGATCGGGGCCAACCCCGTCACCCTCGAGGCCGAGGCACTTCTCGCGCTGCTCTCCCGTCATGCTTGCGTCGACGACGGAATCCTGCGCGAGATCGGCGGACTGCTCGCGGAGGCACAGGCGCTGAAGGCCCTCAACCTGCGTCAGCTCGAACGGGTGATGTCCGACGGCCCGCCAGGCGTCGAGGGGAACATCGCGAAGCTGCTCGCCGGCGAACATGCGCAGCGGGTCGTGAACCTCGGAGCGCGGATTGCGGGAGCAGCTCTCGTGACGGGTGCCGAGCCCGAGTGGGCACACGACTATCTGTTCGCCCGCTGCCTGACGATCGCGGGCGGCACGTCGGAGGTCGTGCGGACGCAGATCGCCGAGCGAATCCTCGGCCTGCCGCGGGAGCCGCGGGTGGTCCGGGAGGTGGCGTCGTGAGCGTCGCGGTCGTGGGGATCGGTCGTACCGCGTTCACAAAGGCGTCGGGTCGCACGACACGGGCGATGGCGGCCGAGGCCACCCGGTCAGCCCTCGTCGACGCGGGGCTTTCGCCGTCGGACGTCGACGGGATGACGACGTACCAGGTCAACGACTCCTGCCAACCGATAGACGTCGCGTGGGCGATCGGAATCGATGAGCTCGCCTGGGCCAACTCGATGTACGCCGGCGGCAACGCCGTCGCCGACCAGGTGGCGACCGCCGCGGCCGTCATCGAGGCCGGGATGTGTGACGTCGTGGTGGTCTACCGGTCGCTCAACGGTCGGTCCGGACATCGGTTCGGCACGGTCGAGGGTCCGATCCGGATCGCCGACGGCCCGCAGTTCGACGCGCCATCGGGGTGGGTCGTTCCGCCGCAGTGGTTTGCGATGTGGGCGCGTCGGCATCAGCACGTCTACGGCTCGACCTGTGAGGATCTCGGGCAGATCGCGATCACTCAGCGCGCGCACGCGATACCGAACGAGCACGCCACCATGCGCACGCCCATGACGATGGCGGACTATCTCGCGGGTCGGTGGATCAACGAGCCGTTCCGGGTCTACGACTGCACGGCCGAAGTCGACGGCGCGGTCGCGATCGTGCTGGCTCGCAAGGATGTCGCGCAGGGATGCGCGAACCCGCCGGTGTGGCTGGTCGGATCCTCCAACTCGCAAAGCGGCGTTCCCTGGTCGCAGTGGGACGACCCGACCGAGATGTACGCGCGAAGTGCCGGCCCGAAGATCTGGGCGCGTACCGGTCTGTCACCCGCGGACATGGATGTGGCCTGCATGTACGACTGCTTCACCTACACCGTCATGGCCACGATGGAGGGCTATGGGTTCTGCGAGAAGGGCGGCGTTGGCGCGTTCTTTGCCGAGGGCCGCGCGACGTATGGCGGTGACGTCGTCGTGAACCCCCACGGCGGATTGCTCTCGGAGGGCTACATCCACGGACTTAACCACCACTACGAGGCGGCGTTGCAGCTTCGTGGTGCTGCCGCGTCCCGCCAGGTCGCCGACGCAAGGCTGGCGCTGGTGACGGCTGGTGGCGGTCCTTATGGCGGCGCCAACATCTACTCGAGGGACGAACCATGACGGCTTCGACGTTCTCCGCGCCCATGCCCTTGCCCGATCCGGAGACCGAAGGCTTTTGGGCGGCGACCCGGGAAGGGCGCCTCACGATCTCCCGCTGTCAGTCGTGCCGGGTCTGGCAGCACCCACCCACCGAGAACTGCCGGCGCTGCGGCGGCGCATCGACCTTCGAACCCGTCAGTGGCCGGGGCACCGTCTACAGCTTCATCGTGATCCGCCAGGCCACCGTGCCGGGCCGCCGACCGCCGTACGTCGTCGCCCTTGTCGAGCTCGAGGAGCAGGCGGGCCTGCGACTGTCGGCGACGGTGCTTGCCGAACCCGACGCCGTACGGGTCGGTATGCCGGTGCAGGCCCTCCTCGAGCCGGTCTCCGACGACGGCGAGTTCATCGCGCCGAGCTTCGTGCCCTCCGACGGCTGAGGCGCGCAGAAGAGTTACATGGCGGAGCGGTGGTGGCCGCCGTCGACCTCGATCCAGGCGCCGGTGATGTAGCCGGCCTGTTCCGAACACAGGTAGGCGATCGCAGACGCGATCTCGGCGGGGTCGCCCATCCTGCCGGCCGGCACGCCTGCCTTGTCGAGCATGAACCGTCGGCGCTCCTCTTCATTGGTCGCGCCCACGTTCTCGCGCATGTACCGCTGGGCGTTCTCGGTCTCGATCCAACCGGGCGCGATCGTGTTGACGGTGATGCCGTAGCGCGCGTACTCGTCGGCCACGGTCTTGAGCAGCCCGACCGTCGAAGGACGCGTCGCATTCGCGACGACGTGGTGGATCTCGCCCGTCGGCTCCTTGGCCGTGGCTGAGCCGACATGGACGAAGCGGCCCCAACCCGCTGCCTGCATCCCGGGCAGCACCGCGTGGAGGAGATAGATCTGGCTCATGGTGTAGGCCCGAAAGGACTCGACGTAGGTTTCCGGATCGGTGATGTCGCGAAAGTCGCCGGGAGCCTGGAAGACGGTTTGGCCGATCACGATCAGCGGCGGGCCGAGCGCGTCTGTGACCTCGCGGACCGCGCGATCGACGTCCGACGCGCTAGAGATGTCCGCGCATACCCCGAACGCCAGCGTGCCTCCCGCGACCAGCTCGGAGACCGCCTCATCGACGTCAGTCCTCGTGCGCGCGACTACCGCGACGTTGCAGCCTTCCGCGGCAAGCAGGCCGGCGGCGATCCTCCCCATCCCTCTGCTGCCACCGACGACGAGCGCTACCTTGCCGCTGATCCCGAGGTCCATGGGGTCAGCCGGTCGGGCCGTTCGGGAACTTCAGGAACGAGCCGGCGTCTACCCGAATCTGCTGACCGGTGATGTAGCGCGACTCGTCCGAGGCAAGGAACAGCACCAGGTTGGAGATGTCGACCGGCTCGACGTAGGGGATCGGCATCGCCTGGAAGAACGTGAAGGCCGGCTCGACGTCCTCACGGGTCGGGTTCTCGAGGTCTGGGCGGAACACGCTGTAGAGACCGTCGTTGTGCAGCAGATGCGTGTTGACGTTCGTCGGGTGGACGCAGTTCACCCGGATGAACTCTGGCGCGAGCTGCAGCGCAAGCTGCTCGGTGTACTCGATGAGGATTCGTTTCGACCAGCCGTACCCGGCGCTGCCGGGTCCCATCGCGGGGTTGTCCGTGGTGTTGGGCATCATCCCCGCGGTCGAGCCCGTGATGATGATCGAGGAGTGCTGCGGCAGCTGAGGCAGCGAGGCGACGACCGTGTTGATCACGCCAACGAGGTCGACGTCGACGGCATCCGAGAAGTCCAGGCGCTCGGGCGTTCCCATGGCCATGGGAAGAATGCCCGCGTTAGCTACGACAACGTCGAGCCTGCCGAGATCGCGGATGCCCGCCTCCAACGCGTCCTGCAGCTCAGGACGCGAGCGAACGTCGGCCTGGCGGGCGATGATGCGACGGCCTAGCTCCTTGACCGTGCGCTCGGTCTCGGCAAGGTCCTCAGGAGTGGACAGCGGATACGGGTTGGAGTCGATCTGGCGGCAGATGTCGACCGCGATGATGTCGGCGCCCTCCTGTGCCATGCGAATCGCATGGCTGCGGCCCTGGCCACGTGCTGCACCGGTGATGAAGGCGACCTTGCCCTCCAGCCGTCCCGCCATCGTGAATGTCCTTTCTGAAATCGCTAATACCTCTAACTCATTGAGTACAAGCCCACCTTATTCTTCGTACGGGCGTCTGCACATGGCTGGTTGCGCCTTGGCCGATGTCGTGCCCCAGGCCGGGATCGCGGAGCGGCAGGCTCGGGCGATCAGGTCCCGTCCATCTCGTACGGTCATGAACCTGCGTCGTACCGCAGTGGTCGTCGCCTTGATCATCTTGCGCACGTAGACGGCGTGGGTGGGGTAGAGCCTGGCGAGCTGGCGGTGTGTCAGGGGCGTCGACGTGCCGAGCAGCGGGCAGGCGTTGCCGATATAGGTCGCGACCGGGACGGTGATGACCGGTTCTCGCAGGCCGCCGAGCGCGTTGCCTTGCGGGTCGGTCTTGAAGATGACGCCGAGGTTGAACAGCGGGCTCGGCGGGAGTCCCCGGCTGCTGAACTCCAGGGGCGGAACGGTCGGCGCGCGCGTGCCGGTCCGGACCCAGTGAGCCAGGTCGTTGATCGCGGCGTCGAGGACGTAGCGACGCGGGTACTGCTCGCCACCCGCGCAGGTATCGGACAGGACGCCGCCTTCCTGTCCGTAGTCGCCGTCGGTGCGCTCGAGCGCCGCCTCGCGGGGCTTGGACACCGGTGGAGTGTTGAGCTCTGTGCCGGCGATCACGGGAACAAGATGCTGCAACAGCCAGTAGTCGGTGTGACCGGCGCCGGACACCGACCATGCGACGTGATTGCGCCCGGACGTCTTCGTGACCTGCTGCGCGGAGTCCTCGCCCCAGATGAACAGCGTCGGCACTCGGTAGGCGCTGGGTTCCGGCGCGTTGAGGTCGGAGTCGATGAGGAACCCGTCGGCGAGCCGTGCCGCGGCATCCGCGCCGTACCGGATGTAGTCGTCGAGCTCGAATGCCGCCTGTGACTCACCGGCGGCCAACACCACCCGTGGGTGCAACTGGCCGAGTGGGTTGATTCCGTCGGGATGCTTCACCGCTTGCAGTGCTTGGGAGAAGATGTCGTAGGAGTAGGCGTCGCCCGGATGGTGAAGCGCGGCGTATCGCACGGGGTCGAACCCTTTCAGCGACGTCGGCGTACAGACCGCGACCTTGCCCGCAACCGGATCCCCAGTCAGACCTAGGCCACACACCCCGACCTGCTGCGCCGTCACCTCTACATAGGCATCGCCGTCTGCCGTCACCTGTGGGTAGGTCCACTCGAAGTCGGCGGGCGCGTCCAACTGGGCGGTGACGTTGTCCCACTCGACTACCACTGTTCCGCTGAACCGCGCTGGGTTCTTCGGGGCGTAGACCAGCATCCGAGTCGCGTAGGACGCGGGCGGCTTCTGCGCGTTGTAGGCCTTCGCCGTGCCGGAGAACACGAACTCACGTTGCGTATAGCCGTAGGCCGCGACGTCGAAGCCCGCGGCGAGGAACGGATGGCCATGCAC
The DNA here is from genome assembly GCA_036267875.1 of Mycobacteriales bacterium. Taxonomy (GTDB): domain Bacteria; phylum Actinomycetota; class Actinomycetes; order JAFAQI01; family JAFAQI01; genus DASZTV01. The sequence goes on from DATAVE010000117.1 coordinate 97,572, forward strand.
ACCGCCAGCTAACGGGCCCGTCACCGTCGGATTCGGCTCACTGCCGTGGGAGATCGCGAGCGACCCAAGCACCTCTGCGCCGCTCGCGGCAGAGACTGCGGGTGAGGCCAGGCATACCGCGACGACCGCACTTAGGCCGATCGCGGTGCGGCGCGCCCGACGACACGTCGCCTCGCTGGTCACGGGCGCCTATGCAGTGGACTTCCTGCGTTTGCCCGGCTGGATCAGCTCTCGGATCTCCGCCTGCTGTTGTGCCTGGAGCCGGCGCATCTCGCCAAAGGTGACGTCCCCGTCGGTGTCCAGCCCGGACATCGCGGTCATCTGCGCCATCATCTCTTTCGGGTCGATGTTCATGAGCCGGACGTCGAACCCCAACGCGACCGCGAGCGCGTCACCGTGGGTTTCGAGCATGTAGCTGAAGAGGTGGCTGACCTCGTCGCCGATGTTGAGATTCGCGGCCAGCGTTGTGATCGCACCGTCGAGGTAGATGACGCCTTTGATGAGCAGCATCAGCTCTTTCGGGATCCGGCCGCCGTATCCGATCAGCTTGCCGAACACCAGCTTCATGCTGTCGACCATCACCGCGGTGTCCGGAGCGGCGGTCACCGCTGCGGTGAGGGAGTCCATGTCGAGGTCGGCGAGGACAGCATCGACGTCGGTGTCGGCAGGGAACATGCCGAGCTCCACCAAGGCCGACAGCTGCGCCCGATAGTCCTGGGTTGCCGACGCCATCATCATCTGCATCACGGCAAGCCGCTTCGACTCCGGGAAACGCCCGGTGATCCCGAAGTCGAACAGCGCCGCGCGGCCGTCCTCGGTCACCAGCGTGTTGCCGGCGTGGAGGTCGCCATGGAAGACGCCGAAGATGATCGCACCTTCGAAGAAGCTGCTGAGCAGACCGCGGAGCATCTCGCGGGCGGTGTCGATCCCCGCGGCGTTGATTCGGTCGATGTCGTCGATCCGGTAGCCATAGAGGCGTTCCATCACGAGCACGCGACGAGTGACGAGCGTCGGATGCGGCCGGGGACAGACGATCTGCCGCTGTTCGGTACGCGCGAGAACCTCGGCGATGTCGAGCAGGTTCTGTGCCTCGAGCTGGAAGTCGAGCTCCTCGACGATGGTTTCGGCGAACAGCTCGACATAGGCGGGAGGATTGGCAAGGCCCGCCGCCTTGATCCGGCCGACGAGCAGCCGAGCGAGCCACATCATGACCCGAAGGTCTTTCCGCACGGTCTCGGCGATGCCCTCGCGTTGGACCTTGACCACGACCTGTTGGCCGCCGGGCAGCGTAGCGCCGTGCACCTGTGCGATGGATGCTGCGGCGATCGGTGTCTGGTCGAAGGTTTCGAACAGGGCTGACACTGGTCCACCGAGTTCGGCTTCAACGACTCGCAGCACCGCAGCGAGGGGCATCTCGACCACTCGGTCCTGCAGCTTCTTGAACTCGGTGATCAACGGAGCCGGAAGCAAGCCGTCACCGGAGGCGATGAGCTGGCCCAGCTTGATGAAGGTCGGGCCTAGGCGTTCGAACGCGCGACGCAGCCGGAGGGCGAGCTTGCCGATCGCCTCGTCGCCTCCGCGACGTCGCTCGAACAGCCACCACGGCAGCACCAGTCTCGCGAAGACCGCCGTAACCCGCAAAGCGTGCATTCCCGGAAGCAGGCGGCGGCGAATCAGCGCGGGCACCTGCTGCTTGGTGGCTTCGCGGCGCTCGTCGAGTCCGGCCCGCCACGGCATCGTGGCGGGCTCGACGACCCACGGTCCGTCAGAGGTGAAGGCGCCCAGGTGTAGATCGCTGGGTGAGTGGGCAGTCATGTCTTCCTTTGGGGCGCAGTTGTGATCGCAGCTATGGGGTGAATCCGGGTCGCCACTTCTGGCTCGTGACGACCCAGCAGTTGCACCCGTAATGGAAGGCACCCGTCCGCCAGTACTCGCCGCCCGTCGGATCGTCGGCGTTGAAGGCCGCGGGGCCCGCGGGGAAGCCGAGGTCGATCCTTCCGGCGCGCGCCAGCCCAGCCGCCAGCGAGGATCGGTTGAGGGCTGGCGCGTTCTCGATGGCGGCGACCAACATCGAGGTGCTGACGCACGCGACGCCTTCGAGCGCGCCGGCGGTCTTCGCGTCTGCGCTCGTCGGTGCCGGCAGGCCAGCCTTGCTGATCACCTTGTCGCAGGCCTTGGTCGCAGAGTTGAACTTGTACCCCGCCGTGTCCTGGCCGCCGACCTGGTCGGTCGTGATGTCGAGCGCGTCGTTCATGCTGCCCGGGTTGCGATCCGTCGAGTGGTCGGTGAGCTGGACCTCGGCGTCGCTCATCAGCGCGTACTTCGGGTAGTAGTGCTGATTCTGCGCCGCCTTGGCGAACCCCGGTGTCGTGTCGTAGGCGACGCTGACTACGCGGTTGACCCCAGCGTTCTTGAACTGCACCGCGGCAGCGGTCTGCTGGGCAGAGGTTGCCTCGCCGAGGGCGCTCGTACTGCATCCGTAGTTGTAGACGGACCAGGTCTTCGACGGATAGCCCGCGCGGGTCAGCTCCTTGCGAATGTCAGTGCTCTCGTCGGGGTAGCAGGTCGAGTCGAGGATGCCGACCTTCTTGGTTCCCTTGAACCAGCCGACCTGCTTCGCACCGAGGATGTAGTCCGCGATCAGCCGGTCGTAGTCCGGCGCCCAGGACAGGATGTAGGGGTAGTACTTCCGCAGGGTCGGCACGTGCGGTGAGGTGTACCAGAAGTTGGGAATCTTGGCCTGCGGGATGCAGGTGATCGTCTGTGGGTTGTACAGGTTGTTGATCACCGCGAAGTCGTTGTCCTGCTGGATGTTCAGGCAGGCGGTCTGCTCCGAGCTCGCGCTGATGACGTTGTCGGAGTAGAACTTCGGAACCAGCTTGCGGCAGGCCACGCCGCCGTGCGCGTTGATGCTGTTGAAGACCGCCTGATAGGCGGTCTCCTCGTTCTTCGCGCTCGCGAGCCCGGCGAGTGAGTTCAGCGCGCCGAGGTCGACGACCACGACCCCGACGGTGATTGTGCTGTTCGTGACTCCCGGCACATTCGTGGCAGCCGGACACTTTGGCGTCGATTGCCCACTGCCGCCGGACTTGCCCGACCCACTTCCAGGTGTCGGCGAATGTCTGGTCGGCGTCGGCGACTTGGTGACACTGCTCGACGGGCCTGAGGAGCCGGACGTCCCGGATGGACCGCCTGAGCCGCCTGAGCCGCCGGACGAGCTTGGCCCACTCGAGCCGGTCCCGCCGAGCAGTGCGGACGCTCCGCCCGCGCTGGGTGCACCACCGGTGTGAGCTTGCCCGCCGTGTTGTTTGCCGCCCGAGGCGGGGTGGCCACCGTGGTGCAGCGCCTGCGAGGGCGGGGGGAAGGTGCCCAGCGTCGCAGACGATCCGCCGCCCGAGGTCGGGATCGCCGCCCAGGCGACGAGGCCCACAACGACTAGGAACGCCACCGACGTGAGCGCCCACTCGATCGGTGGGCCATTGCGCAACCACATGCGCAGCTGCTGGAACGGCTTCACGGTGCCTCCCGGTGGTCCATGACGTTCATTGATCAGACGGGCAGGTTCATCAGCCGGTGCCAAGGAAGGCGGCCCGTGCCAGGTCGTCGCGCTCGAGCAGATCCTTGGGCGCACCCTCGAATCGGATCTCGCCCTTCTCCATGAAGACCGCACGGTCGCACATCTCGGCGGCGATGTTGAGGCTCTGCTCGACGAGGACTAACGCGACACCCGACTTCTGAATGTCGCGGACGAGCTGCATGAGCTGCCCGACGATGATCGGTGCGAGCCCGAGCGAGAGCTCGTCGATGCAGAGCAGGCGCGGCTCGAGCAACAGTGCCTTGGCGAGCGCCAGCTGTTGCTGCTCGCCGCCGGAGAGGGTGCCCGCCCGTCGGTCCAGTCGCTTCGCAAGGTGGGGGAACACGTCGTAGACGGCGGCACGGCGCTCACGTACTGACTGCCGCTGACGTCGAGCGGGAAGCGCGGCCATGTCGAGGTTGTCGCTGACCGTCATGTCGGCGAACACGCCGTTGCCGCCTGCCACGAGAAGGAGTCCTCGTCGGGGCAACCGTTCGGCGGCCGTGGCTGTGATGTCGTCGCCTGCGAAGAAGATGCGCCCTCGTTGTGCGCGCTCGAGGCCGGTGATGACGCGGAGCAGCGTGGACTTACCCGCCCCGTTGGTGCCCAGCAGCGCGAGCGACTCCCCAGCCCTGACCTGCAGCGAGACGTCGAAGAGCACCTGCATCGAGCCGTAGGAGAAGTCGACGTTTCGGACCTCGAGAAGTGCGTTGGAATCCGATGCCGGTCCGTCACTCATCGCGCACACAGCCAGGTTGTTGCATTTCGGCAGACGATTGCACTGTTTTCACCTCCACGCAAGGTACGTCAGCCATCCGCGCGGCGCACGTGCGGTCGGTGCGGTCGCTTGCGAACAGCGTTCATGCGAGGCATGCTGCCCCACATCTTCATTCGCCCACGCCGCGGTCCTCCCGTCGGAAGGCCATCTACCAGGGGGTCGAAGCGTTGAATCTCGGCTCGCTGATGTTGGGTGTGCTCACGGGCATGCTCTACGGGTTGCTCGCTGTGGGGCTGGTGCTCGTGTACCGGGCGAACAAGTTCCTGAACCTTGCGCACGGTCAGCTCGGCGCGTTGTCCGCGTTGATCCTCGCCAAGCTGTGCCTCGACTCCGGGTGGAGCTACTGGGCCGCGTTTCCTGTGGCGATCGCCGCGGGCGTCGTCACGGGCGTGCTGGTCGAGCGCTTGTTCATCCGCCGGATGCGCGCACGGTCCTCATCCACCGTGTCGGTGCTCCTGCTCACTCTCGGTGTCTCGCAGCTGATGCTCGCACTGCTCTTCATTCCGGCGTTGCAGCCCAACCAGGTGCGGTTGCAGCTCAAGGGGTTTCCGCTGCCCGTCAGCAGTGGCTTCACGTTCGGCGGGGTCGTCTTCGGCGGGCAGTACATCCTGATCCTGATCCTGGTGCCGACGCTGGTCGCGGCGATCGCGTTGTTCCTGCGATACACCGTCTTGGGCAAGATGATCCGCGCTGCGGCCGTCAACCCCGATGCGGCGAGACTGTGCGGCATCTCGCCGGCGCGGGTGAGCGCCGTGACGTGGGGGATAGCCGGGGCGCTGTCTGCCGTGTCGGCAATCCTGCAGGCGCCCTCGGACTCCACCTTCAATGCCACTGCGCTAGGACCTGAGCAGCTGTTCGTAGCCCTCGGTGCCGCCGCCTTCGGCGCGTTCGCGTCGATCCCGCTGGCGCTGGTGGGCGGGCTCACCCTCGGGGTCGTCGAGCAGCTCACCATTGGAGTCACTTCCAACGACGGCACCGCGTTGCTGGTGATGTTCGCCGTTGTGCTGCTCGTCGTCCTCCTGCGCGGCGGCGACGTCGCCGGCGCCTTCGCCGCGCGGGGTGCCGCGGTTGACGACCGGGCACCTATGCGGATACCCGCCAATGTTCGCGACCGCCTGCTGGTGCGTCGCCATGCGGCGCTGCTGCGCGTGGTGGGTATTGCGTCCGCGGCCTTGCTCCCGTTGTTGCCGGGTCTGCGCTCAGAAGGTCATCGCTTCGAGCTGAGCCTGATCCTGATCTACGCCATCGTCGCCGTCTCGCTGACCATGCTTGTCGGGTGGGGCGGACAGCTCAGCCTGGGACACTTTGCGGTGCTTGGGGTCGGTGCTTTCGTAGCGGCACGGCTTGCCTCACACGGGTTGAGCATCCCGGTGCTGGTGCTGTCGGCCGGAGCTGCCGGCGCCGTGACCTTGACTGTGGTCGGCATCCCCGCATTGCGGGTGCGCGGGCTGACGTTGGCCGTGACGACCCTCGGCTTCGCTCTGGTAGCCAATGAATGGCTGTTCCGGGAAAAGTGGTTCACCGGGTCGGTCACCCCGAACGTCGACTTGTCACCGACTCCCGTACTGCGCGGGATCGGGTCGGTCTACGGGTTGTTGTCCGTCTACTACTTGTCGCTGGTGATTCTCGTCGGGGTCATGGTGGTGGCGCGGGCACTGCGCGGGTCGACCCCGGGTCGCCTGATGATCGCGGTACGCGACGACGAGCGTGCCAGCGCGACCTTCGGGGTCACGCCGGCCAGCGTCAAGCTGATGACCCTCGCCATCAGCGGCTTCTTCGCCGGTGCAGCCGGCGTCGCCTGGGGGCTTGCCTGGCGGACGGTCAGCCCGGACCAGTTCACGCCGGATCTCTCGCTGAGCATCCTGGCGTTGCCCGTGATCGGCGGGTTGGGCTCAGCCAGTGGCGCGGTGGGCGCATCGTTCCTGATCTACACCTCGGTCTTCTTTCTCGGCCCGCATCTTGGGAGCTTGTTCGGCTCTGGGGGACAGGCCGGTGCACAGCTGGCACTGAGTGGACTGCTGACCCTCGGAGTGCTGCTGGCCTACCCGACCGGGCTGGCGGGTGCCGTCCAGGATCGCTGGGAGCGAATGTTGGAGCGGCTCAGCCGCCAGGTGAGTGCTCGCGGCAAGTCGACCGAGGTGCAGGCGTTGTCCACGCTCGACGTCAACGATGTGACCCTTACCTTCGGCGGCATCCGGGCGCTGGACGGTGCCTCGATCAAGGTCGAGCGCGGCGAGATTGTCGGGCTGATCGGTCCGAACGGCGCGGGCAAGAGCACGTTGCTCAATGTGATCACGGGCCTGCTGCGGGCTGACTCCGGCTCGGTCTGGGTCGATGGACAACGGATCGACAAGCTGCCAACTGATCTTCGTTCTGGGTACGGCCTTGGTCGCAGCTTCCAGGCGGCACACCTTTTTCCGGGACTCACCGTGCGCGAGACGGTGCAGGCAGTCCTGGGTGCACGTCGCGGCATCGGCGCCCTCGCCTCGATGGTGCGGGCCCCTTGGGCCGTCCGGGCCGAGGCGAAGATTCGCGACGAGGCGGATGCTCTCGTGGCACGCACGGGCCTCTCGCCGTGGGCGGACACTCTTACGGCGGACCTATCGACCGGCACCCGCCGGATCTGCGACCTCACCCTGCAGATCGCCGCGCGGCCGCGCTTTCTCCTGCTCGACGAGCCGACGGCAGGCGTTGCCCAGCGCGACGCCGAAGCCTTCGGGCCACTGTTGCGTGGCATCCGCGACGAGCTTGGTTGCGCCATCGTCATCGTCGAGCACGACGTGCCGTTGCTGATGGGCTTGTGCGACCGGGTGTACGCGCTCGACCAAGGCCGGGTGATCGCCGAGGGGCCACCGGCCAAGGTGCGTCACGACCCGCACGTGATCGCCAGCTACCTGGGTGTCGACGAAGCGGCCATCAACCGCTCGGGCGCACGACCGAGCCGCACCCGGCGGGAGACGTCACCGCGGTCAGCGACGTCGCGCAAACCAAAGCCGGTCGCCGCCGGTCGACCTTCCGGAAGCGCTTGACAGCGCGACTCGGTCCTAGTCAACATCGTTCACATCGTGCCCATTGAAGGAGATTGCTCATGACGGTTGATGCCAAGGAGACAGCGGCCGGTCAGGCCGACTTCGGACCTGACTTCGGCTCCTTGGAGGCGGCGAGCTACCAGCCGACCGACTCGTACTTCGGCGCGCCGTACATCGACATCGACGAGTGGCGTGAGTCTCCGGCGCCGCATCGTCACGTGCATGGCGGCTTCGCGAACACCGACACCCGATTCACCTTCTACTTCCCGCCGCCCGACCTCTACGAGGGCCGGATGCTGAGCCCGCTCGAGGGCGCGCACGGTGGGCACGAGGACGCCTTCGGCGGCCCGATGGGCGCGATGATCGGGGGTCTCGACCTGACCATCCGGCTTGGCGGCTACTTGTCGGAGTCGAACCAGGGCCACATCGGTGATGACGTCGACCCCCGCGCCGGTGACGACCCGACCATCTATGGGTACCGCGCCAATACCGAGGCGGGTCGGTTCTCCCGGCACGTCGCTGCGCAGGTCTATGGCGAGGCTCCGCACCACTCCTACGTTTGGGGTGGGAGCGGCGGCGGGCGACGTTCGCCGTTGAACCTCGAGTACGGCGCCGACATCTGGGACGGGGCGATGCCGTTCATGGGTGGCGGCGACATCGACGACCACGGCACCACGAAGCACGTCCAAGGCGCCCAGGTGATGTCGTTCGCGGCGATGTTCAACGTGCAGCGCATCATGCGTGACCGGATCTCGAGTGTCGTCGACGCCACTGCCGCGGGCGGAAGCGGCGACCCCTACGCCGGCCTGACTACCCACGAACGCGAGGAGCTGGCGAATCTTTACCGGCTCGGCTACCCGCGCGGTGACGAGTTCATGATCGGCCAGCCGATGGGCCAGATCTGGCTGTGGACCTCGATGGCGAGCGAGCTTCAGGAGGTCGATGCCGACTACTTCGAGAGCTTCTGGACCAAGCCCGGCTACGTCGGACACGACGCACCGCACCTGGTCGCTGATGACGTCATCGACTTCACCGGTGAGGTGAGCCGGGTCATCACCCCCCGGGTATTCCTGGAGAATCCCGAAGACTTCCCCGACGAGCAGTTCGCAATGATGAAGCTGATGGTCAGCTTGCTCGCCGGTACGAACGGGATGGACCTGCCGGTCGCGGTCGAGATCAAGGGCATCGGCGGTGGCTACCGGCTCGGAGCCGGGGTGAAGGTGGTGAGCGGCAAGGCTGCTGGTCGCCAGCTCTATGCCCTGAACACGGTCGGTGACGTCTTCCAGTGCGACGGTGTCGGCGAGGCCAACCTCGAGCGGTTTACCGGCGTCGAGGTCGGCGACACCGTTCACGTCGACAACCGGCCGTTCCTGGCGTTCTGCTACTACTACCGCCATCACTTGATGGACGACCCCCAGTTCGACTTCCTGCGGGTGGACGGCGTACCGATCTACCAGCAGCACCCCGTTCCCCTTCAGTCGCCGCTGATGGGCACGCCGTACTCGGGCAAGTACGAGGGCAAGCTCCTCTGGATTCACCACACCCACGACGCGTCGCTGTGGCCGCCGCAGGGCATGGTGTATCGCGAGGCAGTTCGCCGAGCCCAAGGCGAGCAGGGGCTCGAGGAGCGCTTCCGTCAGCGCTGGTCGCAAAACGCCGAGCACATCCCTGTGATGTTCGCGCCGTCGGATCCGAAGCGGGCCACGTCGACCTGGCTCATCGACTACATGCCGCTGATCGAGCAGGGGCTGGTCGATCTCCTCGCCTGGTGCGAGCAAGGCGTCGTGCCGGCTGCGACCAGCTACAGCTATGCCGACGGGAAGGTCAGCCTTCCTGCAACCGCAGCGGAGCGCGGCGGGGTTCAACCGGTGGTGACCGTCACCGCAAACGGTGGCAGTCGTGCGGAGGTCAAGGTTGGCGAGTCGGTGGTTGTCACCGCGATCGCCGAGGCGCCGCCTGCGGGTGGCACGATCACCGGGCTCGAATGGGACCTCGAGGGTTCGGGGGCGTTCGGCAAGCGCGAGGAGATTGACGGCAAGTCCGCCCGCGTCGAGTGCTCGACGACCCACACCTACGACAAGCCGGGTACGTACTTCGTGACCGCCCGAGTCACCGGGAACTGTGACAGCGATGCCGCTACATCGTTGCGGCAGCTGCCCAACCTGGCATCTGCCCGGGTCGTCGTCGCCTAAGGGGGGTCTGCGCGCTAGCTGTAACGACCACGGACGTTGTTGACGGCGTGGTGTCTTGATCTGGGAGGACCTCCGGTCCTGAGTGGCGGTGTCTAAGTCGCTGCTCGTTCCGGAGGTCCTCTGTGTCGCACCGTAATGCTCGGACGAA
>DATAVE010000118.1:0-21671 GCA_036267875.1 Mycobacteriales bacterium
TCGGCCATCGCGAGTAGCCGGCGGATCCGCCCGGCTATCGCATCCTTGGTCAGCGGAGGCTCGGCGAGCGCGCCGAGCTCCTCGAGCGAGGCGTTGGAGTGCTCGAGGCGGAGCCGCCCCGCAGAAAGGAGGTGCTCGGGCGCCTCGTCACCCAGGATCTCCATCGCCCGGGCCACCCGCGCGCCCGCCGCCACAGCTGCCCGGGCGGAGCGACGAAGGTTCGCGTCATCGAAGTTAGCCAGGCGGTTGGCGGTCGCGCGGACCTCGCGACGCAGCCGACGCTCCTCCCAGGCCAGCACGCTGTCGTGGGCGCCGAGCTTGGTGAGCATCACGCCGATTGCGTCGCCGTCCCGGATCACGACCCGATCGACACCACGGACCTCACGCGCCTTGGCGGCGACACCAAGGCGTCGCGCCGAGCCAACCAGAGCCAGCGCCGACTCCGGGCCGGGGCAAGTGATCTCCAGCGAAGACGAGCGGCCGGGCTCGGTGAGCGAGCCATGGGCCAGGAACGCTCCCCGCCAGGCGGCTGCGGCATCGCACAGCGCGCCCGAGACGACCTGGGGTGGCAGCCCGCGGACCGGCCTTCCGTTCGCGTCGACCAACCCGGTCTGGCGCGCGAGTGCCTGTGCGTCCTTTGTCACCCGAACCAGGTACCGCGATCCCTTGCGCAACCCTGCCGCCGACACCACCGCCAGCTCGGAAGCGTGCCCGTAGACCTCTGCGAGGTCCTTGCGGAGCCGCCGCGCGGTTGCGCCGGCATCGAGGTCAGCCTCGATCATCAGCTGGCCCTTGCCGATCAGGTGAAGACCGCTGGCGAACCGCAACATCGTCGCGATCTCCGCCTTGCGGCAGCACGGCTTGGTCACAACGACGCGAGCCAGCTCGTCTTTGACCGCTGCCGTCATTGCCATACGGAGTCCCCTTTGGACTGGAAGATCGAGGCGTACGCCGCGGCGAGCCGCTGCGGATCGTGAGTCGGCACAGTCTGGTCTTCGCCGAGGTGAGCCACCACGAGCTCCGCGCCGAGACTCGCTGCGCCGGCCTCCAACGATGTCATGCCCTCTGTAGTCGATCGTCGGGGAGCCAGCACCACGTCGACATGGAGGTCGGGCGCATGAGCCGCGAGGACCTCGAGATGGGTCGCCGGCGAGAACCCCTCGGTCTCGCCGGTCTGCGCCGACATGTTCATGGTCACGACACATCGCGCACTGGATTCGGTGAGCGCCTTGACGATGCCAGGAACCAATAGGTGAGGGATCACGCTCGTGAACCAGGACCCGGGACCCAAGACGACCCAATCCGCCTCGAGCACCGCGTCGACCGCCTCAGCACACGCTTCGATGCCCGGCGGGTCGAGGCGTACGCCGACCACTTGTCCGCGCGTCGTCGCTACCGCAACCTGACCTCTGACCTCCCGAATCGCACCGCGATCGGTTGGGTCGAGACCCACGACATCGGCAACGATGTCCAGCGGGCTGGTCGACAGCGGCAACACCCGGCCGACTGCACCGAGCAGGATCCCGACCGCATCCAGTGAGGCGATCGGGTCATTCAGGACGTCGGCCAACCCGACGAGCAGCAGGTTGCCGACCGGGTGCCCCGCCAGCGTCGCCTCGCCGCCGAAGCGGTGCTGACACACCGACGCCCACAGCTGCGAGCGCTCATCGTCGCCAGCGAGCGCGGCGAGGGCCATGCGGAGGTCTCCCGGCGGAAGTACGCCGAGCTCCTGCCGAATCACCCCGCTCGAGCCACCGTCGTCGCCAACCGTGACCACCGCGGTGAGGTTCGCAGTGACGCGGCGCAACGCGGCCAGGGACGCGGAAAGGCCGTGGCCACCACCGAACGCAACGACCTTCGGCGCGCTCACTCGCGGTCCTTGTCGCGGTGGCTCAGCGTGACATCGATGCCGTCGGCCTGCAGCCGTTTCGCCAGCTCCACCGCAATCGCAACGCTGCGGTGCCGGCCGCCGGTGCAGCCGATTGCGATCGTCGCGTACTGCTTGCCCTCGCTGATGTAGCCCTGCTCATAGCGACGTAACAGGTCTGTCGCGCTGTCGACGAACTCCGTGGCGCCAGGCTGGCCGAAGATGTAGTCGCGCACGGGCTGGTCCTCGCCCGACAGCGGCTTCAGCTCTGGCACCCAATGAGGGTTCGGCAGCAGCCGGCAGTCGATCACGACGTCCGCGTCGACCGGAAGGCCGTACTTGTAGCCGAAGGTGACCATGGAGACTTGAAGCTCGTTCGCGCCGCTCTCCTCGAACGCGGCGGCGATCTTCGCTCGCAGCTCGTGAATGTTCAGCGAGCTCGTATCAATGACCAGGTCGGCTACGCCGCGAAGCTCGCGCAGCAGCTCCCGCTCCTCGGCGATGCCTTCCAGGACTCGCCCACCACCTTGGAGCGGGTGTGGGCGGCGTACGCCGTCGAACCGGCGCACCAATACCTCGTCCGGCGCCTCGAGGAACACGATGTGCGGATGGAAGCCGGCGTCCTCGACGCCTTCCAGCGCCGCGGCCAGGTCGGAGTTGAAGCCCCGGCTGCGTACGTCGACGACGACCGCGACCCGGTCCACTCCTCCGCTGGATTTCGCCGCGAGATCGGCGACTGCGGGAATCAAGGCCGGCGGCAGGTTGTCGACGACGAACCAGCCCAGGTCCTCGAGACACTTAGCGGCGGTGCTTCGGCCGGCACCCGACAGGCCGGTGATCACGGCGAGCTTCAACGGCAGCTGAGGTGTCAGTTCGGGCTCTGTCATGGCTGTGCCCCCGAGCCTGCCACTGACGCGGTGGCCGTGTCCTGAGATTCGAGAATCTCCCCTGTCACAGGGTCAACCGCGGGCGCACCCGGACCAGCGGCAGCAAGCGCGGCGTGGATCGCCTCCGCAGTGCGCCGACCGAGCCCGGGAACCTCGGCGATCTCGTCGACTGTCGCTGCGCGCAGCCGCTTGACCGAGCCGAACTTGCGCAGCAGCGCCTTTCGTCGTACCTCGCCCAGCCCCGGGATTCCGTCGAGGACGCTGTCGACCATCCCTTTCGACCGCCGTTGTCGGTGATAGGTGATGGCGAAACGGTGTGCCTCGTCTCGCACTCGCTGCAGCAAATAGAGCGCCTCACTGGTACGCGGCAGGATCACCGGCTCGGCGCGGTCAGGCAGCCACACCTCCTCGAGGCGTTTCGCCAGTCCGCACAGCGCGACGTCGTCGATGCCGAGAGCCGACATCGCCGCTGCCGCGGCCGCCACCTGCGGCGCTCCACCGTCAACGACGACGAGCTGCGGCGGGTAGGCGAACTTGCGGGGCTTGCCCGTCTCGGGATCGATTGGCGACATCGGGGCGTCGCCGGACAGACCCCCTTCCGACGCATCGAGCTCGATGTCGGCGGCCTCGATCCGCTCCTCGAGATAGCGGCGGAAGCGACGGGTGATCACCTCGTGGATCGACCCCACGTCGTCCTGGCCCGGGCCACGGACGGCGAACCGCCGGTATTCACTCTTGCGTGCGAGGCCATCCTCGAACACGACCATCGACGCGACGATGTCGCTGCCCTGCAGGTTGGACACGTCGAAGCATTCGATCCGCAGCGGCGCCTGGTCGAGACCGAGCGCGTCCTGCAGCTCCTGTAGCGCAAGGGCGCGCGCCGTCAGATCGCTGGATCGCCGCAGCTTGTGCCGGTTGAACGACTCCTTGGCGTTGCGCTCCACCGTCTCCAGCAAAGCCCGCTTGTCGCCACGCTGCGGGACCCTCAGATCGACGTTCGAGCCACGAGCGAGGCTCAGGAGCTCCGCGACGACATCCGCGTCCTCGGGAAGCTCGGGCACCAGGACCTCGCGCGGCACTTCCGCCTCCGCCGTACCGGCGTCGAGATAGGCCTGTGTGAGGAACTGCTCGACCAGGCCTGCGGTGTCGATGTCCTCGACCTTCTCGACGACCCAGCCGCGGACGCCACGAACACGGCCGCCACGAACGTAGAAGACCTGGACAGCGGCCTCTAGCTCGTCCTGGGCGAATGCGACGACGTCAGCGTCTGTGCCGTCCCCGAGGACGACGGCCTGCTTCTCCATCGCTCGGTTCAGCGCGCCGATGTCGTCACGCAGTCTCGCTGCTCGCTCGTACTCCTGCGCCTGCGAAGCCGCTTTCATCTCTCGCTCGAGCCGCTTCACGAACTTCTGGGTCTGGCCCGACATGAAGTCGATGAAGTCCTCGGCGATGGCGCGGTGCTCTTCGGTGCTCACGCGGTCGACGCAGGGCGCCGAGCACTTCCCGATGTAGCCGAGCAGACATGGCCGGCCGACCTGCCCGGCGCGTTTGAACACCCCTGCACTGCAGGTCCGGACCGGGAACACCCGCAGCAGCGCGTCGAGCGTGTCCCGAATCGCCCAGGCGTGGGCGTAAGGGCCGAAGTACTTCACTCCCTTGCGTTTCGCGCCGCGCATGACCTGCGCGCGGGGGTACTCGTCGTCGATGGTCACCGCGAGCCAGGGATAGGACTTGTCATCGCGGTATCGGACGTTGAACCGCGGGTCGAACTCTTTGATCCAGTTGAACTCGAGCTGCAGCGCCTCGACTTCGGTCGACACGACCGTCCAGTCGACGGAGGTCGCTGTTCGAACCATCCGCTGAGTACGCGGGTGCAGAGCGGCAATGTCCTGGAAGTACGAGCCGAGCCGGCTACGCAGGCTCTTTGCCTTGCCGACGTAGATCACTCGGCCGTGCTCGTCCCGGAACCGGTAGACGCCAGGCGAGTCGGGAATCGTGCCGGACGCCGGTCGATAACTCGCCGGGTCAGCCACGTCTAACGAATCTAGCCCGGCCTACCGACACCGCGAACCGACCTGTCAGGCCCAGACCACCTCCGAGGGTGCTTGGCGCCTGACAACCCTTGAGCCAGACTCGGCCCATGAGCTCCGCCGCCGTCGTTGTGGTCGCAGCGGCTGTCTTGGTGGCGTTGCTCATCAGAGGCTCACGGCGGCCTCGGATCGCAAAACAGTCGCACAGATCACGCAATCCGCAGCCCGGCGAGATCTGGTTCGTGAGCTTCCCGTACGGCGAGGATCCGCTTCAGGCAAAGGATCGGCCGGTGTTGGTGGTCGCCACCGAGACTCGCTCAGCGTTGGTCCGCAAGATCACGTCCCAAGACCAATCGAGGCGACCGCACGAGTACGACCGACTCCCTCGCGAGGCGAGTGGTCTGACGAAGGACTCATGGATCCGCAAGTCGCACGACACAGTGCTGTTGAGCAGCTTTCGTCGCCGGGCGGGTTGGGTCACCACCCGCGTCTAGCGAAGTTGTCAGGCCGTCACGACGCCTGCGCGTCGCGTGGGTCTGACAAACCGAGCGCCCGACGCAACTGCGCAACCGCCACCGGATCGTCGGCGTAGATCACGTAGCTCGGGAAGCGGAGCACCTGCTCACGCCCGATGACCAGATCGTTGCCGCGGGCCATGTCATCCCAGTACGTCTGCACCACGAGGTGAAGCGCACCGTCGATCTCGACGCGCACCAGGTTTCCGCCTCGTCCCCGAAGGGTCGCGTCGAGGTAGCGGCGGCGGCCGGCAGCCTCGACCCTCGCCTGCAGCTCCGGACGCGGCAGTCCATTGCGACGGCAGAACCGGACGAAGTCCATCTCGCTCACGGCCTGCGCACCGCCTGCGATATCGGTGAGAGCCGCTGCCAGCAGCCGGCGAAAGCGAACCGCGCCGGCTTGGGCGAGCTCCGCAAGGAGCTTGTCAGCGGTCGTCAGGCGTTGTTGTACGCCGGCTGCCAGGACACCGCACGCCGTGCGTGGCCGAGCACTCCACACGGCGGCGTCGACCAGCGCTCGTTCCACTCTTACCTGGGGAAGCGCGCGACCAGAGTGGATGTCGGAAGGTCCGAACCGCCGCGACTCGTGGATCTTCACTGGCAGCCCGAGCCCGGCCGGCACCGCGGTTCCGCGCGGTACGAGAACCTCGATGCAGTCGGCGGACCACCCCGTCAGACCGTGCTGGGCAGCCGCGGTCCGCGCGGCAAGTGCCGCACACGGGCCGGCGTTGAGCACAGCTGCCCAGAGCTGCTGATCTGGAGTCAATGGCCCGTTGTGCATCGCAACGAGCACGGACCCATGGGCGCGCCAACGGTCTGCGGTGAGCATTCCGTCGACCGTGCGGCCTGTCATGCCGCTGGCGAGCAGCTGACTGCGACGTACGACGCCCTGCTGCTGCCGTCCGATCTCGCGGAGCGCGTCGCGGGTGCCACTCGAGGCGCGTGCAGGCAGGCAGAGGCTGAGGTCCACCGGCGAGAGGATGCCCAAACGACGCCGCTAGCGGGGCGCGCGATCCACAGCCCAATCGGACGACCGAGTCGTCAGGCGCGCACCACGCTCGAGGGTGGCGAGGGCCTGACAACTTGACGCGTCTAGGCGCGTTTGCGGGTGGTGCGCTTTGCCGGCGTCTTCACCCTCGTGCCGAGGATGTCCGCGAGGAACTTGCCGGTATGCGACTCGGGGACCGTCGCGATGTGCTCCGGCGAGCCGGCCGCGACGATCATGCCACCACCACTGCCACCTTCGGGACCCATGTCGACGACCCAGTCAGCAGTCTTGATGACGTCGAGGTTGTGCTCGATGACGATCACGGTGTTGCCCGCTTCGACCAGCCTGGTCAGCACGCCCAGCAGCTTGCGGATGTCCTCGAAGTGCAAACCAGTGGTCGGCTCGTCGAGGATGTAGACGGTTCGGCCGGTTGAGCGCTTCTGCAGCTCGGAGGCCAGCTTCACGCGCTGCGCCTCGCCGCCGGACAGCGTTGGCGCAGGCTGACCGAGCCGCACGTATCCCAGCCCGACGTCCACAAGCGTCGTGAGGTGGCGCGAGATCGCCGGCACCGCTGCGAAGAACTCGGCGCCTTCCTCGATCGGCATGTCGAGGACGTCGGAGATGGTCTTGCCCTTGAAGTGGACCTCGAGCGTCTCTCGGTTGTACCGAGCGCCGTGGCACACCTCGCACGGGACGTAGACGTCCGGTAGGAAGTTCATCTCGATCTTGATCGTGCCGTCGCCCGCGCACGCCTCGCAGCGGCCGCCCTTGACGTTGAAGGAGAAGCGCCCCGGCAGGTAGCCGCGGACCTTCGCCTCTGTGGTCTCGGCGAACAATGAGCGGATCCGATCGAAGACCCCGGTGTAGGTCGCGGGGTTCGACCGTGGCGTACGGCCGATCGGCGACTGGTCTACCCCGACGACCTTGTCGACGAAGTCGAGGCCCTGAACCGTGCGATGACGCCCCGGCACCAGCCGGGCACCGTTGAGCTCGCGCGCGAGCACCGAGTAAAGGATGTCGTTGACCATGGTTGACTTGCCCGAGCCCGACACGCCCGTGACGGCTACGAAGCAACCGAGCGGGAAGTCCGCGGTCACGTCTCGCAGGTTGTGTTCCCGCGCGCCCACGACGGTGAGCTGACGGTCAGGTGACGGCTGGCGGCGGATGTCAGGAATCGGGATCTCGCGGCGACCCGACAGATAGGCGCCCGTCACCGAGCGTTCGACCTTCAGCAGCTCTTCGTAGGTGCCGGAGTGCACGATCTCGCCGCCGTGCTCGCCGGCGCCAGGACCGATGTCGACGACCCAGTCCGCGGTACGGATGGTGTCCTCGTCGTGCTCGACGACGATCAACGTGTTGCCCATGTTGCGCAACCGGACGAGCGTCTCGATCAGCCGGCGGTTGTCGCGCTGATGCAGTCCGATGGACGGCTCGTCGAGGACGTAGAGCACGCCGACCAGGCCTGAGCCGATCTGAGTAGCCAGTCGGATCCGCTGCGCCTCACCACCGGCGAGTGTCGCGGCGGCGCGGTCGAGCGAGAGGTAGTCGAGCCCGACGTCGACCAGGAAGCGCAGCCGCTCGTTGATCTCCTTGAGCACCCGGCTGCCGATCTGCGCCTCGCGGGCAGTCAGCTTCATCCCGGCGAGCCAGCCTGCGCACTCGCCGATGGGCAGCTTGGCGACCTCGGCGATGGATCGCCCGTGGAGGCTGACCGCAAGCGCCTCCGGCTTCAGCCGAGCCCCATCACATGCCGGGCACGGCACCTCCCGCATGAAGCCCTCGAAGCGATCGCGACTGGTGTCACTCTCCGCCTCACCATGACGACGCTCGACGTGCGGGATCGCACCTTCGAACTTCGTGTAGTACGACCGCTCGCGGCCATAGCGGTTCTGGTAGTGGACGTGGATCTGCTTCGGATGGCCGTGCAGCACGGCCTTCTGCGCCTTGGGCGGCAGCTTCTCCCATGGCGTGTTGATGCTGAACCCGAGGTCTTCGCCAAGGGCGACCATCAGGCGGGCGAAGTAGTCACGGCCGTTCTGCCCGAAGAAGACCTGCACCGCACCCTCTGCGAGCGACTTCGACGGGTCCGGGACGATCAGCTCCTCGTCCGCCTCGAGCTTGACGCCGAGACCGGCACACGTCGGGCATGCGCCGTAGGGCGAGTTGAACGAGAAGGTCCGCGGCTCGAGATCCTCGTTGGACAGCGGGTGGTCGTTGGGGCAAGCGAGCCGCTCGGAGTACTTGCGCTCGCGACCGGGATCGGACTCGGGCAGGTCGACGAAGTCGAGTACGACGATGCCACCGGCAAGGGTGAGCGCAGTCTCGACCGAGTCGGTCAGACGCCGCTTGGCCGACGCCTTCACGGCAAGCCGGTCGATCACGACCTCGATGTCGTGCTTCTCGTACTTCGCCAGCTTCGGCGGGTCATCGAGCGCGACGACCGTGCCGTCGACCCGAGCCCTCGCGAAGCCCTTCGTCTGGAGCTCACGGAACAGCTCGGCGTACTCCCCCTTGCGGCCGCGAACGACAGGCGCGAGCACCTGGAAGCGAGTGCCCTCGGTGAGCTCCATCACGCGGTCGACGATCTGCTGTGGGGTCTGCCGCGCGATCGGCTCGCCGCAGACCGGGCAGTGCGGAGTGCCGATCCGCGCGTAGAGCAGCCGGAGGTAGTCCCATACCTCGGTGATCGTGCCGACGGTCGAGCGCGGGTTGCGGTTGGTCGACTTCTGATCGATCGAGACGGCCGGCGACAGGCCTTCGATGAAATCGACGTCCGGCTTGTCCATCTGGCCGAGGAACTGACGCGCGTACGACGACAGCGACTCGACGTAGCGGCGCTGACCCTCCGCGAAGATCGTGTCGAACGCCAGGCTCGACTTGCCGCTCCCCGAGAGGCCGGTGAACACGATCATCGCGTCGCGGGGCAGGTCCAAACTGACGTCGCGCAGGTTGTGCTCGCGCGCGCCTCGGACGATCAGTCGATCGGACACGGATGCTTTCTTGGGCCGGCGGTCTGGGCTCGTCCGAATGCTACGTGGCAGGTCTGACACATCTGCGTCGTAAGGTTCGGTCATGGCCGATGACTACACCGGAGCAGTGACAGTAGGTGGACCGCCCGATATCCGCGATCTCGGCGGCGGCCTCAGGTTGGCAAAGGTCGCGGTCGGCCCGATGAACAACAACGCCTATTTCCTCAAGTGCGCGGACACCGGCGACGTGCTGTTGATCGATGCGGCCCACTCCCCCGACGTCCTGCTCGGGGTGCTCGACGGCGACAAGCTCAAGCGCATCGTCACTACCCACCAGCACCAGGACCACTGGGCAGCGCTGCCAGAGATGGTCGCTGCGACGGGGGCCCCGGTTGCAGCTCACCCCCAGGACGCAGAGCCGCTCCCGGTGGCGAGCACCGAGCCGATCGTTGACGGCGGCAAGGTGCAGGTAGGCACCCACGAGCTCTCCGTGATCCACATCGTCGGCCACACACCCGGATCGGTCGCGCTGCTCTACACCAACGGCGACCGGCCACATCTGTTCACCGGCGACTCGCTGTTTCCTGGCGGAGTCGGCAACACCTTCGGCTCCAAGGAGAACTTCGAGCTGCTGATCGACGACGTCGAGACCAAGCTGTTCGGCACGCTTCCGGACGAGACCTGGTTCTACCCCGGTCACGGCGACGACGGAACGCTCGGCGTCGAGCGTCCGCACCTCGGCGAATGGCGCGAGCGCGGCTGGTGATCGCTATGTGTCATCCTTGACACATGCGAATGCACATTGAGCTCGATGACGCCGTCGTAAGCGAGATCGACGCGATCGCCGGGACGCGCGGGCGCAGCGAGTACGTCCGCGCGGCACTCGCGCGAGCGCTCGAGTCAGACCGTCGTCTCAAAGCTCTCCTGTCGGTGGCTGGGGCCATCAAAGACACACCCCACGAGTGGGACGATGACCCAGCCGCATGGGTGCGCGCGCAGCGTCGAACCGACCCGCGTCGAGTCGGTTAACGCGGGGTGCTCGTACTGCTCGACTCGACGGTTCTGATCGACTATCTGCGCGGCCAGCCGGCCGTTGATCGAATCAGGCAACTCCTTACGGGTGGCGACACCGTGGCAACGTCGGCGGTCAACGTCGAGGAACTCGTGCGCGGCATGCGGCCATCTGAAACAGACGTTGTCGATGCGCTCTTAGAAGGGCTCGTCGTGATCCCGGTAGACGAGGCCGTCGCACGACTGAGCGGACGGTGGCGTGCAGCACACGCGAAACGCGGCATCACTGTTCACCAGGCCGACTGTCTCGTCGCCGCCACAGCATCCGTCCACGGCGCACTCCTCTGTACCGGGAACCCGAAGGACTTCCCGATGCTCGATGTCGAGCACTGGCCGGTCGGCGAATGACGAGCACAACCTCGGCGCGGGCCACCCTCGGGGCAATCCTGACTGGGCGGTCGTCGGCATCCTGGCGCAGCGAGCGAAGATGCGACCGAACCGGATCGGCGTCACCGCCTGCCGGCTGCTCGTTGTAGAGGGCATGACCGTACGAGTCGAAGGTCTCGACGCGATCGACGGCACGCCGGTGCTCGACGTCAAACCCGTGATGAGCGAGTTCCTGCCGCGCGGCAAAATCTCCCAACCTGCCTGGGCAACCGAGCCGATGGCCGGATACTGGAGCCACTCATGACTTCGATGTCCCGGCGCGAGCTGATCGCGGCAATCACGGCGGCCGGCGCCGCTGCCGCACTGGGCATCCCGGAAAGAGCCGCCGCCGGTACGCCTACGGGCCCGGCCGTCGGAGGCGCCCCGTCAGCGCGGGCGGCCAAGGCTGCGGCGAAGCGAGCCGCGCAGACCGCGCCGCGAGGCTCCGACCTCGGCGCGGTCGAGCATGTGATCTATCTGATGATGGAGAACCGGTCGTACGACCACTACTTCGGCGCCTACCGCAAGGGCCGCGGCTTCGACGACCACCCCAAGCACTCACTCGGCGCCTTCGCTCAGGACTACCCCGCCGGGTCTGACCTCTCGCCGCGTAAGAAGCTGCTGCCGTTCCACCTCAGCGCTGCCGTTGGCGAGGACTGCACCAGCGACCTCACGCACAACTGGGGTCCGCAGCATCAGTGCTGGAACCACGGGAAGATGGACAGCTACGTCCGCACCCACACCAGCAAGGAGTGGGAGGGCGTCCCCGACGGCGCCACGACGATGGGCTACTACACCCGTCGCGAGATCCCGCTCTACTGGGCGCTAGCCGACGAGTTCACGTTGTGCGACGCCTACCACGCATCGATTCTCGGCCCCACGCACCCGAACCGCCTGATGGCACAGACCGGGACCATCGATCCCGCCGGCACTCGCGGCGGGCCGATCACCGACACGAGCCCCGATCCGACCGTGCTCTGGAGCTGTACCTGGCCGACAGTGCAGGAGGTCCTCGAGGACGCCGGCATCTCCTGGAAGACCTACCACCCCTCCTTCCTCGGCGCGACCGGCAAGTACGCAAGCCTGGTGCAGTACCCGATCTGGGACCCCGTCCTCTACGACCCGACGGTCAACCCGGTCGTGATGCTGGCGACGGACGCGGTCCTTCCGTATTTCAAGGCATTCCAGAACCCGCTGTCCATGCTCCACCAGAAGGCGTTCGACCCGACCTTCCCCGCCGACTTCATGGCCGACGTCGCGAAGGACGAGCTGCCCAGCGTCTCCTGGCTGATTCCCCCGCTCGGCTTCGACGACCACCCTTCAGCGAACCCCGAGCGCGGGCAGTGGTTCGTGAAGCAGATCATCGACGTCCTCGCCTCGAACCCGAAGGTGTGGTCCAAGACGGTTCTGTTCCTGATGTACGACGAGAACGACGGCTGGTTCGACCACGTATCGCCGCCGACCGCCCCCAAAGGCACTCCCGGTGAGTGGCTGACCGCCCCGAAGATCAGCTCGGCGACCCTCGGCATCCGCGGACCACTCGGACTCGGCGTACGGGTGCCATGCCTCACCGTCTCCCCGTTCAGTCGAGGCGGTCACATCGCGACAGAGGTCTTCGACCACACCTCGCAGCTTCAGTTCCTGGAAACCCGCTTCGGCATCGAGGTGCCCAACATCTCGGCGTGGCGACGCAAGACCGTGGGCAACCTCACCTCGACGCTGTTCACGAACCCGCACGACGCGAAGCTGCCGAAGCTCCCCGACATCGCGCTGAGTGGCTTCCAGCTGACTGGCAGCTGTTCGGAGATCGGTGAGGAGACCGAGCTCGCGGGCAGCGGCCCGACCCTGCCGACCAAGCAGCGGATGCCCACCCAACGCGGCGTGACGATCTCGGCCGGCCACTTCTTCAAGGAGTCCGAGACGAAGACCGATCGAGTCCCGCTGCGCAGCGGGCGCAAGACCGCCACCACGAAGTCGGCGTACAACCACCTGTCACACGGCGGCGAACCGGCCGAACGGCGCTAGTGGGATCGATGTCCCGTCGCGAGATGCTCGCGGCGATCTCGACCATCGGGGCTGCGGCAGCCCTCGGCCTGCCCGAGCGGGTGGCAGCCGCCACCCCGCGAGCGACACCCCTCGCCCGGACGGCGCGACGCGCGGCGACGACCAAGGCACGCGGCTCGGACCTCGGTGCGGTCGAGCACATCGTGTTCTTGATGATGGAGAACCGGTCCTACGACCACTACTTCGGCGCCTACCCGAAGGGCCGCGGCTTCGACGACCATCCTGCGCACTCGCTCGGCGTGTTCGCGCAGGACTACCCGGCAGGCAATGAGCTCTCGCCTCGGAAGATGCTGTTGCCGTTCCACCTCGACGCCAACGCCGGCCTGGAATGCACCGACGACCTGACCCATTCGTGGGGGCCGCAACACCTCTGCTGGAACAACGGCCGGATGGACAGCTGGGTCCGTACGCACACGAGCAAGGCCTACGAAGGCAATCCCGACGGTGCGCTGACGATGGGCTACTACACCCGTCGCGACATCCCGTTCTACTGGTCGATCGCCGACGAGTTCACGCTCGGGGACGCCTACCACTGTTCGATCCTCGGCCCGACACATCCGAACCGGATCATGGCCAACACTGGGACGATCGACCCCGCCGGGACGCAGGGCGGCCCGATTACTCACAGCAGCGACAACCCGGTTGTGTTGTGGACTTGCAGCTGGACCACGGTGCAAGAGCTACTCGAGGACGCGGGCGTCTCGTGGAAGGTCTACCACCCGTCGGATGAAGGCGCCCTCGGATCGCAGTTCGCGCCGTACGGCGTGTGGGACGGGCGGCTCTACGACCCGAATCTGAATCCGCTGATCCTCGCAACCGGCGACCACATCCTCCCGTACTTCAAGCAGTACCAGGACTCCAGCACGCCGATCTATGACAAGGCGTTCTCGCCGAGCTATCCGGATGGGCTCATCCAGGACATCCAGTCGGGCAACCTGCCGAGCGTGTCGTGGATCATCCCGCCGATCGGTTGGGATGAGCATCCATCGTCATCGCCGGACCGCGGTGCCTACGTGACCAACCTGGTCCTCGACGCCCTGATGTCGGACGAGGACACCTGGTCGAAGACGGCGTTGTTCCTGATGTACGACGAGAACGACGGCTGGTTCGACCACGTCTCACCACCGACCCCACCCGCCAACACCCCCGGCGAGTACCTCACTGCACCGACCGTCGACAGTTCGACGCTCGGGATTCGCGGCCCACTCGGCCTCGGCGTGCGCGTGCCGCTACTCGTGATGTCGCCGTTCAGCCGCGGCGGGCACGTCGTATCGCAGGTCCTCGACCACACCTCGCAGCTGCGGCTGCTGGAGGACCGGTTCGGGATCCAGGTCGACAACATCTCGGCCTGGCGACGACAGACGGTGGGCAGCCTTTCGGATGCGTTGTTCGCCGGCACGCCGGACATGTCGATGCCGAGCCTGGCCAGCGTGCCCACGCCAGGAGTGGTCACGAGCGGGCCCTGTGCCGAGGTCGACCAGGACTCCGAGACCGGCGGCGCAGCACCCACCATCCCGACCAACCAGCGGATGCCTACCCAACACGGAACCACAGTCTCCGCGACCCGCTACTTCCCGAAGGCAACAACGAAGGGCAAGCGGACGCCGGCCCGCAGCGGCCGCTCCATGGCGACAGTCAAATCGAGGGCCAACGCCCTCGCACACGGCGACCGCTCGGTGCTGACGACCGACTAGAGTGAGCACGTCGCGACTGGCGTGCAGTGGGTGGAATCGACCACCAGGAAGCGCAACCGGACGACGCCGTACGCCTGGGCGTCGCCACCGCTTTGGGAGCGAGCATGTCCGACGTAGGAAGTATCTCGACCCTGCCCACCCTTCGCGCCGACGATCCCGACATCGCCTCGTTGATCGACGCCGAGGAGGTGCGGCAGCGAGCGAAGATCCGGCTGATCGCGTCGGAGAACTACGTGTCTCGGGGCGTACTCGAGGCCACCGGCACGGTCCTGACGAACAAGTACTCCGAGGGCTACCCAGGCAAGCGGTACTACGAGGGCCAGCAGGTCATCGACCAGATAGAGACGCTGGCCATCGACCGTGCCAAATCGCTGTTCGGCGTCGACCACGCCAACGTCCAGCCCTACTCCGGCTCCCCAGCGAACCTGGCCGTCTACCTTGCCTTCCTGGCCCCCGGCGACAAGGTCATGGGCATGTCGCTTCCCGCCGGCGGTCACCTCACCCACGGGTGGGGCGTGTCGGCGACAGGCAAGTGGTTCACCCCGGTGCGGTACGGCGTTCGCACCGACACGGGCCGGGTCGACCTCGACGAGGTCCGCGAGCTCGCAATCGCCGAACGGCCGAAGGTGATCTTCTGCGGCGGTACGGCGATCCCCCGCACCATCGACTTTGCCGGCTTCGCGTCCATCGCTGCAGAGATCGAGGCCGTCCTCGTCGCTGACATCGCGCACATCGCCGGTCTGGTCGCTGGCGGCGCTCACCCGTCTCCGGTCGGGCACGCCTCTGTCATCTCCACCACGACTCACAAGACGCTGCGCGGTCCACGCGGCGCGATGCTGATGTGCAACGCCGAGCACGCCTCCGCCATCGACAAGGCGGTTTTCCCAGGTCTGCAGGGCGGCCCGCACAACCACACCACTGCGGCGATCGCCGTGGCGCTGCGCGAGGCATCACAGCCGTCGTTTCGCGACTACGCCGCGCAGATCGTCACGAATGCCTCGGCACTTGCGACCGCACTGCTCGACCGCGGCTTCAACCTCGTGTCAGGCGGCACCGACAACCATCTGATCCTGGTCGACCTGACCCCGAAGGGCGTCGGTGGCAAGCCGGTCGCCCAGGCATTGGACCGGGCCGGCCTGGTCACCAACTACAACGCGATCCCGGATGACCCGCGGCCGCCGTTCGACCCCTCTGGCCTGCGCATCGGCACAGCCGCCGTCACCACCCGTGGAATGGG
This sequence comes from Mycobacteriales bacterium, assembly GCA_036267875.1. Lineage (GTDB taxonomy): Bacteria > Actinomycetota > Actinomycetes > JAFAQI01 > JAFAQI01 > DASZTV01. The sequence continues at coordinate 15,689 of DATAVE010000118.1, forward strand.
CCCAGCGGAGATGACGGCGATCGCAGGCTGGATGGATCGAGTCGCAACCGCGGTGGCCAACGGCGACGAGGCCGACATCGAGCAGGTCGCGAAGGAGACCCGGGAGCTCACGGCGGGCTTCCCGGTTCCTGCCTGATCCGGTGACCACACGGGAAGACCAACCGCGGCAGCTCGACTGCAGCGTTGTCATCCCGGTCTTCAACCGCGGCGAGGCGCTAGCGGCGGGCAGCGAGTCGTTGCGCGCCCAATCCATCGGCGCGGAGCGCTTCGAGGTCATCTACGTCGATGACGGGTCGACCGATGGCTACACCCCTGCGCTGATCAACGAGGTAGCCGCCGGCGTGACGAACGCGCGCGTCTTTCACGAGCCTGCGTCCGGCTCGCCAGGTCGCCCGCGCAACGTCGGCGTTGCGCAGGCGCGCGGCGAGTTCGTCTTCTTCAGCGATCACGACGACTGGTTCGATCCCCGCGCGCTGGAGCGCCTTGTCGGGTGGGCCCGAAAGCACGACTCCGACGTGGTGGTCGGGAAGGTCGTGGCACACGGTGGCCGCACCCGGATCCCCCGGCTGTTCGCGGCGAGCCGCGCAAGCGTCCCAGCGCCTGAGGCGATGATCAGCCTCACGCCTCACAAGCTGTTCCGGCGTTCATTCCTGGAGGAGCACGACATCAGGTTTCCGGAAGGCAAGCGGCGCCTCGAGGACCACCACTTCGTAACCCATGCCTACCTGCACGCGAAGGTCATCTCGGTCTACGCCGACCACGTCTGCTACCACCACAACGACCCGGGAACCGACGAGAACTTCTCGCAGACCCGATCGGACCCCGCTCTCTATGTCGAAAGCAACGTCGAGGTCATCGATCTGATCCGGCGTCATACCGAACATGACCCTGATCGGCGCGATGCGATGCTCGAGCGACCGGTGCTGCACGAGCTCATCAAGAAGGCGGCACCCGGTCGGCTGAAGCAAATCGACGGCGACGGTGAGACCAGGAAGTACCGAGCGATCGCCACGGCATTGCGCGAGGTGCCGCCCACGGTGATCGACCGGTTCGGTGTGTTTCCGCGAGCCACGGCCTGCGCTCTGCTTCGTGACGACGATTCGGCAGTACGTCGTATCTCAGAAGTCGCCGAGACCGTCCACGTCGGCGCTCGAGTTCTTCGAATCCAAAGCAGCGGCACTCACTGGCTGATCGACTACCGGATCACCCTCTTGTCGGGGGGCGCCCCGGTGATGTTCGGACCCGGGTCGAAGCGACGCCACTGGCGGCTCGCGACCACCTCCCTGGCCGCGGAGGTTCCAGAGCAGGTGCCGTTGCGGGCCCTGACCGACGTCGAGGTCGAGGTGTTCCTCGCCCACCGCCAGAGCGCACTGCAATGGCCCGTTGTGTCGACCGGCAGTGCAAGCCTGAGGCGCCTCGGTCGCCGCGCGAAGGTCACGCTGAGTAAGGAGCGCGCGCTTACCTTCGATGGTCGGGCGGTGCTTGATCTCGCGCAGATCGGCGACGAGCGACTCGGTGTGGGCCGCTGGGACCTGACGTTGCGGGTGGACGCTCTCGGCCTGAACAGAGGTGCACGGCTCAGAGTGCCGCGCAACGAACCCGGCCTTCGCCTCCCGACTGCGGAGCGGATCGATGCCGGCTATCGCGTCAAGGCAATCCGGACCCAACGCCGCCGCACCCTCGCAATCCGCGTCCAGCAGGATCTCTAGGGCACGTCCCTCGTCGGACCGGCCCGGACAGCCACCCACACCGCTACGACCAGCGCGGCAATGCGTAGCGCCGCGATCATCGCGTGGGTGGCGGTGTCGCCGGTTCCGCCTTGGAGTACAGCGCTCGGGAAGGCCAGCAGGCCGAACCAGGTCGCAACTGTCCGCACCGGCAGCTGGCGGATCGGTTCGACCAGGTCCCAGACGAACGCCCCGAGGACCGGTCCCGCTGCGTAGTAGTAGACGACGGACGGGTCAAGGTTGATTCGCACTGCGAAGGCCACGAACGGCACCAGCAGCCACCTCCCACGAGCCACCGCAAGCCCGCCGATCACAAGTGCGACGGCAAGCTGAGCGTCACGCGGCCAGGTCGGCGCGGCCCCGACGGCTAGACCGAGGTAGTGCAACGTCGATGTCTCTTCCACACGAAGGTGGAGATCACCGACTCGGCGAGTCTCGTGGTCTGCGATGAGGAACGGGACCCACGTCACGATGGCGACCGCGATGGCGAGCAGGAAACCGCGTACCCGGTAGCCCTTGCCGGCCATCGCAAGCGGGAGTGCGAGCAGCGCCCACGGCTTTGCAGCGGCCGCTGCGCCAATCAGGGCGGCGCCGACGAGCCACCTCCGCAGGCCGACCGCGCGCAAAGCAGCGGCGATCGCGAGCAGCGCCAGGACGTCGTCGGGGTGCCCCCAGCTCACCGCCGGTGACGCCCACACGGCGAGGAAGAAAGCGCCGCCGACGAGCACGCAGATCTCCAGGCGACGCGAGCGCCCGACGAGCTCGGCCGCCGTGTCTTCGAGCAGTCGGATCGCGACCAGGCCGAGGAGCATCCCGAGGGCGCTGACAACCGCCCAGCCATGCCCTGGGCCGACGTCTCGGAACACGACCGGCACGAGCAACGCCGGCGGACCGAACTGTAGCTGTGGCATCCGCGCGTAGACGTGCAGCCCGACATGACCGGTCAGTGCACGCGCCCCCACGAGGAAGTAGCTCCAGTCGTGACCTTGCCAGTGCACGGCGTGCCCGGTGTCGAGCCAGATCGCCGCGGCGATCACAAAGAGCACGTAGTAGCGACGCGCGATCAGCGAGTCGACCAGCCGCGTCGGCAACGGCGCGACGTCCGAGACCACAAGGACGTGCTTCCCGTCCTGGCGCCAAACTAGGCCTACCAGTGAACTCCGGGAAGCAGCTTGACCATGGCTTGGGCGCCGCGGCTCAGCGAGACGCCGTCTGCGTCGCCGCCCGCGGCCTTCGAGTCCGGGAACACCCGGTAGGCGACGCTCAGGACCGCGTCGACCGCTCTCGGGGCCACGGCGTAGACGACCTCACCAAAGGTGCCCAGCCGGGTGCTGATCCGCTTCGGGCGCTCGATCAGGGCCCGAACCACCATGGCGGCGGCTTGCTCCGGGCTCAACGTCGGGAAGGCGTCGTAGATCTTCGTCGGGCTGATCATCGGCGTGCGCACCAGCGGCATGTGGATCGTCGTGAAGGTCACGCCGTCACTCCAGGTCTCGCTCGCAACGACACGACTGAAGGCGTCGAGCGCTGCCTTCGATGCGACGTACGCCGAGAACCGCGGCGGCGCCGTCTGCACGCCGATCGAGGACACGTTGACGATGTGGCCGAAATGCCGCTCGGACATGTGCGGGAGCAGCGCGTAGATCATCCGGACAGCGGCAAAGTAGTTGAGCGTCATGGTGCGCTCATAGTCGTGCGGCCGGTCGTAGGACAGCTTGACCGAACGACGGATCGAACGACCCGCGTTGTTGACCAGAAAGTCGATGCCGTCCGGTGAGTCGGCGATCATCTGCTTCACGGTCGCGTCGACCGACTCGGGGTCGGTGATGTCACAGGGATAGACGCGGGCGGTCCCACCGGCGGCTTCGACCTCGGCGCGGAGCTCCTCGAGCTTGTCCGCGCTGCGTGCGACGAGGTACGGGATGCCGCCTTGTGCGGCCACCGCGAGTGCAGTCGAGGCGCCGATCCCGGATGACGCACCCGTGATGACGACCGTACGGCCGGCAAGGGCAGCACCCGGCCGACGTCGGCGGGCCCGGATCGAGTCCAGGTTGGCTGCCCAGAACCGCCACAGCACGTCGGCGTACTCCTCGAGTGGCGGCAACGAGATCCCGCTGCCCCGGAGCGCTCGCCTCGTCTCGGTGGAGTCGAATACCGGACGGAACGTCGAGTGCGGGATCACCTCCGGCGGGATGGCAAGCCGGTCGAGCAGCACGTCACGGGCAACGCTGAGCCCGGGAAGCTCCTGTGCCCGCTCGACGAGCGACCAGGCCGGCATCGACAGCCGCCGGTCGATCGGCAAGCCGACGACGGGACCGCCGGCAGCGGCGCTGAACGCGTTGACCACATCGAGGAGCGGCTGCGGCTCGGGCGCGACCAGATGGAAGGCCCGTCCATCGAGATCCTCGGCGTGCATCAAGTGATCCATCGCCGAGACGACGTAGTCGACCGGCACGACGTTGGTGTCGCCGATGTCCGGTGCGACCAACGGCAACCACGACGGCAGCTGCGCGAGGCGGGCCAATGATGGGAAGAAGTAGTAAGGGCCGTCGACCTTGTCCATCGCTCCGGTCTTCGAGTGCCCGACCACGATCGCCGGCCGATAGACCCGCCACGGAAGCTCTCGCTGTTCGCGGACCAGGCGCTCCGCCTCGAACTTGGTCGCGTGATACGGCGACGGCAGGTGCTGTCCCTCGTCGAACATCTCCTCGGTGAACGTGCCGTCGTACTCCCCCGCGACCGCAACCGAGGACACGTGGTGGAACCGCATGGCGTGAAGATCAGCCGCCAGCAGCAATGCCTCCTGCGTCCCACCGATGTTGGCGGCGTCGTTTGCCGCGGCGTCGGCCGTCATGTCGTAGATCGCCGCGAGGTGAACGAAGTGGTCCACCTCCTCGCGCAGGCGGTCGCGATCCCGGTCGCTGACGCCGAGCAGCGGCTCGGTCAGATCACCGACGAGCGGCTCGACCCGGTCCCCTAGGCGGGCAAGCTTCGTGACCGATCCCGCCCTGACGAGGACGAAGACCTTCGCGTTGTCACGCTCGATCAGCAGGTCGAGCAGGTGGCGCCCGAGGAAGCCGGTGCCGCCAGTGACGAGGTAGGTGCTCACCCGCGAAGTGTCCTCCCGTGCGACGGATGTGTCAGGGACGCTTTGCTTTCGGAAGCTTCGCGACGATTGCGTCGTACGACGCGTCGATGAGCTCCTCGAGCTCGTCATCGGAGACCTTGCCGCCGACCGTCACAGAGTTCCATCCGAACCGGCCGATGTAGGCCATCGACGTCACATCGTTCGGGAAGCGGGCGCTCAGCTCGTCGGCGTCGTCACGCGTCGGCCCGCACTTGAGCCCGACGCTCTTGCCGTCACCGATGAACGCGAAGATCTTGCCACCGACCTTGGCGACGACATCGCCTTCCCAAGGCTCATCCTGAGTGGCACCCGGCTTGGCCAGGCAGTACTTCACCAGCTCGCCACGCTTCACAACTTGAAACTAGCCCGCGGTTCGCATCACAAAACCAGCATCTGGCACCCGAGGGAGCCCCCGTCGATGGTCTCGATGTTGCCCTTCGGCGGCACGGCGGTGAGGAGACCACCAACCTTGCCGGCGGGGGTGAGCAAGACCCAGGAGCCGCCTTCAGCTGCGGAACGATGAAACTCCACGCCACCGAGAGCCGCCGCCCGCGCCAGCGGTACGCCGACACGGATCCCGCGTGGCCCAGCGAGCTCAGGGGCACTCTGGCTTCCGCGGTACAAGTACCCGACGAACCGTCCCCGGAAGAAGTAGGCGGTCAACGCCGGCCAGCTCGACGCGCGGTCATAGCCGCATGCCGGCGGCAGGTGCACCGGCTGGAGGGCGTGAGTCGGAACGCCGAACCAGCGCATCAACGTCTCCTCCGCACTGGCCTCGTCGGCGCCGAACCGAAGAGGCTCGATTCCCTTCGCGTCGAGCGCCGTCGGTCGTCCATGCATCGGCGCCACAGGAGTCGCACGCGTAGATGTGGGCGCCGAGAATGTCGGCGCCGGGCTCAATCCACCGGACGAGCACGCCGACGCGACGGCGATGACCGCGACCATCCAGCTCCGTCGAATGCCCATGCTCTTCCGACGGTTTGAGGCCGCAGCAGGTTGGTCGGGCCGCTCAGCCGCCGTCGCGGTTGATCTGCGCTCGCAGCACCGCGATGTCACCGCGGACCTCGCCGAAACCCCGATGCATCTCGAGCGTCAGGGCAGAGATCCGCTCGCTGAGGCTTCGCTCAAC
>DATAVE010000119.1:0-30971 GCA_036267875.1 Mycobacteriales bacterium
TACGACGTCCTCGGACAGACCGCGCTGCGCGGTCATGCCGGCCTCGTCGGAGTCCGACCAGCCGAACTTGTATCGGTCGAGACCCTCGAGCTGGTCGGTGACGACGTCGGTCATGAGCTGATCTCCTCAGGCATTGCTGGGACTGCCGGGCGTCCGGTGACGTCCGTCAGGGGAATGTGGGTGGTGCACACGCCGTCGCCGCGAGCGATGGTGGCAAGCCGCTGCACGTGCCGGCCGACAAGCCGACCGATCGCCTCGGTCTCGACCTCGCACATCACCGGGAACTCCTCGGCTACGTGCTGCACCGGACAGTGGTGCTGGCAGACCTGTACGCCGATCGTCGTCTCGTGCACGGTCGAGGCATAGCCATCATCGGCGAGCGCCTCAGCGAGCGCCTGCGCGCGGGCGTCGAGCGGCAACGAGGCGATCCGGTCGGCGTAGCGCGCCTCCCAGGCAGCCATCCGACGTCGAGCGAAGTCCTCGACCGCGTCCTCGCCGACCGAGTCACGCAGGTAGCGCAGCGCATCGATCGCAACATCGTCGTATGCCGTGGGGCCGGCAGCGTGCCCAGCCTCGCTGAGCGAGAACCGGCGGGCCGGACGACCCCGGCCGCGCGGACCATGGCGACGCTCCTCGGTCGCAACGATCAGCCCGTCATCGAGCGCCGCATCGAGATGGCGGCGAATCGCGGGGGTCGTCAGCGCGAGCCGCTGCCCGAGCTCCGTCGCCGTCGACGGGCCGTGCTCGAGCAGCGAACGAACGACCCGGTCCCGGGTTCGCTGGTCCGCGGCGTCAAGCCGAGCCGGCACGGTTTTCACAACGACATTCTTTCGTAATTCTGCCCGCCGATCAAACCGGACAGGGCGCCCGCGACACTGGGTACATGGCGGCGGTCGCGGTTTCCCACCTCGCCAAGCGTTATTCCCCCACCGCAGGCGTCGTCGATGTGTCCTTCGAGGCCCCCTCAGGAACCGTCACAGCGCTGCTCGGGCGCAATGGCGCCGGCAAGACGACCTCGGTCGAGGTTTGCTGCGGGTTGCGTCGCGCCGACTCCGGCGAGGTGCGCGTCCTGGGCCTCGACCCGCGGCGCGACCACTCCCGGCTGGCATCCCGGGTCGGCGTCATGCCGCAAACCGGCGGATCCGGTGCCTGCGGCATCTACCCGTCGGTGCGCGTCGCGGAAGTCGTCCGGCACTACGCGTCGATGTACGCCGATCCGCTCCCGGTTCCCGCCCTGCTCGAGCGGCTCGGCCTAGTCGAGGTCACCTCGACCCCGTGGCGTCGACTGTCCGGCGGCGAGCAGCAGCGCGTCTCGCTTGCTCTCGCACTGGTCGGGCGACCGGAGGTCGCGTTCCTCGACGAGCCGACGGCCGGGCTCGACCTCCACGCCCGGCATACGACCTGGGCGCTGATCCGCGAGCTTCGCGACGCCGGCGTTGCCGTTGTCCTCACCACGCACGCCCTGGACGAGGCCGAGGCCCTCGCCGACACCGTCACGATCCTGGACCGGGGCCGAGTCGTCGCAACCGGCACGCCCGCCGAGCTCACCCAGCAGGCTGCGACCGCGCCCGAGCTTCGATTCGACGCGGACCCAGGTCTCGACACCGCGGACCTCAGCCGTGCTCTACCGGAAGGAGCCCAGGCTCGAGAGGACCGGCCCGGGCACTACGTAGTCGGCCCGCAAGTCGATCCAGAGGTGGTCGCAGCGGTCGCGACCTGGTGCGCAGGCATCGGCGTGCTCGCCGACAACCTCACGACGTCGAGCCGCTCGCTCGAGGACATCTTCCTCGAGGTCACGACGGTGGACCAGCCGTGACAACGCTCGATCTCACTCCCGCGACGGCCGTGAAGCCAAGCCGCCGGCCGCTTGCGGCACAGACCCTGATGGAGGCCAAGCTCATCCTCCGCAACGGCGAGCAGCTATTGCTGACCATCGCGATCCCGATCGCCTTGCTCGTGCTGTTCGCCAAGGCACCGATCGCGAACATTCCCAAACCCCGCATCGACTTCATGACCCCCGGCGTGTTCGGCCTCGCGGTGATGTCGACCGCCTTCACCGGCCAGGCGATCGGGACCGGGTTCGAGCGCAGGTACGGCGTCCTGCGACGGCTGTCGACGACCCCGCTGTCGCGCGCCGGCCTGCTCGTCGCCAAGACCTCGGCGGTCCTGGCAGTCGAGATCCTTCAGGCTGTCCTGCTTTGCATCGTGGCCACGAGCCTCGGCTGGAGTCCGCACGGCTCGATCGCGCCCGTCATCGGGCTCCTGGCGCTGGGCACGGCGACCTTCAGCGCGCTGGGCCTGCTCATGGCGGGCACGCTGCGGGCAGAAGCCACCCTCGCCGGCGCGAACCTCTTATATCTGCTCTCACTCGGCCTTGGCGGCGTCGCGTATCCGCTGTCGGACTACTCCCACGGCGTACAAGACATCCTCGGGCTCCTGCCGCTGACGGCCCTGGCAGGCGGCCTGCGCGCGACGCTCGACCGAGGCGGATCGGTGCCGCTTCACGACTGGGTCACCCTGCTCGTGTGGGGCGCCGCCGGGGCTACGGCGGCCGTGCGCTGGTTCCGCTGGGACTAGACCGAAACCTCACCGGCGAGCGACTCGGCCACCACGGAGTTCTCATCGGGCTCGACGTAGGTGTACTTGCCGCCGCGTATCCATGAGGCGCCTGCTGCGAGCAGGCTGACCCCGATCGCGAGATCCAGGGCAGCGTGCAGGCCCGTCTTGAACGGCCCGCTGATCACACTCGGGAAGAAGCTGCGGCTGGTGAGTACCTCGCGCTGGTGAGCGGTGACGCCCGCGAGCACGTGCGGCCCGACGAGGTGCTGAATCGGGTTGTAGCCGAGCAGCGCCGCGAACAGCGTCGACACGGGCGGCAAGTGCGAGACGTGCGCGGCGACCGCCGCCGGCACGCCTTGCTGGATCAGGCCGTGGTCGAGGGACGCCGGCAAGGAGGACGACAGCCCGACGATCATCAGCGTGAAGAACATGCCGATCGACAGGACCTGGGCGGAGTTCTGGAACGTCGAGTTCATGCCCGACCCGGCGCCCCGGTGGCGAGCAGGCAGCGAGTTCATCACCGCGGCCCGGTTCGGCGAGCCGAACAGCGCCATCGTCAGGCCGAGGAAGAACAACACCACCGCGAACAGCGGGTAGGAGAAGTTGATCGGCATCCGCTCGAGTACGACGAAGAAGATCGCCGTACCGATCATTCCTCCGGTGGCGAACGGCCGAGCGCCGAACCGGTCGGACAGGATGCCGGACAGTGGTCCGGCTATGAACAGGCCCACCGTCAGCGGCAACATCGCCAAGCCGGCCTTCAGCGGGGTATCGGCAAAGTCCACGCCGTGCTGCGGCAGCCAGATCCCTTGCAGCCAGATGATCAGCGTGAACATCAGCCCGCCGCGCGAAAGCGCTGCAAGGAAACTCGCCAGCACGCCCATCGTGAAGGCGCGGATCTTGAACAGCTGCAGCCGGAACATCGGTTCGGCGACGGTCACCTCGATCCGGCAGAACACGCCGAGCAGCACGATGCCCGCTGCAAGCTCGCTGATCACGGCCGGGCTGGTCCATCCCATCGAGTGGCCGGCGTAGGGCTCGATGCCGTAGGTAAGGCCGATCATCACCAGCACGAGGCCGACCGCGAACGTGAGATTGCCCCACACATCGATCGACGCATGGTGGCGCTCAGAGAGCTCCCGCAGCTTGAGATAGCCCCACACGGTTGCGAACAGGCCGATCGGCACCGACACGAGAAAGATCAGCCGCCAGTTGATCGGCGCGAGCAGGCCACCGAGAACGAGCCCGAGGAAGGTGCCGCCAAAGGCAACCGCCTGGTTGATCCCCAGCGCCATACCTCGCTGGTTGGCCGGAAAGGCGTCGGTGAGGATCGCCGAGGAGTTCGCGATCAGCATGGCGGCGCCGACGCCCTGGAACAGCCGCATCACGATCAGGAAGATCCCTGCGGCATGCCCGTGGGTCCACGTGACGGTCAGCGCCAGCGAGAAGAACGTAAAGACGGCGAAGCCCAGGTTGTAGATCCGTACCCGGCCGTAGATGTCGCCGATCCGGCCGAGGCTCACGACCAGGACGCTCGTGACAACGAGGAAGCCGAGGATCATCCAGAGCAGGTAGAAGCTGTTGCCTGGCTGCAGCGGGTCGATGTCGATGCCGCGGAAGATGTCGGGCATCGCGATCAGCGTGATCGAGCCATCGATCGTCGCCATGAGCACGCCGAGCGTGCAGATGAACAGCGCCGTCCACTTGTAGCCGTCGTCGGCTGCAGCGTCGCTCACTCGCCCACTTTACTTGCAGGGCGAAACTATCGTTGGGCGACCCACCCACCGACCAGGGCCGGGTCAGCCGACCTTGTCGAGGAAGCCGATCAGGTCGTCCGCGTGCTCTTCTTCAACGGCGAGAATGTCCTCGAACAGCCGTCGGGTCGTGGGATCGGTCGTGCCGAGCCAGTTGATGATCTCGGTGTATGACGCGATCGCGATCCGTTCCGCGACCAGGTTCTCCCGGATCATCTGCTCCAGGCTGTCCGCCGTCTCATATTCCGAGTGTGACCGCGTGGTGAGCGTGTCCGGATTGAAGTCAGGCTTTCCGCCAAGCTGCGCGATCCGCCCCGCGAGCCGATCCGCGTGTTCCTGCTCCTCGTTGGCGTGCACGAGGAACTCCGCCGCGACCGGCTCGGCGTCCAGCCCTGTAGCGGCAAAGTGATGCTGCCGATATCGCAGGGCGCACACCGTCTCGGTTGCGAGTGCCGCGTTCATCACCTCGATGACTCGATCCACGTCAGCCCGGTAGGCCACGGTCACCGGGCCCTTTTCCATCTCGTCCCGGGCCTGCTTACGCAGGGTCTCGACATCAGTCAGAAAGTCAGCCACGACCTGCTAGTACCCAAAGGATCTTGATCTATACGAGCTGGCTGACAGCAACCGCTGCGAAAAGCAATGAGAGATAGCTGATGGAGGCGTGGAACAGCGCCATAGGTCGAGCCGGGTCGCCTCGCATCACCCGGCGGTGCAGCCGGTGCGCTTCGAAGAGGAACACCGCGCCGAGCACCGCCGCCGAGATGGAGTAGAGCAGACCGGCACCAAATGGGATGAGCACGAGCGAGGCAGCGACCATCGCCCACGAATAGAAGAGGATCTGCCGGGTCACCGACGCCTCGGGCGCGACGACCGGCAGCATCGGAACGCCCGCGGCGGCGTAGTCGTCCTTGAAGCGCATCGCCAGTGACCAGAAGTGGGGTGGCGTCCACAGGAAGATCACCGCGAACAGGATGATCGCCGGCCAGCCGACGTCGCCGCGCACCGCTGACCAGCCGATCAGCACCGGGAAGCAGCCCGCGGCGCCCCCGATCACGATGTTCGACGGCGTACGCCGCTTGAGGCCCAGCGTGTAGACGAAGACGTAGAACAGGATCGCGCCGTCGGCAAGCAGTGCCGACAGCCAGTTGGCGCCGAGGCCGAGCAGCAGCGTCGCAGCCGCACCGAGCGCGATCCCGAAGCGCAGCGCGTTGGCCGGCGAAACCTGCTGGCGCGCCATCGGGCGGCGCTTCGTGCGGTTCATCACAGCGTCTATGTCGCGGTCGGCCACACAGTTGATCGTGTTGGCGCTGCCCGCCGCGAGCGTGCCGCCGATGAGCGTGGCGCATGCGGTCCAGAGCGAGGGCAGACCCTTCGCTGCCAGCACCATGGCCGGGAGCGTGGTCACCAGGAGCAGCTCGATGATTCTGGGCTTGGTCAGCGCGACGTAACTACCTACTCGCTCGCGCACGAACGAATCGTAACGGGCCAGGTGGGAAGGACTGTCACCGACTCGTCTTGTGGCGTTAGCACGCCCGCGATTGCAGGGCGAGACGATCTCACTACGCTCGGGCTTGATCAACTGACAGGAGACTCACCCGTGATGGCAGCGAGCCAAAGGCTCGAGTGGACCGAGACCGACGACCTTGCGGTGAAGGTGGTCCGCGCTCTTGCGATGGATGCCGTCGAAGCCGCGGGAAGTGGTCATCCCGGCACGGCGATGAGCCTCGCGCCAGCGGCGTACCTGCTGTTCCAGAAGCTGCTGCGGCACGACCCGACGGATCCGGCCTGGATCGGCCGCGACCGTTTCGTGCTCAGCTGCGGTCACTCCAGCCTCACGCTCTACATCCAGCTGTTCCTCTCTGGCTACGGGCTCACCATGGAGGACCTGCGGCTGCTGCGGCAGTGGGGTTCCCTGACGCCGGGCCACCCCGAGCATGGCCACACCGCCGGCGTCGAGGTCACCACCGGCCCGCTCGGTCAGGGCATCGCGAACGCCGTCGGCATGGCGATGGCGACTCGCTACGAGCGCGGTCTCTACGACCCGGACGCTCCTGCGGGCAAGAGCCTGTTCGACCACACCATCTGGTGCTTCGCCTCCGACGGGGACATGGAGGAGGGCATCTCCGGTGAGGCCTCCTCGATCGCCGGGCACCAGCAGCTCGGCAACCTCGTCGTGCTCTATGACGACAACCACATCTCGATCGAGGGCGACACCTTGGTCGCGTTCTCGGAGAACGTCGCCGCGCGCTACGAGGCCTACGGCTGGCACACGCTCCACGTGCCCGACGTCAACGACGTGCGGGCGGTGTACGACGCGTTCGTTGCAGCACGTGACGAGACCGACCGGCCCACCTTGATCGTCGTACGTTCCATCATCGGCTGGCCGGCGCCCACCAAGCAGAACACCGGCAAGGCACACGGCGCCGCCCTCGGAGCCGAAGAGGTCGCGAAGACCAAGGAGATCCTCGGGTTCGACCCTGCTGTCTCGTTCTACTGCCCGGACGACGTGCTTGGCCATGCCCGCGAGGTCGTCGACCGCGGCCGCGCGGCCCACGAGGAGTGGCAGGCGCGCTTCGACGCCTGGGCGAAGGCCGACCCGGCACGCGCCGCCGAGCTGCACCGGATCAGCGAGCGCCGGCTGCCCGCCGGATGGGACGCCAAGCTGCCCGACTTCGCCGACCAGACCTCGATCTCCACGCGCAAGGCGAGTGAGGCCGCGATCCAGGCGCTCGCGGCCGTCCTACCGGAGCTCTGGGGTGGCTCGGCCGACCTGGCGGAGAGCAACAACACCGAAATCCACGGCGCTGACTCGTTCCTGCCCGAGGCTCATGGCGGCTCGCCCTACGGCCGGATCCTGCACTTCGGGATCCGCGAGCACTCGATGGGCGCGATCATGAACGGCATCACGGTGCACGGCGGCACGCGCGTGTTCGGCGGGACGTTCCTGACCTTCTCCGACTACATGCGGGGAGCCGTACGGCTCGCGGCGCTGATGAAGCTGCCGGTGACCTACGTCTGGACCCATGACTCGATCGGGCTCGGCGAGGATGGCCCGACCCACCAGCCGATCGAGCACCTCGCATCGCTGCGGGCCATCCCGGGCCTTGACGTCGTGCGGCCCGCGGACGGGGCTGAGACCGCGATCGCGTGGCGGACCATCATCGAGCACACCGACCGGCCGGCGGGGCTGATCCTCAGCCGGCAGAACCTCCCGGTCATCGACCGCTCCGCACACGGGTCGGCCGACGGCGTGGCACGCGGCGCCTACGTCCTGGCCGAGGCGTCCACGGGAACGGCGGAGGTGATTCTCATCGCGACAGGCAGCGAGGTGTCGATCGCGCTCGACGCACGCGAGCGGCTCGAGGCCGATGGCACGCCCACGCGAGTCGTCTCAATGCCGTGCCGCGAATGGTTCGAGGCGCAGGACGCGTCCTACCAGCAGGAGGTCTTGCCGCCGCGAATCAAAGCAAGGGTGTCGGTCGAGGCGGCCGTGGCCCTCGGCTGGCGCGACTTCGTCGGTGACGCCGGCGAGTGCCTCTCGATCGAGCACTTCGGAGCCAGCGCACCGCAGCAGATTCTCTTCGAGCAGTACGGGTTCACCCCGGACCGGGTGGTCGCCGCGGCGCACGCGAGTCTTTCCAAGGTGGGCGCCACCAAGGGCTCGACCACCGGCAACTAGGCCTTCCATCCACCAAGGAGCGGTACAGATGACCGACGCGCTCAAGCAGCTATCAGACGCAGGAGTTGCGATCTGGCTCGATGACCTGTCGCGGGAGAGGCTGGCTACGGGCGGCCTCGCAACGCTGGTTCGCGACAGTCACGTCGTCGGCATCACGACGAACCCGTCGATCTTCCAGAAAGCGATCAGCGGGAGCGACCTTTACGACCCCCAGGTCCGGGATCTTGCAACTCGGGACGTACAGGTCGATGAGGCACTACGGGCGCTGACCGCGACGGATGTCCGCGAAGCATGTGACGTTCTGCGGCCTGCCTACGACGCGAGTGACGGCGTCGACGGCAGGGTGTCGATCGAGGTCAGCCCGGGACTCGCCCACAACACCGAGGCGACGATCGCCGAGGCGCGGGCGCTGTGGTGGCTGGTCGACCGGCCGAACCTCTTCATCAAGATTCCCGCGACCAAGGCCTGTGTGCCCGCGATCGCGCAGGTGCTGAGCGAGGGCATCAGCGTCAACGTCACCCTGATCTTCTCCCTCGAGCGCTACGGCGAGGTGCTCGACGCGTTCATCGACGGGCTCGAGCGCGCCCGCGTCGCCGGCCACGACCTGACGATGATCGGATCGGTCGGGTCGTTCTTCGTCTCGCGCGTCGACTCGGAGGTCGACGCTCGACTCGACAAGATCGGGACGGACGAGGCCAAGGCGCTGCGCGGCAAGGCCGCCATCGCCAACGCCCGGCTCGCCTTCGAGCTCTACGAACGCAAGCTCGACTCGGATCGGTGGCGCGCGCTGCTCGAAGCCGGAGCCAAGCCGCAGCGCCCGCTGTGGGCCTCGACGTCGACCAAGGATCCGTCGTACGACGACACGATGTACGTCGTCGACCTGGTCGCAGACGGAGTCGTCAACACCATGCCTGAACCGACGATCCACGCCGTGGCCGACCACGGGCGGATCACCGGCGACACGATCCGTCCGAACTACGCCAACGCCCACGAGGTGATGGCGGCCCTTGCCTCGGTCGGCATCGACTACGACGACGTCGTACGCGTGCTCGAAGACGAGGGAGTCGAGAAGTTCGTCGCCTCATGGCATGAGCTCACCGACTCGACCAAGGCCGAGCTCGAGAAGCTGGCCGCCGCCAAGTGAGCCCTGACAACGTGACCGCCGGCGGCGTCACCGTCGCCTTCACCGGGGCCGATGTGACGGAGGCGCGCGACCGTGCCCTCGCCGACAACAAGGGCGTTGCCGCGCGCATCGCCTCGAAGGACGCCGGGCTCTGGGGTCCGGAGGCCGCCGCCGAGGCCCAGGCTCGGCTTGGCTGGCTCGACTGCGCCACCATCTCCCGGCCGCTGGTAGCCGAGATCGAGCAGCTTCGCGCGGAACTGCTCGCGCGCGGCGTCGACCACGTCGTCCTCGCTGGAATGGGTGGCTCCTCGCTCGCTCCCGAAGTCATCACCGCGACGTACGGCGTCGAGCTCACGACGCTCGACACCACCGATCCCGGCCAGGTCGAGGCCGCGCTGCTCGATCGACTCGCAAGCACAGTGCTGGTCGTGTCGAGCAAGAGCGGCGGCACGATCGAGACGGACAGCCACCGGAGAGCCTTCGAAGAGGCCTTCCGTGCGCTCGACATCGACCCCGCCGAACGGATCGTCGTCGTCACCGATCCTGGATCTCCCCTGCAACGGACCGCGACAGACGCGGGGTATCGGGTATTCGAGGCCGACCCGAACGTCGGCGGCCGCTACAGCGCCTTGACGGCGTTCGGCCTGGTGCCGAGCGGGCTTGCCGGCGTACCGATCGGTGAGCTACTGGACGACGCCCAGGCGATGGCCGCGACGCTTGCAGGGGACTACGCCAACGCTGCGCTCGCGCTGGGTGCGGCACTTGGCGGATACGGCACCGAAGGCCACGACAAGGTGGTCATTGCCGACGGCGGTTCGGGCATCACCGGATTCGGCGACTGGGCAGAGCAGCTGATCGCCGAGTCGACCGGCAAGAGTGGCCGCGGACTGCTGCCGGTCGTGGTCGCCACACCGGAGTCCCCCGGCTTCGAGGCAACGGCGGACACCCATCTCGTCACCCTCGGCGCGACACCAGCGTGGTCGGGGACCGCGGTCGAGGGGCCACTCGGCGCGCAGTTCCTGGCGTGGGAGTTCGCAACGGCGGTGGCGGGGCGGATCCTCGGCATCGATCCTTTCAACCAGCCGAACGTCCAGGAGTCGAAAGACAACACGAAGGCGGTGTTGGAAGCCGCCAAAGACGGTCCCCTGCCGACCGGCGATCCCCTGTTCATCGACGGTGCGATCGAGGTCTACGGCGAGGCCGAGACGATTGGTGACGCGGCAGACGTCGCCGGCGTGATCGACGCGTTGTTGGATGCGGTGCCGTCCAACGGATACCTCGCAGTCATGGCCTACCTCGACCGACTCAACGACGTAGCCGCTGCCGACATCCGGGACCTCCTTGCCGAACGGATGGAGCACCCGGTGACGTTCGGATGGGCGCCGCGCTTCCTGCACTCGACCGGCCAGTTCCACAAAGGAGGGCCGCCGGTCGGCGTCTTCCTGCAGATCACCGGTGACTTCATCGCTGACCTCGCGATCCCCGGCCAGCCGTTCACCTTCGGTCGGCTGCAGATGGCACAGGCCCTTGGCGACCTGCAAGCACTACACGGCCGGTCGCGGCCCGCCGTACGCCTCCACCTCACCGACCGCGCGGAAGGCATCGACACCCTGCTGGAGGCGGCGCACAAGTGAGCGCGTGCGAAGCAGGCGCCACTTTGGGGTGGCGGGCGGGGTGGCGGACGTGAGCATCCTTTCCGGCACGGCGGGCAACCCACTGCGCGACCCGCGCGACCGCCGACTTCCGCGGGTTCCGGGGCCCTGCGCGATCGTCGTCTTCGGCATCACCGGCGACCTGGCGCGCAAGAAGCTGATTCCGGCGATCTACGACCTGTCCAACCGAGGCCTGCTTCCGCCCGGGTTCGCGCTGCTCGGCTTTGCCCGGCGCGACTGGGATACGGGCGACTTCGAGGCGCTCGCCAAGAAGTCGGCGCAGGACCACGCCCGGACCGAGTTCCGCGAGGACGTCTGGAAGCGCGTTGCAGCGTCGCTCCAGTTCCTTCCTGGTGCCTTCGATGACGACGAGGCATTCGACAACCTCGCCTCCTGCCTGGTCGAGCTCGAAAAGTCACACGGCATCCAGGGAAACGCGGCTTTCTACCTGTCGATCCCGCCCGCGGCCTTCCCGATCGTGCTCAAGCAGATGCAGCGCACCGGCATGGCCGACAACGAGAAGGCCGGCGGCTGGCGGCGCGTCGTCGTCGAGAAGCCGTTCGGTCACGACCTCACCTCGGCCCGCGACCTCAACGCGCTGGTCGATGAGGTCTTCTCGCCCGAGGACGTCTTTCGGATCGACCACTACCTGGGCAAGGAAACCGTTCAGAACATGCTGGCGTTGCGGTTCGCCAACACGTTGTTCGAGCCGATCTGGAACTCCAACTACGTGGACTCGGTGCAGTTCACGATGGCGGAGGACGTCGGGATCGGCGGTCGCGCCGCGTTTTACGACAGCGCTGGCGCCGCCCGCGACGTCCTGCAGAACCACATGCTCCAGCTGCTTGCGCTCACCGCGATGGAGGAGCCGGTCTCCTTCGACGCCGAGGCGATCCGCACCGAGAAGCTGAAGGTCCTCAACGCGATCTCGCTGCCGGACGATCTGACCCGCTACGCCATCCGGGGGCAGTACGACCAGGGCTGGCTGGCGGGCGAGCGGGTTCCGTCCTACCTGGACGAAGACGACATCCCGACGGACTCCCGCACCGAGACCTACGCCGCTGTGCGGCTCGGTATCGAGACCCGCCGCTGGGCAGGCGTTCCGTTCTATCTGCGCACTGGCAAGCGGCTTCCGCGCCGAGTCACCGAGATCGCCGTCAGCTTCAAGACCGCCCCGCATCTGCCATTCGATGTCACCGACACGGTTGAGCTCGGCCATAACCAGCTCGTCGTACGCGTCCAGCCCGACGAGGGTGTCACGCTGCGGTTCGGGTCGAAGGTGCCGGGATCGGCGATGGAAGTCCGAGACGTGTCGATGGACTTCCTGTACGGCGAGGCGTTCACCGAGTCCTCGCCCGAGGCATACGAGCGGCTGATCCTCGACGTACTGCTCGGCGACGCGACGCTGTTCCCCCGCAACGAGGAGGTCCACGCCTCGTGGAAGGTCGTCGACCGACTCGAGGAGTTCTGGTCAGGGAAGTCGCCGGAGAAGTACCGAGCCGGCGAGTGGGGACCCCGCGGCGCCGACGACATGTTGGCCGCCGATGGCCGCACCTGGCGGCGTCCATGACGCCAGTCACCACCCACCGCGAAACGGTCGTGCGCTGATGGCAACCACCCTGTGGGACACGACGGGCAGCGACGTGGTGAAGGCGCTGCTCGCCGAACGACGCGCGGCAGGCGCGCTCGCCTCCGGGCTCGCGTTGACGTTGGTCGCGGTCGTCGACGAGCGGCGGGTCCAGGAAGCCGAGCAGGCGGCCACGATCGCGGCTGCGGCGCACCCGTGCCGCCTGGTGATGATCGTTCGTCACTCGATCAGCGCAGACAGCCGGCTCGACGCCGAGGTACAGATCGGCGGGCGGCTCGGCTCGACCGAGGCCGTCGTGATGCGAATGTACGGCCGGCTCGGCCTGCACGCCGAGTCCGTCGTACTCCCACTGCTTGCGCCGGACGCCCCCGTCGTCACCTGGTGGCACGGTCCGCCTCCGGCCGAGATCGCGACTGACGCCCTCGGTGTCCTCGCCAATCGGCGAATCACCGACTGCTCGCTTGCAACGACCCCGATGGACGCACTGCGCACTCGGGCCAGCGACTTCGTCCCCGGTGACACCGACCTGGTGTGGACGCGGGCGACACCATGGCGCGCGCTGCTCGCATCGGCGCTGGATGGCATCGACGGCACCGCGGTCTCGGCTTCCGTATCGGCAGCGGTGGGCAACGCAACTGCCGCACTGCTCGCCGGCTGGCTGGGCTCACGGCTCGATGTGGCAACGACGCTCGACGAGACGGGTGGTCCCGGCATCACCGGCGCCGAGGTGGTGATGCGCCTGCGAGACGGCACCGACTGCCCGATCCGGATCGAGCGACCGGACGGGGTCTCTGCGACGTTTACGCGCGGCGACGAGGACTCGCGGGTGCTTCCGCTCCCCCGGCGCGAACTCGGCGATCTGCTCGCCGAGGAGCTACGGCGCATGGACCCGGATCCCGTCTACGCAGATGCCCTCACCCACTGCACCGAGGGCAAGGTCAACACCACGCCACGGAGCCGAATCCTGGTCTGGCGCGATCCCGCTCTCGCCGATACATGACGGAGAAGCTGGTCGTCGTCCATCGCGACGCGATGCTGCTGGCGCAGGCGGTCGCGGCTCGGATCATCACCGCCATCAGCGATGCCCAGGCTGCACGAGGTACGGCATCGATCGTGCTGACCGGCGGCGGCATCGGTGGCGCCACGCTGCGAGAGCTGGCCGCCGCACCTGCGCGCGACGCGATCGACTGGTCCTCCCTCGACATCTGGTGGGGCGACGAACGCTTCCTGCCGGCCGGCAACCCCGAACGCAACGAGACCCAGGCCCGCGAGGCCCTGCTGGCCCATGTGCCACTCGATCTCGCCCGCGTTCATCCGATGGCCAGCAGCACCGGCGCGTACGGTGACGACCTCGACGCGGCCGCTCAGGCCTATGCGGGCGAGCTCGATGAGCCATCGTTCGACATCTTGCTGCTGGGGATGGGGCCCGACGGCCACGTGGCATCCCTGTTCCCGAACTCTCCTGCCCTGCAGGACGACAGAACGGTCATCCCGGTGCGTGGGGCTTCGAAGCCACCACCAACACGTATCTCGCTGGGGCTCAGCGCCATTAACAGGGCCCGCGAGGTCTGGCTGATAGCAGCAGGCGAGGAGAAGGCCGCGGCCGTGAAGACCGCGCTGAGCGAAGGCCCCGTCCCGGCAGCCCGAGTAGCCGGCAGCGAAGCCACAAGGTGGCTCCTGGACCGAGCCGCAGCCTCCGCAATCAGCTAGGCGGGGCTGTGCAGGTTCCCCGCCGTCACGGCCGCCGTCTCTTCACCGACCGGCGACCTGACCAGCCTGCAGCAACTCGACGCCCCCAACGTCGGTGCGGTGCTGAATCCACTACGAGCCGCTGAACTGGCCTATCTCAGACCGCTGGCAGTACGTATACCCGCGCACCTTCGCCACTTTCAGTGGCCCGCTGTCATCAGCGACGCTTCTCCACGCGGCGTCTTTGTCTACGCAGGGGTTGACGCAGCACGCAGCCACGAGACTGCGGGCACCGAACACGGACTCTGCGCGAGCGGCCCTCAGATCCATGTCACGGTCCCCATGAGCGTGAGGTAGCCCGCCACGGACGGCGCCGAGCTCCTCGATGTGCTCATCAACGAGCATCAACTGCACATCGAGCTAGACGGTCGACTCGGCCATGATCGTGCTCGCGAGACGTGGCGGGTCTGCGTCACCTTCGGTACGGATGGGCAGACATCGTCGACCGGCCCTGCGCGGTAGCGGTCGAGCAGGCATTAGTCCTGCGCCAACATGGGGATGGCTAGGACGGTTCAGGGCCAGCCTGCGGTGCCCTGAGCGGCTACTTGAGGAGGAGGCCGATGCCGATCACGCAGGCGAACCAGGTCACTCCGCAGATGATCGTCAGCCGGTCGAGGTTCTTCTCCACCACGGAGGAGCCAGACAGCGAGGACGACACGCCACCGCCGAACATGTCGGACAGGCCGCCACCCTTGCCGCGGTGCAGCAGCACGAGCAGGACCATAAGCAAGCTCACGATGATCAGCAGGACGGACAGTGCGGCAGTCACGGCGGGTTCCTCTAGGTACGACGACTCAACACCCACGAGTCTGCCAGATCCAGCGCGCCGGCAGCGCTAGGACAGCCGAACCCTCGGATCAAGTACGGCATAGAGCGCATCGACGATGATGTTTGCCGCGACGATGAACGCCGAGGCGAGCAGGACGATCCCGATGATGACCGGCAGATCCTGCCTGGTGATCGACTGCACGATCTGCTGGCCGAGCCCCGGCAAACCGAAGATCGTCTCGGTCACGACCACACCGCCCAGCAGCGCGCCGAAGTCGACACCGGTCTGAGTGACGATTGGGGTGGCAGCGCTTCGCAGCGCGTGCCGGAAGATCACGCGCCGCTCACTGAGACCCTTGGATCGGGCCGTGCGGATGTAGTCATCGCCGAGCACGTCCAGCATCGATGCTCGCGTCAATCGGGCGTACGTCGCGGCCTCGATCAGCGCCAAGGTCAGCCAGGGCAGGATCAGATGCTGAGCCCACCCGCCAACGCTGTGCGTGAACGGCTCGTAGCCACCTCCCGGGAAGAAGTTGAAGCCAAGCAGGTGAAGTCGGTAGAAGAACAGCAAAAGCAGCATCTCGCCGATGACGAACGTCGGCGCCGAGTAGAACACCAGCGCAAAGAAGGTCACGAGCCGGTCGGCGATGCTCCGCGGCCTGGTAGCGGCGAGGATGCCCGCGCCCACCCCGATGAGCAGCCAGAAAATCACGCCGCCGATCGCCACTGAGAACGTGATCGGGATGTCCTGCTTGATGATCGTCAGGACTGACTCGTTGTTGACATAGGAGAACCCAAGATTGCCGTGCAGCAACCGGCTGAGGTAGTGGCCGTACTGCGTCAAGATCGGCTGGTTGAGCCCAAGTCGCTCGGCGACCTCCTGAATCCGCTGCTCGGTCGCCCCTCGGCCCGCCAGCAGCAGCGCGACGTTGTGCGGCGCTACGAAGTAGAGAATGAACACCGCTGTCGCCACCACCCACATGACGACTGCGCCTAGCAAGATGCGACGGACCAGGAAGCGGAGCATCGCGCCTACTTCGCCGTCGTTCGGGTGTAGCGGGGGTCGAAGGCGTCCCGGACGCTGTCACCAAGCAGGTTGAACGCCAGCGTCAGCAGCAACAGAAAGACACTAGGCATGACGAGCATCCACCACGCGACCTGGTAGTAGTTCTGCGCCTCCGCGATCATCCCGCCCCACGTCGCAGTCGGAGGGGTGACGCCCAGCCCGAAGAATGACAACGTTGCCTCGAAGACGATGGCGGCCGGCACGAGCAGTGTCGCGTAGACGATCACCTGCGCAAGGACGTTGGGCAGGATGTCGACGAACATGATCCTGATTGGACCAGCGCCGAGCGAGCGGGCCGCCTCGACGAACTCCCGCTGACTCAGCGAGAGCACCTGACCTCGTACGACGCGTCCCACCGCAGCAAACGAGAAGAACGCGATCACCGCGATCGACACGGACAAGCTCGGCCCGACCACCGAGACCAAAGCGATGGCGAAGATCAGGTACGGCATCGACAACACGACGTCCATGAACCGCGAGAGCACTGTGTCCACGATCCGGCCGAGATAGCCCGCCAGCAGACCAATGATGACGCCGGCGGCTACCGCGAGCAGGCTCGCGACGACGCCGGCCAGCAGCGATATTCGTGCGCCGTAGAACACTCTGACAAAGACATCCCGGCCCAGCTCGTCGGCGCCGAACAAGAACTTCGAGCTCGGCCCGACCGGAAGACCGCTGTCCGACGTGCCGAACGAGTATTGCGTGTTCGGCCCGTGCCCCACGATCTTGGCTACCAGCGGGGCACATATCGCCATCAGCACGATCAGGACAATGGTGACTGCCGAAGCGATCGCGACCTTGTCGTGGCGCAAGCGCTCCCAAGCCAGCTGCCACGGGCTACGCCCCTCGATGCCCCGCGGCGTCTGGCCGGCGGGCGCTATCGCCTCTTCGACCAGTTCGCTCATCTCCGGTCCAACGCTCACGCGGTCGCCTGCTCCGGCTCAGCGTCGCGATAGGCAAGCCGTTCTCCGTCGGCAAGCGGGAAGTGGCACGCAACCAGATGAGCTTCGTCGTCACCAGGCAACGAGACCAGCGGGGGTGCCTGCTCGCGACAGATCGCCTCCGCCTTAGGGCACCTCGGGTGGAACCGACAGGCAGGCGGCGGCGAGATCGGCGACGGCACATCGCCGCGCAGCACGAGACGCTCACGTTTGGCAGCGGCATCGGGATCGGCGATCGGGCTCGCGGAGAGCAGCGCGGCCGAATACGGGTGACGGGGATGGGAGCCGAGGTCCTCGCCAGCCGCAACCTCGATGACCTGACCGAGGTACATCACGGCCACCCGGGTGCTGATGCGCTGCACCAGCCCCAAGTCGTGAGCGATGAAGACGTAGGTCAGCGAGTACTCACGCTGAAGCTCGAGCAGCAGGTTGATGACCTGCGCCTGGATGGACACGTCGAGGGCGGAGACCGGCTCATCGCAGACGATCAACTTCGGTTTGAGCGCTAGCGCGCGAGCAACGCCGATGCGTTGGCGCTGGCCGCCGGAGAAGTCGGCGGGAAAGCGGTTGTAGTGCTCCGGGTTAAGCCCGACCTGACTCATCAGGTCCTGAACCGCCTTCTTGCGCTCCGCTCCAGAGACGATCCCGTGAATCGCGAAGGGATCGCCGATGATCGAGCCCACCCGGCGCCGTGGGTTCAGCGAACCGAACGGGTCTTGGAAGATCATCTGCATCTCCCGGCGGAAGGGCTGAAGCTGGCGGCGAGACAGATTCGTCACGTCAGTGCCGTTGAGCTCGATCCGTCCCGAGGTCACGTCGTGCAGGCGGGTAATGCATCGCGCAAGCGTCGACTTACCGCACCCGCTCTCGCCTACCAGCCCTAGCGTCTCGCCGCGGTACACATCGAGCGTCACACCGTCGACCGCATGCACGTAGCCGACGTTGCGCCGCAGCAGCGAGCTGGAGCGCACCGGGAAGTGCTTCACCACGTCCTCGAGATGGACCAGTACGTCGGTCTCTACCGGCACCGGCGGTGTCTGCGGCGTCGTGCCTCTCGCACTCATTGGCCGCCGCCCTTGGCGCCGACAACCTTCGGCGTGCGCGCCGCGTCGGCGTAGGCCGTTCGACGATCAGCACTCGCATCGTCGTAGCCGGTGTAGTTGCCGGGCAGCCAACAAGCCGTTCGGTGCGGGGTAATGCCGCCGTCGATCACGCGCAGCGGGGGCTGCTCGGTGCACTGATCCATCACGTAGGCGCAACGTGGCCGGAATGGGCAACCCTGTGGCGGATCGATCAGACTTGGCGGTTGCCCACTGATGGGTCGCAGGGGCTCGCTGCGGTGACCCGTCTCCGGTATCGAGTTCAGCAAGCCCGCGGTGTACGGATGGTGCGGGCGGTAGTAGAGCTCGCGGCGGTCGGCAAGCTCCATCGCCCGCCCGGCGTACATCACGAGCACCTCGTCGGCCATCCCTGCCACGACACCGAGATCGTGAGTGATCATGATGATCGCGATCCCGAACTCCCGCTGCAGCCGCTGCATCAGCTCGAGGATCTGGGCTTGAACGGTCACATCGAGAGCTGTAGTCGGCTCGTCTGCGACCAGCAGCTTTGGGTTCAGCGCAAGCGCCATCGCGATCATCGCGCGCTGCCGCATGCCGCCCGAGAACTGGTGCGGGAAGTTCCTGGTCCGCTCCTCCGGCTGGGGGATGCCAACCATTCCCAGCAGCTCGACAGCTCGCGCCTGCGCTTCCCGGCGAGTGAGCTCGGTGTGGTTGCGAATGAGTTCGACGATCTGCCAACCGACGCGGTAGTACGGGTGCAGGCTCGACAGCGGGTCCTGAAAGATCATCCCGATCCGTGCACCGCGCACCCAGCGCAGCTCCTGGTGCGACATCGTCAGCAGGTCCTCGCCGTCGAAGACAGCCCGACCACTGATTGTGGCGCCTCTCGTCAAACCCGCGATCGTCTGTGTCGCGACGCTCTTACCCGAGCCGGACTCACCGACGATGCCGAGCGTCTGTCCTTCATCGACGCCGAACGACAGTCCTCGGACCGCCTCGACGACGCCGTCTGGCGTCGCGAACGACACGGTGAGGTCCTCGACCTCCAGAAGGCGCACTTACACCTCAGCTCTTTCGCCGCTCGCTCACCGACCAAACGTGGTAGCCGGTGAGGCGAATACTCGCCTCACCGGCTACCAACTAGCGACTCTCTCCTACCCGGTCAGTTGCCGGACAGACTCACATTCGCGATATCGCAGTTCTCCGGTAGAGCGTTGTAGTAGCAGTTCGACACTCGAGACGAGTGGTACGTCGCCTGCTTCTGTGCGCCTTCCGGAACGATCGCCGCGTCCTCCATGATCTGGCGGTTCGCCGCCTGCCAGTACTTCGTGGCAGAGGCCACGCTGGTGGCCGCGAGCGCCTTATCGATGTCGGCGTCGACGTTCGCGCTGTCGTAGTCGCCGTAGTCGGTCGAGCCTGGGCCGTAGTTGCGGCCGTCGAAGAGCGGCGGGATGACCGACCGCCCGTTCGTCTCGCCCGCCCAGTCCGGACTCCATCCAGCTTCCCCGATGTCCCAAGCGCCGCTGGCAGTGGCCTTCGGGTTCTGGAGGTAGCTGGTGTAGAAGTCATTCGGCTCGACCGAGATGAGGTCGACCTTGAAGCCAGCCGCTTGGAGTGCCTGCTGGTCGGCCTGGGCGACCTGCGGGTGGACGGTGTTGGTCCGGAACGGGAGCTTCAGCGTGATCTGGCCGGGCTTGTAGCCCGCCTGCGCCAGTAGCGCCTTGGCCTTGGCTGGGTCGCCATTGCTGCCAGGGGTCGCATACGGGTCATAGCCCGCGATGTAACCCTGGTTGCCCTCGGGGATGACCTGGGTCAACGGTTGAGAGATGACCGAACCGCCGTAGATCTTCGACACGGAAGTCTTGTTGATCGCGTACTCGATCGCCTGCCGCACCTTGACGTTCCTCAGCGCCCCGCCGTTGTTCGGGCTGTTGACGTTGATGACGAGGTACGGGTTGATCGTGCCGTAGCCCTCGGCCGGCCCGATCACCAATCCCGGATCGCTGGTCGCCGCGAGGTGCGCCAGATCGGCTGTCGGGACGATCTGGTCCCAGTCCATGTCCTGGGTGCCAGCCGCAATCTGCTCCTGCACGCTGTTCTCATCCGAGACACCCTCGGTGATCTGGATCGCGTTGACATAGCCCTTGCGCACCGGGTCGGACGATGACTGCCACGCAGGGTTACGGATCAGGTCGATCGACTTGCCGGGCGAGTACGACGAGATCTCGTACGGGCCGTCGGCCAACGTGTGCTGGGCAAGCTGAGCGCTGCTCGGCAGGTAGTTGAGGTATTCCTCGGGAACCGGCGAGGCGAACGGCAGGGCCAGGATGTTGAC
Source organism: Mycobacteriales bacterium (assembly GCA_036267875.1). Classification (GTDB taxonomy): domain Bacteria; phylum Actinomycetota; class Actinomycetes; order JAFAQI01; family JAFAQI01; genus DASZTV01. The sequence goes on from DATAVE010000119.1 coordinate 20,279, forward strand.
GAAGTCTGCCGCAGGCTGCACCAACGTGATCTTGATGGTTGTGGCGTTCACCGCCTGCAGACCCGAGATGGAGTTGGCGTTCTTGTCGATGTACGACTTGAGCTGCGGCGCAGTCACCTTGGCGCCGAGCGCAAGCTCGCCCTTACAGAACGAGTCCATGCCTGCGATCAGGTTCTGGAAGTAGCCCGCGGGAGCCGGTGCGTACACCGGGTTGCAGAGCCGCTCGATGCCCCGAACGAAGTCTTGCGCGGTAACCGCACGAGCTGGGGTCGTGCTCCACATCGCACCCGGGCGAATCTGGATCGTGTAGGTCTTGCCGTTGTTGGTGATCGCCGGCAGCGCAGTCGCGAGGTCGGGCACGGGAGTGATCGACGCCTGGTAGCTGGTCGTGTTGGGGTAGGTGTACAGCTGCCGGATGTAAGCCCGGTCCAGCGTGTACGTGACGTCGTAGTAACCGCCCGACGGGTCAAGGGTGTCGACGTCGCCGTCACCAACCAGCTTGAGTGTCCCGCCTGACGCACCGGACGACTTCGGAGTGCCACCTCCGCCGCTGCTGCTACTGCTACACGCGGCCAACAGGAGGCTCGCTGTGACAGCGGCCACGGCCATTCCGGTATTGCGCCTTGTGAAGAGCATGACCCTCCTCTGCGCCGTGCATGCACGGCTGCCAGTAGGCAACCCCAACGTCGCCAATCAGCGTGAGGCTAGGTCGAGGCGGACCCTTGGCCAATCGAGGTGCGCAAGTTGTGACCGAATGGTTATGCGGTCTCCGCCGCCACGGCCTCGCGTCCCGCGCGCACAATCTGCACGAAATCCTCCGGCAACAGGCTCGCGCCGCCGACGAGAGCGCCGTCGACGTCTGGCTGGCCCATCAGCTCCGCCGCGTTGTTCGCCTTGACCGATCCGCCGTAAAGGACCCGGGCAGCTCCTGCAAGCGTCGGGTTGTAGACATCCGCGAGCGTCGCCCGCAGCGCCGCACATACCTCTTGCGCATCCTCGGGAGTCGCAACCTCACCGGTCCCGATGGCCCAGATCGGCTCGTAGGCCAGCACGAGTCCGTTCGCCTGGGTTGCGGTGACACCCGCGAGCGCGGCGCGCAGCTGCGCGGTGGAGTGGCTGACCGCTTCACCGGCCTGGCGGACATCGAGACCCTCGCCTACGCACAGGATTGGGGTGAGCTTGTGACGCAGTGCCGCGACGACCTTCGAGTTGACCGTCGCGTCGTCCTCGTGGTGGTGCTCGCGCCGCTCGGAGTGCCCCACCGCGACGTAGGTGCAGCCGAGCTTGGCGAGCATCTGACCGCTGATGTCGCCGGTGTAGGCACCTTCGTCGTGTGGCGAGAGGTCTTGGGCGCCGTAGCGAATCCGCAGATGGTCACCGTCGACCATCGTCTGGACACTGCGAATATCGGTGAAGGGCGGCAAGACAACTACATCGACGGCGTCGTAGTCCGCGTCGGTCAGCGTGAACGCGAGCTTCTGGACGAGCGCGATGGCCTCGAGATGGTTGAGGTTCATCTTCCAGTTGCCCGCCATGAGCGGGGTTCGCCTGCTGGCCATCAGTCCTCCGTCAGTACGGCGAGCCCCGGCAGCTGCTTGCCCTCGAGGTATTCCAGGCTCGCTCCGCCACCGGTGGAGATGTGGCCGAACCGCGCTTCATCGATTCCCAGGGCCCGCACCGCTGCAGCCGAGTCGCCGCCGCCGACCACGGTCAGCGCGTCCTCGAGCTCGGCGATCGCCGCGGCGACACCACGCGTGCCCTCGGCGAACGGCGCCATCTCGAAGACACCCATCGGGCCGTTCCAAAAGACCGTGCGGGCATCAGCAAGTCGCTCGGCGAACCGTTCGACACTCGCCGGTCCGATGTCCAGACCCATGAGATCCGCCGGGATGGCCTCGATCGGCACCACCTCGGTCCCTACGTCGGCACCGATCTCCGCCGCCACGATGACGTCGACGGGCAGCGCGATCTTGCCGCTGTCGAGCAGCTTCTGGCAGGTCTCGATCCGGTCGATCTCGAGCAGCGACTCGCCGACCTGGTGGCCCTGTGCCGCGAGAAACGTGAAGCACATGCCGCCACCGACCAGCAGCCGGTCGACGGTCGGCAGGAGGTGTTCGATCACCGCGAGCTTGTCCGAGACCTTGGAGCCGCCCAGCACGACGACGTACGGGCGTCGCGGCCGCTCGGTGAGCTGCTGAAGGACCTCGAGCTCTGCGACGACGAGGTCGCCCGCGGCGTGCGGCAGCAGCTTCGCGACGTCGTAGACGCTCGCGTGACGGCGGTGCACTGCACCGAACGCGTCGTCGACGTAGCAGTCGACACCGTCGGCGAGCCGGGCGGCAAATGTCGCCCGTTCGCCCTCGTCCTTCGACGTCTCACCCGCGTCGAAGCGGACGTTCTCGAGCAGGACGACATCGTCCTTCGAGGCATTCGGGTCGTGCGACTCGACGAAAGTCACGTCTCGACCGAGCAGCTCACCGAGCCTGCCGGCAACCGGAGCGAGGCTGTACGCCGGATCCGGTGCGCCTTTGGGCCGGCCGAGATGCGCCGTCACCACGAGCTTGGCGCCGGCGTCCAGCAGCCGCTGCAGCGTCGGGACGCTAGCGCGGATCCGGCCGTCGTCCTTGATCGTCCTGCCGTCGAGCGGAACGTTCAGGTCAGCCCGGACCAGTATTCGCTTGCCGGCAAGGTCACCGAGCTGGTCAATGCCTGGGAGCAACGGTCAGGACAACCGCGAGCCGACGAGCACCGTGAGGTCGGCGAGCCGGTTGGAGTAGCCCCATTCGTTGTCGTACCAGCCGTAGACCTTCACCTGGTCGCCGATCGCCTTGGTGATCGGCGCATCGAAGATGCACGAAGCGGGGTCGGTGACGATGTCGCTCGAAACGATCGGATCCTCGTTGTAGCGAAGGATGCCCTCGAGCTGCCCCTCAGCCGCAGCGGCCTTGAACGCCGCGTTGACCTCGTCAACGGAGGCAGACTTCGACAGGTTGACCGACAGGTCGGTGATCGAGCCGGTCGGGATCGGCACTCGCAGCGAGTAGCCGTCGAGCTTGCCGTCCAACTCCGGAAGCACCCGGCCGATGGCCTTCGCGGCGCCCGTCGACGTCGGCACGATGTTCAGCGCGGCTGCGCGGGCACGGCGCAGGTCCTTGTGCGGCCCGTCCTGCAGCATCTGGTCCTGCGTGTAGGCGTGGATCGTCGTCATCAGCCCGCGCTCGATGCCAAACGCCTCGTTCAGCACCTTGGCCATCGGCGCGAGGCAGTTCGTGGTGCAAGACGCATTCGAGATGATCGTCTGCGAACCGTCGTACAGGTGGTCATTGACCCCGAGTACGACGGTCAGGTCGTCCCCCGTCGCAGGCGCCGAGATGATGACCTTCTTCGCGCCACCGTCGTCGACGTGCTTGCGCGCGACGTCAGCGTCGGTGAACAGGCCAGTCGACTCGATGACGACGTCGACGCCCAGGTCCTTCCACGGCAGGGCGCCAGGGCCACCGCGCTCGGCAAGGCCGGTGATCTTCCTGCCGTCGACTGCAATGCCGCCATCGACGACCTCGACCGAGTGCGGGAAGCGACCCAGGACGCTGTCGTACTTCAGCAGGTGTGCGATCGTCGCGGCGTCACCGAGGTCGTTGAACGCGACCAGCTCGATGTCATGTCCGCCGGCAAGCGCCGCGCGGAAGTAGTTACGTCCGATCCGACCAAAGCCGTTGATGCCTACCCGGGTGGCCACGCTGCTCCCCTCGCAGTTTTCTGACGTCCGGAGGTTACCCGGCCGCGCTGCTACCGAAGCCGGAGGGCCAGCTCGCCAGCTGCACGCATCACATCGATCGGCGCATCCACGCCAGTCATCAGGCGGACCTGCTCGGCAGCCTGCTCGACGAGCAGCTCGAGCCCTCCGACGCTGCGGCCACCCGCGGACTCCCATGCCAAAGCGGCGACTGTCGGCCAGGGGCTGTAGACGACGTCGAACCACAGGCCCCGAGGCGCCGTCCCGGCGAACTTCGGGGCGAGCTCGTCCGCGACCCCAGCCGGCACACAGGACACGACCAGCTCGGCGCCGACGACGCCGCCGGCCTCGGACCAGGGCAGCACGTCAAGTGTGATTCCACACCGCGCTGCGACGTTTCGTACGTCGAAGACCGACCCGGGACGCCGCGCCACGACGACCGCGTCGGTGACGCCCAGCTCAGCGAGCCCGGCGAGCGCGGAGCAGGCCGTAGCGCCAGCACCGAGGATCCAGACGTCACCACGCACCGCCCGTAGCCCAACGCGATACAGGCTGAGGATGAAGCCCTGGACGTCGGTGTTGGCGGCGATCCAGCGACCTTCAGGGCCGAACAGCACGGTGTTCGCCGCACCGACGAAGTCGACCATCCCGTCGGTCGCCGCGACCAGCGGCATGACTGCCCGCTTGAGCGGCATGGTCAGCGAGACGCCGGCAAGCCCCTCCTCGTCGAGGGCGAGCAACCGGCTCAGCAGACCGGCCTCGTCGCACTCGATCGCGCGATAGCGCCAGCCCACGAGTCCGATCGCGTCATAGGCGGCCTGGTGCAGCGCCGGCGACAACGAGTGGCTGATCGGCGAGCCGAGCACCGCCGCACCGAGGCGCAGTCGGGCATTCACGAGACGCCGTTCGCGCGCGACTGAGCAACCAGGTTGTTGAACTGGTCCAGCGTGGTCGCGAATGCGGTGTGACCGGCCTTGTCGATGGTCACGAAGTACAGATACGGCCCAGTCGCGTGGTGCAGCACCGCGTCGATCGCCGCCTGGCCGGGTGAGTTGATCGGCGTTGGCGGCAGGCCCAGGTTCGTTCGCGTGTTGTACGGCGAATCCAGCTGAAGGTCGGACGCCGTGAGCGGCCCGTGGTCCGGGCCGAGTATGTAGTACTCGGTGGCGTCGGAGCCGAGCGGCATCCCGTCGTGGAGACGGTTGATGAAGACCTCGGCGATCTTCGAATAGTCCTGCACGAGCAAGCCTTCGCGCTGCACGATCGAGGCGAGGGTGATCACGTCGTACTCGGACATGCCGAGGTTCGCGGCGCCGGACGCCAGATTGACCGACGTCGCCGCCTGGTCGAATCGCGTCACCATTGCCGACAGAACCTGCGTCGCCGTCTCCCCCGGCTGGACCTGGTACGTCGCAGGGAACAGGAACCCTTCGACGTGACCACTGGCCCACGACGGCAGACCCAGTGACGACGGGTCGGCAAGAGCCGCCTTCAGCGCCGTGGCCGAGATCGGAGTGTCGGCAGCAATGCGCGCAACGATGTCGGCCGCCGTGAAGCCTTCGGGGATCGGGACGGTGTAGCTCACCAACGATGAGGGGTTCAGCAACAGGGTGAGGGCGAGCGAAGCCTTCATGTGGTGGTGCAGCCGGTATGTGCCGGGCTGGATCTCGCGTGAGTTCGGGTTGGCATCCGCGGCGGAGGTGAAGGCGCTGCTGCTCTTGACGACTCCGTCTGAGACGAGGGTGCTCGCGATCGTCGAGGCACTGTCACCCGAGTGCACGACGACCAGCACGCTGCCGCTGCCGTTGCCCGAGTAGTCGGCGCCACTGCCGAAGACGCCGTTGATGAGCCGCGCAGCGATCACGACGATGGCGACCAGCACAAGCAGCACCGCGAAGATCCCGACCCCGGCCGCACGACGACTGGTGCGCTGCTCTTCGATCGGCTCGTCATCCATGCCGAACCCAAGCCCGCTCACGGGGAGTTCCGATCCACGTCGAGGGCGTGCTGGAGGATCACGACGGCGGCGGCGGCGTCGATCATCTTCCGCGCCTCCTTCGCCTTGATGCCAGCCTGCTGTAGCCCGCGGTTCGCCTCGACCGTGCTCAGCCGCTCGTCCACCATCCGAACGCTAACCGGCGCGACTCGTTCGGCAAGCACGGAGGCATATTCGCGAGCAATCAGCGCAGCCCTGCCTTCCCCGCCGTCGAGCGAACGAGGCAGCCCGACTACGACCTCGATCACCTCCCGCTCGGCGACCAATCGCACCAACTCGACGAGATCGCTGTCGCCCTTCGCATCACGTCGTAGCACTGCGACTGGAGTCGCCAACATCCCGTCGGGATCGGACGCGGCTACGCCTACCCGGACGCTGCCGACATCGATTCCGAGTCGTACGCCGCGGAGCACTAGAGGCGTCCGCCGACCTCGGTCGCCAGCCCGGACAGGACGTCGTCGAGCTGGCTGACGTCGGTGCCGCCGCCTTGGGCAACGTCATCCTTGCCGCCGCCACCACCACCCAACCGCCCTGCGAGCTGCTTGGCGAACTCTCCGGCACGCAAGCCTCGCTCGCGCGCCGCATCGTTGGTTGCGACCACTACGACCGCGCGACCATCGGTGACGCTGGCGGTAGCCACGACCCCCGGCACGCCGGAGTCCAGCCGAGCCCGCACATCGAGTGCGAGTCGCCGAAGGTCGTCCGCGGCAGTCCCGTCGGGCACACGTTGCGCCACGACCAGTGCCCCGCCGGTGAGGACGGCGTTGGCAGCCAGATCCGCGGCACCAGAGAGCACAGCGGCGCCACGTACTCGTTCGAGCTCCTTCTCGAGCTCCCGCACCTTGCTGACCACCGAGCCGACCCGCTCGACGAGGTCCTCGGGACCCACGTTGAGCAGGCCGGACAGCTGCGAGACGAGAAGGTGCTCTCGAGCGAGTGAGGAGTAGGCGTCGGCGCCGACCAGCCCCTCGACCCGCCGCTTGCCGGCACCGATCGAGGCCTCACCGAGCAGCTTTACGACGCCGAGCTGCGACGAGCGATGAGCGTGAGTGCCACCACACAGCTCACGGGAGTAGTCGCCGACCTCGACCACGCGGACCTGGTCGCCGTACTTCTCCCCGAACATCGCGATCGCACCGAGCCGCTTCGCGTCGTCCTGGCTGGTTACGAACGCGCGTACGTCGAGGTCGGCGAGCAGTACGGCGTTGACCTCTGCCTCGATGTCGGTCAGCACGCTGTCCGGCACTGCGTTGGGCGAAGCGAAGTCGAACCGGAAGCGGCCGGCGTCGTTCTGCGAGCCAGCCTGGCTCGCCTGATCTCCGAGAGCGCGACGAATGGCTTGGTGCACCAGATGGGTAGCCGTGTGGGCGCGGGAGATGGCATGCCGCCGCTCGACATTGACCATCGCATGGACCGGGTCACCGACTCGCGCCTCGCCGGAAAGCACGCGGCCTCGATGCACGATCAGGTTGCCAAGCGGCCGCTGAGCGTCGTAGACCTCGATGACCGTGCCGTCAGCTAGCTGCAAGGTGCCGTGGTCGGCGAGCTGGCCACCGCCCTCTGCGTAGAACGGCGAGCGGTCCAGGACAACCTCGACGTCCATGCGCGCGCCCGCGTCGGCAACGGACATGCCATCAACCAGCAGCCCAACGAGCATGCCGTCGGACTCGAGCGAGTCGTAGCCAGTGAAGGTCGTCGCGCCGCCCGACTCGAGCAGGCCGCGGTAGACAGACAAGTCGGCGTGACCGCCACTCTTGCGTTCGACGCTGTCGCGCTTGGCCCGCTGCTGCTGCTCGGCCATCAGCCGACGGAACTCCGGCTCGTCGACGGTCAGGCCCTCTTCGCGCGCCATCTCGGTGACGAGGTCGATCGGGAAGCCGTGCGTGTCGTGTAGCAGGAAGGCCGCGTCGCCCGGGACAACTGTGCCCCCGGCAGCTCGCACATCACGGGTGAGTCGCGCGAACATCGTCGAACCGGCCCGCAGCGTCGACAGGAAGAGCTCCTCCTCCTGAGCGACAACGGTGTTGATCCGGTCGGCGCCCTCGGTCAGCGCTGGGAACGACGAACCGAGCACATCGCACGCGAGCGCGGTCAGGTCCGCCATGACCGGGCGGTCGACGCCCAGGAGGCGCAGCGCCCGGATGGTGCGGCGCAGCATCCGGCGCAAGACGTACCCGCGGCCTTCGTTGCCGGGCGTGACGCCGTCGGAGACGAGCAGCGTCGTCGTCCGTGCGTGGTCGGCGACGACTCGCAGCCGCACATCGGTCTCGTGGGCGGCGCCGTACGCCGTGCCGGTCGTATCGCTGGCCCAGTCGAGCAGTGGGCGCATCAGATCGGTCTCGAAGATGTTGTCGACGCCCTGGAGCAGGACCGCCATGCGGTCGACGCCCATGCCGGTGTCGATGTTGCGCTTCGGCAGCTCGCCCTGCAGGTGGTCGACGTAGCCATAGCCCGCGCCCTCACCGCGGACGTACTGCATGAAGACCAGGTTCCAGACCTCGAGGTAGCGCTCCTCGTCCGCGATCGGGCCGCCCTCGCGGCCGAACTCCGGACCCCGGTCGAAGTAGATCTCCGAGCAGGGGCCGCACGGCCCGGGCACGCCCATCGACCAGAAGTTGTCCTCGCGGTCGCGCCGCTGCACCCGCGCCTCGGGAACTCCGACCTCTTTGGTCCAGATTCGGAACGCCTCGTCATCGTCGAGGTAGACCGTCGGCCACAGTCGGCTTTCGTCGAACCCGAAGCCGCCGTCGGCGATGCTCTTGGTCAGCAACTCCCACGCGAGCGGGATCGCGCCTTCCTTGAAGTAGTCGCCGAAGGAGAAGTTGCCGGCCATCTGGAAGAACGAAGCGTTGCGGCTGTTCGTGCCGACGATGTCGATGTCCGCCGTACGCACGCACTTCTGAATGCTGACCGCACGCGGGTACGGCGCGGGCTCCTGCCCGAGGAAGTACGGCTTGAAGGGCACCATCCCGGCATTGACCAGAAGCAGCGTCGGGTCATCCGCAATCAGCGACGCAGACGGGACCGGGGTGTGGCCTCGCTCTTCGAAGAACCGCGTGAACCGTCCGGAGATGTCGGCGGTTTTCATGCCGCGGCGGGTCCTGAATGATCGTCGGCTCGGCCGTCATCGATCCCCAGCGCCTCGCGCAGCTCCGCCTCGCGGACGGCAGCCGTCTCCTGGACGATCTGCCACCACTCGGCGATGCGTCCGCCGACCCCGCCGGCCTGCTCGGCCATGCCCTTCGGGGTGAACTTCTGGGCAGCCTGGGTCGCCTTGCGCACCGCGATGACGCCGACGGTCGCGCCAACCGCGACGTAGAACATCCGACGCACCATCAGCCGGCCTTGCGATCAGCCCGGCGAGCCGCGCGCTGCAGCTTCATCTCGCGCTTCACGGCGTCACGAATATCGGCCTCGTCGCGCTGCCGCATGGTCTTGCGGACACCGTAGGAGAACGCCGCGACCTTGATCATCGGGGCGCCCAGGGTCGCCGAGAACAGCGCCGACATCGCTCGGGCGTTCGCCGAGATCTCTTCGACATTCGCTGCGATCGTGTCGACGCGGGCGAGCTCGGTGTTGACCTGGACTACAGAGGTCGTGACCTCGCCCAGCAACGGGACGGTCTGGTCGGTGACGCCGGCCACGAGCTTCGCGGCCTCGCCGATCACCTTGCCGAGCTTGACGAGGACATACGCGAGAAAGCAGACGAGCACGCCCCAGAAGATCGCGACGATCAGCCCGGCGACCTCTCCGCCGGACAGCCCACCGCTGGCCTGGATACCCATCTCGGTCCCGCTCCTCAGCTCTCGTCCGACGACTCTGGTGTCGCTACGCCGGCACTGCGTCCCCGTACGGTCTCTCGCAGCACCGCGAGCCGCGCTTCCGCGGCCCGCTCAGCTCCATTACCGGACGGGCGGTAGTACTCCCGGTCGGCCAGCTCGTCCGGCAGGTAGTCCTGCCGCACGACGCCACCCGGCGAGTCATGAGGATATCGGTAGCCGCTCCCGTGCTGAAGCCGTTTGGCGCCCGCGTAGTGCGCATCGCGAAGCGCGGAAGGCACGGCGCCCGTCAGCCCCGACCGGACATCCTCGCTCGCGGCACCGATCGCGGTCGTCACGGCGTTGCTCTTCGGAGCGAGCGCGAGGTAGATCACGGCCTGGGCCAGGTTGAGCTTTGCCTCGGGCAGGCCGACCAGCTCCAACGCATGTGCGGCAGCCACCGCGACGCCAAGAGCATCGGGCTGGGCCAACCCGACATCCTCACTCGCGAGGATGACAATCCGCCGTGCAATGAACCGCGGATCCTCACCAGCTTCGAGCATTCGGGCGAGGTAGTGCAGCGACGCATCGACGTCGCTCCCCCGGATGCTCTTGATGAAGGCGCTGATGACGTCGTAGTGCTGGTCACCCTCGCGGTCGTAGCGCACCGCAGCCCGGTCGAGGGCCTGTTCGAGCGTGGCGAGCTCGATCGTCGATGCGCCGGCGGCGGTCGTGGCGCCAGCTGCGGCCTCGAGAGCCGTCAGCGCCCGGCGGCCATCCCCCGCGGCCATGGTGACGAGGTGCTCGAGCGCGTGGTCTGTGATCGTGAGCGCACCTGCGAGGCCCCGCTCATCAACCAGGGCCCGCTGGACCAGCTGGGCAACGGCTGTGTCGTCGAGCGCGCGCAGCGTCAGCAGCAGAGACCGCGACAGCAACGGCGAGATCACCGAGAAGAACGGGTTCTCGGTCGTCGCGCCCACAAAAGTGACGAGCCCGGACTCCACGCCGGGCAGCAGCGCATCCTGCTGCGACTTCGTGAAGCGGTGGACCTCGTCGACGAACAGGACGCTTCGCTCACCGCCGAGCGCAAGCCGGTCCTTGGCCTCCTCGATCGCCGCCCGCACGTCCTTCACCCCGGCCGTCACCGCGGACAGCTCGACGAACCGCCGACCGGAGGCGAGCAGCCGGGCGAGCGTCGTCTTGCCG
>DATAVE010000120.1:0-2201 GCA_036267875.1 Mycobacteriales bacterium
GGCCATTCGTGCGGGTGACCAGCTTCACCCCGCTACTCGACCGAAGACTGCGCGCCGAGCAAGCGGCGCGGCTCGAACCGCAGAAAGTGTCGTCATGAGCCGGCTGAAAGGGCCTGACGTCGTGGCTGCCTGGGGTATCGCCAACGCTGTCCTGCTCGCCGTCCTGATCGGCTACGGCGAAAGCGCGTCTGCCGTCGCGATCTACGCCGTCTCGACGGCTCTCATCGAGCTCGTCGCGCTTGTCACGTGGGTGGTCATGTGCCGCCAGCCGGAATGGGCGGCGCGTTCACCGGCCCCGGCCCGGAGTCGCGCCTCCGCGCTGGCTGCCGCTGTCGTAGCACTGGTTGGCGCCGGAATCGTCTGGGACTGGTGGATCGCGCTGCCCGCCCTCTATCCGTTCGCGGCGCTGCTCGCCGACCGGGACGGGCCGCGACGCCTGCTGCGGCGGGCCGGACGATGATGCCGGGCACGTCCTCCGACGCCGCGGAGATGGCGGTGATGGGCCTGGACACCTCGGTGCTCGCGCCGGCGATCATCCTGTTGTCACGCTCGTGGCGCGGTTGGCGAGTGTTTGCCTGGCCGGCCACGCTTGCTCTGCCGGCGTTCCTCGTCGCGCACGCGGCGGTCACAGTCTGGATGACTGTCACGATGCCTCCGTGGTCCGCCGACCTTGCGTTCCAGGCGGTGCTCATCGCGATCTCCCTGGTCTTCTGGTTGCCCGTGATCGGGCGCAGTCGAAGGCTTAGTGACGCGGGACAGACGGTCTATCTGTTCCTCGCCATGCCGGCGATGGATCTTGCCGGTGTGTTCGTCGTCCTGCACGGCGACGCCACGGGGGGCTTGGCGATGATCGTCGCGATGCTGCCGGTCGGCGGCGCCGCAGTGCTGCTCACCTGGCGATGGATGCTCGCCGAGGCGGTTGCAGCCGAGGTCGTCGAGCTGGAGCGCCCGACCCGTTTGCGAGCAGTCCCGCGGGGTACCCGCGTGTCAGGAGAGGGGTTGGCGGCGCATGGTCGAACGGCGGGCGGTCGAGCGGCAAGCCGTGCTCGCGCTCATCGCTGAGAACCACACTTATGAAGAGGCTGCGGCGCGGCTCGGCGTGCGGCCCGGCCTTGCCTATCTGGTCGCGACGGGTGTGCCGACCGACAGCACCGACGGACTGTCGCCAGAGGATCTCGAACGGCCCGGATTGCTGCGGGCGGCTCAGCAGCTGTCCAACCCTCGCGCCGAGCAGCCGGACCGCTCGCCTCACGTTCGGGAGTTCCTCGCGGCGCGCGCGAAAGGGGACCCGCAGATGCAAGCGGCATCGAAGCCGTGACCGACCTGAGATGGCCGGTGCTCCGTCAGCTGCTCGGTCCCGACAAGACCGGCCGTGGCGCCGCGGTCGCATCGCGACAGTCACAATCGCTGTTGGCGCGCACGGCCACCGCCGACAAGGTCGTCAAGTCCGTGTGCCCGTACTGCGGGGTCGGATGTGGGCAGAACGTCTACGTCAAGGACGGTGAGGTCGTCCAGATCGAGGGCGATCCCGACTCGGCGGTGAGCCGCGGCAGGCTGTGCCCCAAGGGCTCGGCCACGCTTCAGCTGACGACCGGTGAGGCCCGGCTCCACCAGGTGCTCTACCGGCGACCCTACGCGGCGGACTGGGAGTCGCTCGATCTCGACACCGCGATGGACATGATCGCGGACCGGGTGATCGCGACTCGGCACGAGACCTTCGAGTGGGAGCACGAAGGCGAGCGCACTCGCCGCACGATGGGTATCGCCCATCTCGGCGGGGCGACCCTGGACAACGAAGAGAACTACCTCATCAAGAAGCTGTGGACCTCGCTTGGCATCGTGCAGATCGAGAACCAGGCGCGGGTATGTCACTCCTCCACGGTCGCCGGGCTTGGCACGTCGTTCGGGCGAGGCGGGGCGACCACCTGCATGCAGGACCTGCAGAACTCCGACTGCATCGTGGTCGAGGGCTCGAACTTCGCCGAGGCACATCCGGTGGGCTTTCAGTGGGTGATGGAGGCACGCGCGCGTGGCGCGAAGCTGATTCACGTCGACCCGCACTTCAGCCGGACCAGCGCGCTTGCCGATTTGTTCGTACCGATTCGAGCCGGTACCGACATCGCGTTCCTCGGCGGCGTCATCAACTACGTGCTCGACAACGACAAGTGGTTCCACGACTACGTCGTCCGCTACACGAACGC
>DATAVE010000121.1:0-14069 GCA_036267875.1 Mycobacteriales bacterium
AACGCGGCCACGGGAGCACCGTCGGACGCCGCCGTCGTGACGAAACCGGCGGGCGCGGTGAAGACGGCGTCGCCGTGGGACATCCAGACCTGCTGCGAGGCAGGCAGCCCGGCCAGCAGCACGCCGCCGTCGCCGGCAACGGTGAGCTGTGTGGCGCCGAACTCGCTCAACCCGGTGTGGCGGACCTCGCCGCCGAGCGCCTGCGCCATGGCCTGGAAGCCATAGCAAATGCCGAACGTGGGAACGCCAGATTCAAAGAGTGAGGCGTCGACCTGTGGTGCGCCTTCGGCATACACCGACGACGGACCGCCGGACAGGATGATCGCCTTCGGCCGTTTCGCGAGCATCGCCTCGACCGGCATGGACGACGGCACGATCTCGCTATAGACGCGGCACTCGCGCACCCGGTCGACCTGCTCGTCGACGATGTTGACCATGGTCCAGGTCGGTCGGCAGCCGGCGATCTCGAGCAGGAAGCGCTCGAGCACGGCCTGGCCGTGCGCGGTGTGCATGACCTCGGGGTGGAACTGCACGCCGGCAAGAGCCCGCGAGACGTCCTCGAAGGCGGCGACGGGAGCACCGTCGGACGCCGCGGTCGTGACGAATCCGGCGGGTGCGGTGAAGACCGCATCGCCGTGGGACATCCAGACCTGCTGTGACGCGGGCAGGCCCGCCAGCAGCACGCCGCCGTCACCGGCAACCGAGAGCTGCGTCGCACCGAACTCGCTCAGCCCGGTGTTGCGGACCTCCCCGCCGAGCGCCTGCGCCATCGCCTGGAAGCCGTAGCAGATTCCGAACGTGGGGACACCCGACTCGAACAGTGCGGGATCGACCTGCGGGGCGCCTTCGGCGTAGACCGAGGAGGGGCCACCGGACAGGATGATCGCCTTCGGTCGCTTGGCGAGCATCGCCTCGACCGGCATCGACGAGGGCACGATCTCGCTGTAGACGCGGCACTCCCGGACGCGACGAGCGATGAGCTGGGCGTACTGCGCCCCGAAGTCCACGACGAGGACGGTGTCGAAGCCGTCCGCAGATGCCGTCATCGGCTCAAGGATATCGACCGTACTAGGACAGCCGCAGTGCCGCTGGCGCGTCCGCCGGAACCGCCGGGGTGGCGGGCTTCACTGGCTCGAGGACGACGTACGCCGCGCCGATCGCGGGACGCCGGTCCGCCTCGCCCTTGTTGGGCCAGAACGCCATTGCGCGCTCGGCTTGCGCGGTGATCGTGAGAGACGGGTTCACGCCAAGGTTCGCCGTGACTGCCGAGCCATCAGTGACATGCAGTCCGGCGTACCCGTGCAGCCGCTGCCACGGGTCGACCACGCCTTCATCCGCGGTGAGGCCGATCGTCGCCCCACCGATGATGTGTGCGGTCATCGGCACGTTGGCGAGCTCGCCCACTGAGCCGCCCGCGACGCCGTCGATCCGATCCGCGAGCCGCCGCGTCACGTCGTTGCCCGCGGGGATCCAGGTCGGGTTGGGCTCGCCATGCCCTTGGCGGGAAACCAGCTTGTCGCGGAAGCGGCCCTTCACCCGCGAGACGGTCAGTGAGTTGTCCATCGACTGCATGACCAGCACGATGATTGTCTGCTCAGCCCAGCCCTTGAGCCAGAACAGCTTCTTCAGGTCCCGTGGATGCCGCCTCGCCTCGCGCAACGCCTCCCGCCACCGCGGGCCTTTGTCTCCGTCGGTGAGGATCGACTGCAGCATTCCCATGGAGTTCGAGCCCTTGCCATAGCGAACCGGCTCGACATGCGTACGGGCATCGGGGTGGAACGACGACGTGATCGCCACACCTTTGGAGTAGTCGGCACTGACATCGCGCGCCCGCGCGCCGAGGATCGCCTCGGAGTTGGTACGGGTCAGCTCGCCGAGGCGCGCGGACAGGTTCGGCAGGACGCCCTCGTCGCGCATTCGGTGCAGCAGCTTCTGAGTGCCCAGCGTTCCCGCAGCGAATACCACCTGGTCAGTCGTGTACGTCCGGCTGCGCTTGCGTCGAACGGTGTGGCGGGTCTCGACGGCATACCCGCCATCAGGCAGCGGCCGCACCCCGGTAACGGTGGTTTCCGGTTGTATCTGGGCGCCCAGTCCCTCCGCGAGATGCAGGTAGTTGAGGTCCAATCGGTTCTTGGCATTGAAGCGGCAGCCGATCATGCAGTTGCCGCACTCGATGCATCCGGTCCGCCGCGGTCCCGCCCCGCCGAAGTAGGGATCATCGACGGTCTTGCCGGGCTCACCAAAGAACACGCCGACCGGTGTGTGGTGATAGCTGTCCCCCACGCCCATGTCCTCGGCAACGGCGCGCATCTGCACGTCAGCGGCTGTCTCGGTCGGGTTCTCGACCACGCCGAGCATGCGGGACGCCTGGTCGTAGTACGGCGCGAGCTCAGCCTTCCAGTCGGTGATGTGGGCCCACTGAGCGTCGGCGTAGAAGTCGTCGAGGGGCGTGTAGAGCGTGTTGGCGTAGACCAACGAACCGCCGCCGACGCCCGCCCCGGACAGGCACACCACGTCGGTGAGCGGGGTGATCTTCTGAATCCCCATCCAGCCGACCGCGGGCGCCCAGAGGAAGTCCTTCAGATCCCAGCTGGTCTCGGGCAAGGTGTCGTTCGTAAACCTGCGCCCGGCCTCGAGGACGCCGACTCGGTACCCCTTCTCCGAGGCGCGGAGGGCGGCAACGCTCCCCCCGAAACCGCTTCCGATGACGACAACGTCGAAGTCGCGGTCATTCATGAACAAGAGGCTAAGCGTGGATGAGAACAGCGCGATGTGGCGTTGTGCCCTACGTGCGCATCGATATCTGGTCCGACGTCATCTGCCCCTGGTGCTACCTAGGGCGGGCTCACCTGAAGACGGCACTGGCGTCCTACGACGGTGAGGTGGACGTCATCCACCATTCCTTCGAGCTCGACCCCACGACGCCCCGCGATGCGACGCCACTGACCGTCAAGCGGCTCTCGACGAAGTACGGGATGTCGGAGGCGCAGGCACTCGCCGCACAAGTCCAGATGACCGAGCGCGCTGCGCAGGTTGGGCTGACGTTCAACCTCGACGGCCAACGGTCCGGCAACACCCGGGACGCGCATCGGCTGATCCAGCTGGCGCGGCAACACGGCGTCCAGGACGCAATGGTCGAGCGGCTCTACCAGGCCTACTTCACCGACAGCCGATCGATCTTCGACGTCGACTCACTCACCGCACTCGCCAGCGAGGTTGAGGGCCTCGACGTCAGCGAGGTCTCGGCGACGCTGCACACGGATGCCTTCACCGACCATGTGGTGGCGGACGAGCAACAGGCCCACGAACTTGGCGTGACCGGCGTGCCGTTCTTCGTGATCGATCTGCGGCACGGACTGTCCGGCGCCCAGCCGCCCGAGATGCTGCTCCAGGTGCTCGAGCGCGCCGCCGCGGACTCCGCTAGGCCCTGACGACGAGCTCGACGCGCTGGAACTCCTTCAGGTCGCTGTAGCCCGCCTTGGCGATCGACCGGCGGACTGCACCGAACAGGTTGAGGTAGCCATCGGGTGATGCGGATGCGCCTCGAATCACGTCGGCGAGCGACCCGAGCGGCCAGCCTCCGGCGACCTCCGCGAACCGGCCACGCGGCAGCTTCGGGTGCGAGGCGGCCGGCTGCCACCATGCACCCTGACCTGGCGCCTCCGCCGCAACGGACAGCGGCTCGCCGAGCATCACCGCGTCGGCGCCACAGGCCAGAGCCTTTGCGATGTCGCCACTGGTCTCCATCTCACCGGCCGCGATCACGTGGACGTAACGGCCGCCGGTCTCGTCGAGATAGTCGCGACGGGCCGCCGCGGCATCGACGATCGCGGTGGCCATGGGCACGTCGATGCCGAGAACGGCACCCGTGGTGGACCAGTCATCCGCTCCAGTGCCCACGATGACGCCGGCCGCGCCGGTGCGCATGAGGTGCAACGCCGTTTGGTAGTTCGTGCAGCCGCCGACAATGACCGGCACGTCCAGGTCGGCGATGAACGTCTTGAGGTTCAGCGGCGGCTCGGTCGCCGAGGCGGCGACGTGCTCGGCCGACACGATCGTGCCCTGGATCACCAGCAGGTCTACACCCGCAGCAAGGATCGTCGGGGCGTAGCGCAGGGTGTGCTGCGGCGAGACGCGTACGGCGGTCACGACGCCGTGATCGCGCAGCTCCTTGATCCGCTGCGTGATCAGCTCGTCGCGCACCGGCTCGGAGTAGATGCGCTGCAGCACGGCCGTCGCATCGTCTCCGTCCAGCGCAGCGAGCTCGGCATAGACGGCACTCGGGTCGTCGTACCTCGTCCAGAGTCCCTCGGCGTCGAGGACGCCGAGGCCACCTGACTGGTTGACCTGCGCGACGGTCGAGGGCGACATCGTTGCGTCCGAGGGGACGGCAACCAGCGGAAGATCGAAGCGGTAGGCGTCGATCTGCCAGCTCAGCGAGACGACGTCGACGTCACGGGTGCGGCGCGACGGCACGATCGCGATGTCATCGAGGGCGTAGCCCCGACGAGCCGACCGGCCGAGGCCGATCTCCACGTTGTCGCCGATCATCGGCTCGTGTAGTTCGGCGCCTCGGTGGTCATCGCGATGTCGTGCGGGTGACTCTCCTTGAGACCCGCAGCCGTGATCCGCACGAGCTGTGCCGCCTTCAGGTCCATGATCGTCTCGGCGCCGCAGTAGCCCATGGCCGCACGCAGACCACCGAGCAGCTGGTGCGCAACCGCGCCGAGCGGCCCGCGATAGGGCACCTGTCCCTCAACACCCTCGGGGACCAGCTTGTCGTCGGAGAGCACGTCGTCCTGGAAGTAGCGGTCCTTGGAGTAGGACCGGCCCTGACCGCGCGACTGCATCGCACCGAGCGAACCCATGCCGCGATAGGACTTGAACTGCTTGCCGTTGACGAAGAGCAGCTCACCCGGCGACTCCTCGCAACCGGCAAGCAACGAGCCGAGCATCACGCTGTCGGCACCTGCCGCGATCGCCTTCGCGATGTCGCCGGAGTACTGCATGCCGCCGTCGGCGATGACCGGGACGCCTGCCGCAGCCGCGACCTGAGCGACGTCATAGATGGCTGAGATCTGCGGAACCCCGACACCGGCGACCACTCGGGTCGTGCAGATCGAGCCGGGCCCTACGCCACACTTCACCGCATCAGCGCCGGCTTCAATCAGGGCAGCGGCTGCCGCTCCAGTTGCGATGTTACCGCCGATCACGTCGATGGACACGGCCTTCTTGACCCGCGCCACCATCTCGAGGACCGAGCGCGAGTGACCGTGGGCGGTGTCCACGACGAGTACGTCGACGCCAGCCTCGACAAGGGCCATCGCCCGCTTGTAGGCATCCTCGCCGACACCAACCGCAGCGCCGACAACGAGCCGACCTGCGGCGTCCTTGGTGGCGTTCGGGTACTCCTCGCTCTTCGCGAAGTCCTTCACGGTAATGAGTCCGCGAAGCCGGCCACCGTCGTCGACGATCGGCAGCTTCTCGATCTTGTGACGCTGCAGCAGAGCGAGCGCGTCGTCGTGGGAGACGCCAACCGCAGCGGTCACGAGCGGCATCGACGTCATGACGTCGCGAACCAGGCGCGACCCGTCCCGCTCGAAGCGGATGTCGCGGTTGGTGACGATGCCGAGCAGGACGCCGTCGCCGTCGGTGACGGGCACCCCGGAGATCCGGTAGCGACCCATCAGGGCGTCGGCATCGGTGATCGTGTCGTCGGGACCGCAGGTCACCGGCGAGGTGATCATCCCGGCCTCGGACCGCTTGACGATGTCGACCTGGACGGCCTGGTCCTCGATCGACAGGTTGCGATGCAAGATCCCGAGGCCGCCTTGCCGGGCCATCGCGATGGCCATCCGGCCTTCGGTGACGGTGTCCATCGCACTGGACACGAGCGGCGAGTGCAGCGCGATGTTGCGCGAGAGCCTCGTGGCCAGATTGACCTCGCTAGGCACGACGTCCGAGGCTGCCGGCAGCAGCAGGACATCGTCGAAGGTCAGGCCGAGCGGGGCGAACTTCTCCGGAAATGACGCCTCCATGTATGGATTCTAGGCGGGATAGCGTTGTGGGGTGAAAGACGACAGCCCGATCGACCCGTTCGCGGGTGATCCGAGCGACCCCGCAGCCGCGCTGTCGGACGACGAGTACGACGACGAGCCGCTCACCGACGACGAGCGCCAGGACCTGCTCGAGGATCTCGAGGACCTCGAGGTGTTCCAAGCGCTGCTCGGGCCGCGTGGCATCAAAGGCTTGGTCGTCGACTGCGATGACTGCCATGAGGCGCACTACTTCTCCTGGGACCTGATCCGCGGCAACCTGCGAAGCCTGCTCGACGCCGGCGCCCCGCATGTGCACGAGCCGGCGTACGCGCCTGACCCGGCCGACTACGTCAGTTGGGACTACGCACGCGGATTCGCCGACGGAGTGCTCACCGCCGACGAGGACGAAGACGACTCGGCGAGCTAGCCGGGCGGGCGCGCTCTAGGAAACGAGGCCGTGGCGAAAGCCGGAGGCAACGGCCTCGGCCCTGTCGCCGACATCAAGCTTGCGGAACAGCCGCCGAGCGTGGGTCTTGATGGTGTCCTCGGACAGGAACAGGTCGCGACCGATCTGCGCGTTGCTCTTCCCGGCGGACATGCCGGTGAGAACCTGCAGCTCGCGCTGCGTCAGATCAGGCGCGTCCTCGCCGCGGCGCGGCGCACCGTTGGGCGCCTCACCACCGAGGGTCGAGACGGTCAGCGCGTGCGCGACCGTTGCACAGACCTCCTCACGGGAGGTCTCCTTGTGCAGGTAGCCACGCGCACCACCGGCGATTGCCGTCGCTACCGCATCGCGGTCAGTCGCGACCGTCAGCATCACGATGGTCGCGCTCGGGTAGTCGCGCGTGAGACGGCGGGTGGCTTCGACGCCGCCGATGCCGGGCATCTGGACGTCCATCAGCACGAGGTCGTGGCGCTCGACCGGCCACCGGGCGAGAACCTCCTCACCGCTGGCGGCGGTGTCGACCCGCCCAACCCCAGGGATCGAGGCGACGCAGCGCGCCAGACCGTCGCGCACGGCGCGCTGGTCGTCGCAGATCAACACGCTGGTCACGAGTGCTTCATCGGCACGAACCCGGCTGGACTTCACTTGTGAACAAGCATCGGAACGCGACCGGAAACTTGGTCAGCCCTCTAGCAGGGCGCTCACGTTCGGTCTGGCGAGCCACTCGTCTCGCAACTCGGCCGACAAGTCGCCGGCGATCGTCAGCACCGCGTTGCGGGCAGCCGCGAGCGATCGCGCGGCCTCCTCGCTGTTGCTGCCGAGCAGCGCGCCGAGCAACGCCCGCGCCTGCCAGACGAGCGGGAGCGCACCGAGCCCCTCGGCCAGCGTCGCCGAGCGCCGCAGCGTCGCCGCGGCATCACCCTCACCGGACTGCAGCTCGGCGACACCCTGGAAGAGCAAACCCTTGGACACGTGTCGCGGAGCCCGAGCGCGCTCCGCGCCGGCGACCGCTTCGACAGCCGCCGCGCGAGCCTCCGACGGCTTGCCATTGAGCATCGCGATCTCGGCACGCACCCATTCGAGGCGGACCTTCTGGCGCCACCAGTCACCGCCATGGCCTTCGATCACGGCATTGGCCTGGGTGAAGCGCTTCTTAGCCTCATCCGCGCGGCCGGCGCCGACCGCATCGGCAGCAAGACCGAGCAAGCAGTCGAACGCGGCCTCGCCGGGCCCGTCGGTCAGCGAGAGCCCGCGGGCATCGAGCGCGGTCGCTGCCTCCGCCCGGCCGAGTCCTCGGTGCACGCTGGCGGCGGTGCCACCGGCGAGCGAGGAGAACAGCTTCAGCTCGGGTGTGGTGGTGCTGGCGTCACGGGCCTCCCCCGCTTCGAGCAGCGGGACCAGCACCCGAAGCCCCGCGCCGTACCGGCCTGAGGCCGTCAGCGCCACGCCGAGCAGCCAGGCTGCCGCGGCAACCTCGGCGTGCAGGCCTTCGGCTTGCGCGACTCCGACAGCTTGCTCGAGGTCGCCGACCGCCTTGCCCGGAGCGCCGTGGAACACCGCCCGCTCGCTGGTCGCGAGCAGCGACGGCAGATCCGCGGTCTTCGCCACAGCCCGAAGGCTAGTGAGAAGGGACCTTGACCTCGTTAGTGGGAGTGTCCGCCGGGACCGTGGGAGTGACCGTGACCGGCACCCTCGGGCTCAGCCTGCTCGGGCTTGTCCACGATCAGGGTCTCTGTCGTCAGCAGCATGCCTGCGATGCTCGCGGCATTGCGGACCGCGGAGCGCGTGACCTTGACCGGGTCGATGACGCCGGCCTTGACCAGGTCGACGTACTCACCGCTCGCGGCGTTGAGTCCGAAGCCAGCCTTGAGGTCGCTGACCTTCTGCACCGCGACGTAGCCCTCGAGGCCGGCGTTCTGCGCGATCCAGCGCAGCGGCTCGACGAGCGACTTGCGGACGATGCCGACGCCGGTCGCCTCGTCGCCCGTGAGACCGAGATCGTCCTTGAGTGCCGGGATCGCACGAACGAGCGCAGTACCGCCGCCGGCGACGATGCCCTCTTCGATCGCGGCGCGGGTCGCGGAGATCGCGTCCTCGAGCCGGTGCTTCTTCTCCTTGAGCTCGACCTCCGTGTGGGCACCGACCCGGATCACGCCGACACCGCCGGAGAGCTTCGCGAGCCGCTCCTGAAGCTTCTCGCGGTCCCAGTCGGAGTCGGTCTCGTCGATCTCGCGGCGGATCTGCTTGATCCGGTCGGCGATGTCGGCCTTCTTGCCCGCGCCATCGACGAGGGTCGTGGCGTCCTTGGTGATCGTGACGCGACGGGTCTTGCCGAGCACCTCGAGGCCGACCTGGTCGAGCTTGAGCCCGACCTCCTCCGTGACGACCTCGCCACCGGTGAGGACCGCCATGTCGGCCAGCATCGCCTTGCGGCGGTCACCGAAGCCGGGAGCCTTCACAGCGACGACCGTGAACGTGCCGCGGATCTTGTTGACGACCAGCGTCGACAGGGCCTCGCCCTCGACGTCCTCGGCCACGATCAGCAGCGGCTTGGTCGACTGCACAACCTTCTCGAGCAGCGGCAGGATGTCGCTGACCGCGCTGATCTTGCCCTGGTGGATCAGGACGTAGGCATCGTCGAGGACAGCCTCCATCCGCTCCGGGTCGGTGACCATGTACGGCGAGATGTAGCCCTTGTCGAACTGCATGCCCTCGGTGAACTCGAGCTCGAGACCCATCGTCTGGGCCTCTTCCACGGTGATGACGCCATCCTTGCCGACCTTGGCGAACGCCTCGGCGATCAGACTGCCGATCGCCGGGTCCTGCGCGGAGATCGACGCGACGTTGGCGACCTCTTCCTGGTCGCCGACTTCACGGGCGAGGGAGAGCAGCTTGGTGTTGATCGCCTCGACGGCGGCGTCGATGCCACGCTTGAGGGCGAGCGGCTGCGCGCCGGCCGCGACGTTACGAAGACCCTCGCGGACCATGGACTGTGCCAGCACCGTCGCGGTGGTCGTGCCATCACCTGCAACGTCGTTGGTCTTGGTCGCGACCTCCTTGGCGAGCTGTGCGCCGAGGTTCTCGTACGGGTCCTCGAGCTCGACCTCCTTGGCGATGGTCACGCCGTCGTTCGTGATCGTGGGGGCGCCCCACTTCTTGTCGATGACGACGTTTCGGCCACGTGGGCCGAGCGTGACCTTCACGACGTCGGCGAGGGCGTCTACACCTCGCTGCAGGGCGTCGCGGGCATCACTGTGGAACGCAAGGATCTTGGGCATACCTGGCACTCTAGTAGGTCGAGTGCTAAACGCAAAGACGGCCCCGGGGAGACCCCGAGACCGCCTTGTGCGAGTGCTCTAAGCGACTGGCTACTTATCGGTTGACGACTGCGAGGACGTCGCGCGCCGACAAAATGAGGTACTCATCCGCGCCGAACTTCACCTCGGTGCCGCCGTACTTCGAGAAGATGACGGTGTCGCCCTCGCTGATGTCGAGCGGCACGCGTACGCCGTCCTCGAAGCGGCCGGGGCCGACTGCGATGACGGTGCCCTCCTGGGGCTTCTCCTTGGCGGTGTCAGGGATCACGATGCCCGACGCGGTGGTCTGCTCGCTTTCGAGAACCGAGATGACGATGCGGTCCTCGAGCGGCTTGATCTTGGTCTTGCTGGCGGTCGCCACGACCGGACCTCCTGCTGCTGAAAGATATGGGGACGATTGGCACTCGTCGGTGTCGAGTGCCAAGTTACGCCAGGGGATCAGGCGGAGTCAACGTGGGGTCGATCGGAGCTCATCCGGCCGCGAGAACGGCCTCCGGGACGGACGCGAGGGAGCGCAGAATCGCCTCGGCCAGCTCGCGCGCAGCCTGCGGGTGCAGCTCGATCGCGACCCGAGCAGCAGGCCCGTCCTCGGGCCGGCGCAGGTCGATGTTGAGGGTGTGGCCGGCCATCGCGTGCACGGGATGGTCGACGTAGACGCTGGCGTCGGTGAACCTCACCCACTCCGACGGACCCTTGCCGCTGCCCTTCATCTCGAGCAGCTCGGTCTGGTAGGTGCACATCGGTCAGGCTCCGATGTTCGTGCCGAGGAACTTCCAGATGGTCGCCCAGCCCTCGATCGCGACCTCGGGTCGAAACGAGGCACGGTCGACCATGAAGAAGGCATGCCCAGCGCCGTCGTAGCGGTGGAACTCGTAAGGCTTGCCCGCCTCCTTGAGAAGCTGCTCGATCTCGTCGACCTGGGCCGGCGTCGGGTAGACGTCCTCATTGCCCCAGAGGCCCAGAACCGGACCGGACATCGACGAAGCGAGATGACCCAAGGTCGCGCGAGCCGGTAGACCCTCCGGTGTCTCACCAACGATGAAGGCGCCGTAACAGACGATGGCGGCATTCAGCGGCAGCGAGCCGTTGGCCAACCACGACTGGCGTCCGCCCGAGCAGAAGCCGATTGTCGCGGTCTTGCCATTCGCGTTGGGCAGCGAGTTGAGGTATGCCATCGCGCCGGCGACGTCGCCGACCAGCCGGTCGTCGGGCACACCGCCCGCAGCACGCGCGGTCGCCGCGGCGTCAGACGGATCGGCGCCGGGCGCCTCACGCCAGTAGAGGTTCGGACATACCGCGTTGTAGCCGTGAGCAGCAAACGTGCGGGTGATCTCCTTGCTGCCCTCGTCGTACCCAGGCATGTGGTGGATGACAATCACGCCCCCGCGAGGGGCGGTGTCCTGCGGCAGCGCGGCGTACGCCTCGATGGCATCGCCGTCGTGACCGGTGATCGAGACGGTCTCGGAGAGGAATGCGTCATTAGCCATGCCGGTCACCGTATTAGTTGCGCTGCGAAAGGACTAGGGCGAGGCCCCCGTCGAGCTAGGCGTCGAGGTCGGGATCTTCACGCCGTTGTTGCTGAGCCCGATCGTGAAGACCAGGGTCAGCACGAACCCGAGTAGCAGCAGGAAGAAGACAGCCACACCGAGCAGCACCTTGCGGCCACTCGCCGTCGAAGGGTTGGGGTCGCGACGAAGCCGCGGTACGGGCTCTGTCATGTGAGGGACATCGCAGAGTCGGCGGGGATGTCGAGGGGCGAGGGACCGATCTCGCGCTCGACGAGCAGCGCGCCCAGTGCGGCGACCATCGCGCCGTTGTCGGTGCACAGGTTTCGCGGTGGCACTCGCAACGAGATCCCCGCCTGCTCGCAGCGCTCTGCCGCCATCGCCCGCAGCCGCGAGTTCGCCGCGACTCCACCGCCGACCACGAGTGTGCCTACGCCGTGCTCGCGGCATGCCGCGATGGCGCGCGTGGTCAGCACGTCGGTCACCGCCTCTTGGAATGACGCAGCCACATCAGCGACGGGAACCGATTCACCAGCCCGTTGCTTCGCCTCGACCCAGCGCGCGACCGCAGTCTTCAAACCCGAGAATGTGAAGGCGTACGGCGAGTCCCTGACAACGCCGCGCGGGAAGTCGATCGCCGTCGCATCGCCGTCGGCTGCCACACGATCGATGTGCGGACCACCAGGGAAGGGCAGCCCGAGGACGCGGGCGACCTTGTCGAACGCCTCACCCGCCGCGTCGTCGACCGTCGCCCCAAGCGTCGTCAGGTCACCGACCAGATCCCGGACCAGCAACAACGAGGAGTGGCCACCCGAGACCAGCAAGGCAATGCAGGGCTCGGGGAGGTCACCGTTGGCGAGCCGGTCGACCGCGACGTGAGCCGCGAGGTGGTTGACGCCGTAGAGCGGCTTGCCGACCGAGAGCGCGTAGGCCTTCGCCGCCGCGACGCCGACAAGCAGCGCGCCGGCCAGTCCCGGTCCCGCGGTGACGGCGATCGCATCGACCTGCGGCAGGGTCAAGCCGGCCTGGTCGAGTGCCCGATGGATCGTCGGCACCATCGCCTCGAGGTGGGCGCGACTAGCGACCTCCGGCACGACGCCTCCGAAGCGCGCATGCTCCTCGACGCTCGACGCCAGAGCGTCTGCCAGCAGCTCGCTGCCGCGGACGATGCCGACCCCGGTCTCGTCGCACGACGTCTCGATGCCCAGCACGACGGGAGCGGCGCTCACGCTGCGAGCCTTCTCATCACGGCGGCGTCGGTGTTACTCGGCTGGTAGTAGCCGCGGCGCAGGCCGATCCGGGTGAAACCGTGGCGCTCGTACAGCCGGATCGCCGTGTCGTTGTCGGCACGCACCTCGAGATCGAGGTGAGGACAACCGCGGCGTACCGACTCCGAGATCAGCTCGGTGAGCAACGCGTCACCGATCCCCCGTCGCTGCGCAACCGGCGAGACCGCGATCGTCTGGATGTAGGCCTCATGAGGGGCGTAGGTGCACAGCCCGGCATAGGCACACAGCTTGCCCGCGTCGTCGTCCTCGACAAGATAGCGACGGGTCTCGCGTTCGGCGAGCTCCGACCAGAACATGCCCTCGCTCCACGCGTCCTCTTCGAACAGGCCGTTCTCGATGACCATCACCGTGGCGATGTCCCACCACCGCATCGCCCTCATAACCGTGTTGCCCTCATACCGGCGTAACCGCCTTCGGCTTGCCCGGCGGCTGCGCATCCGGACGCCGCAGGTAGAGCGGCGTGAGGTCGCCAGGAGTCGACGCGAAGTCGACGCACCACACCAGGTCGGCGGCACGCGGCGAGGGATCGCCCTCGCGCAACGTGAAGCCGGCGAACGCAGCCGGATACAGCACTGCACCCGCACCGGCGACCTCGGTCGTCTGTGCACCCAGCGCCGCCGCCACGTCGACCGGCGCTGCGAGCTCAGGCCCGTCGAGCCGTCCACCCAACTCGTCGTAGAGCGCCCAGTAGACCTGCTTGCGGCGGGCATCGGTCAGCACCGCGAACGTGCCTTCGGCTGAAGCGAATCGATGCGCGATTCCGTCGAGGGAGCACACGCCGTACGCCGGGATGCCCAACGCGTCACTCATCGCGCGCGCCGTCATGATGCCAACCCGCAATCCGGTGAAGGGCGCGGGGCCGAGTCCGACGACGATTCCCTCGAGGTCGCCGACCGTCACGCCGGCATCGCGAATAGCGGCGGCGATCAGCGGGGCCAGCCGCTCGCCGTGACGGTTCTCAGCCGTCTCGGCGCACCCGGCGCGGACCCGAACGTCGCGGCCAGTGGCCTCGCAGACCGCGACCGTCACGGTCGGGCTCGACGTATCGAGGGCGAGGACAAGCACCCGACGAGGCTAGGACCTCTGGGCAGAGGGAAGACTGCAGGCATGGTCAAAGACATCATCGACTCGCGGCGAACCGAGCCCGTGTTCGTGCTGGACGAGCGAGCCATGCTCGAAGGCTGGCTGGAGTTCCACCGTGTGACGCTGCTGCTGAAGTGCGAAGGCACTACCGACGCCCAGCGCAAGGCGCGACCGGTGCCGACCTCACTGATGTCGTTGCACGGACTGGTCCGTCACATGGCCGAGGTCGAACGGCAGTGGTTCCGACGCGTCGTCGCTCAGCAGGACGCGCCGCTCGTTCTCGACTACAGCGACAACGAGGACGCCGACTTCGACGTCGCCGAGGCCGATTGGGACGCCGACTTCGCCTGGTGGCAAGCCGAGTGCGTCGCCGCCCGCGAGGCCGTCTCAGG
>DATAVE010000122.1:0-2853 GCA_036267875.1 Mycobacteriales bacterium
ATCGGCCCAGCGGACGGTCGGCAAGGACGGCGAGTACGCCTCGGCGTTCAACCTCGACACCTACAAGCTCGTCATCGCGATCAACCTGACGGGCAGCTTCGACTGCGTCCGGATCGCCGCGACCGCGATGAGCCGCAACGATGCGGATGATGACGGCGGGCGCGGCGCGATCGTGCTCACCGCTTCGGTGGCGGCTGAGGATGGCCAGATCGGCCAGGCGGCGTACTCGTCGTCCAAGGGCGGCATCGTCGGGATGACCCTGCCAGTGGCGCGCGACCTGTCGGCCGTCGGCGTACGGGTCAACACCATCCTGCCGGGCCTGATCGACACCCCGATCTACGGCGAGGGCCCGGGCGCCGAGGAGTTCAAGGCGAACCTCGGCAAGCAGGTGCTCTTCCCGAAGCGGCTCGGCCAGGCGGACGAATACGCGACGCTCGCCCTGGAGATGCTGCGCAACAGCTACTTCAACGCAGAGTCCGTACGCCTGGACGCCGGCATCAGAATGCAACCCCGCTAAACCCGCGTGATTTGGGTCAGTTCTTGAAGACCCAGTAGCGGGCTGAGACGAAGTTGAGTACGGCGTTGACGCCTACTGCAACCAGCTTGCTGACGAGGTAGTAGAGGCCGAGATCGGTCAGGCCACGCACGATCAGCAGAGTCGAGCCGACGTTGACGCCGACCATCAGCAGATACGGGCCGAGGACCGACCCGTGCGACGCCGTCGCCTGAAACGTCCAGTTGCGGTTGAGCGCGTAGTTGACGATGACGGCGGCAACCGAGCCGACGACGGTCGCCAAGGTGAGCGAGGTCCCGGCACCCGAGTGCAGCCCGTAGAGAAAGCCGACGTCGGCACCGAGGCTGCACACGCCGGTCAGCAGGAACCTGACCAGCGACTCCTTCAGCGACGGGCGGTCGCCACCATCGCCCTGGCCCTCCGCGACAAGCACCGCCACCGGGCTGGCCGCGGGCGCCACCCGGTCATCCGCCACGTTGACATTGTGATGCACACCAACGCAGAAGGCCGCCCACCCGGACGAATCGGATGGGCGGCCTTCATAGCGTTGTCTTTCTCAGACGCTGATCCGCACTTCGCTGATCTCGCCTTCGGCCACGTCAACCTTCGCCTCGCCACCGGTGTGGCCACCGCCGGAAATCACCCGGACGGTCCACGAGCCGGGAGCCGCAAAGAACCGGAACTGGCCGGTCGCCGAGGTGATCACCTCGGCGGTGAACTCGCCGCCTGCCTCGAGCAACCGGACGTATCCGCCCGCAACCGGTGAGTCGCCCTGGAATACGAGGCCTTGGACCACGGTCTGGCCGCTCAGGATGCCGTCGCGACTGATCGTCGCCTGGTCAGGTGCTCCGCACATGTCTCAGACGTCCTTCTCGATCGGGACACCGACGAGGGAGCCGTACTCGGTCCACGAGCCGTCGTAGTTCTTGACGCTCGACTGATCGAGCAGCTCGTGCAGCACGAACCAGGTGTGCGCGCTGCGCTCGCCGATCCGGCAGTAGGCGATGGTCTCCTTGCCGAAGTCGACACCCTCGCTCTTGTAGAGGTCGGTGAGCTCGTCATCGGAGCGGAACGTGCCGTCCTCGTTGGCTGCCTTGCTCCACGGGATGTTGACCGCGCTGGTCACGTGACCGGCACGCTGCGACTGCTCTTGCGGCAGATGCGCCGGCGCGAGCAGCTTGCCCGAGAACTCGTCTGGCGAGCGGACGTCGACAAGGTTCTTCACGCCGATCGCCGCAACGACCTCGTCGCGGAAGGCCCGGATGTCGTTGTTCGGCTGCTTGGCCTGGTAGGTCGTCGCCGCACGGCTCGGCTGCTCCGAGACGAGCTCACGGCTGTCGAGCTCCCATTTCTTTCGGCCGCCGTCCATCAGCTTGACGTCCTCGTGGCCGTAGAGCTTGAAGTACCAGTACGCGTAGGACGCGAACCAGTTGTTGTTGCCTCCGTACAGGACGACGGTGTCGTCGTTGGCGATCCCCTTCGCCGACAGCAGAGCCTCGAACTGCTCCTTGCTGACGAAGTCACGCACAATCGGGTCTTGCAGATCACGCCGCCAGTCGATCCGCGTGGCGTTGCGGATGTGGTTCTTGTCGTACGCCGCGGTGTCCTCGTCGACCTCGACGAGCACCACCTTCGGGTCGTCGAGATGTGCCTCGACCCAATCCGCGTCGACGAGTACGTCGTTGCGAGCCATTTGCCAACTCTCCTTGGAAGAAACTGCAAAAAGGTGCATGAAGGGACGTCGCACCGCACAGCGGGCGACGTATGGAAGGGAAGAAGTCAGGCCTGACAGAGGCAGGCGGCCACGCGGCACAGGTCGACCGCGCGCCTACTCCACAGCACCGCATAGGCGCGGGACGGAGCAGTCATGCGAACGAGCCTACGCACCCGTCTAAAGCCATGCCATAATAGTTACGCAGGCTAAGCACTTCGCGTCGACCTAAGGAACTTCGGTGGCCAGCACAGGACGCATCCCCTACAAGTGGATCGCGCTGTCGAACACGACCCTCGGCATCCTGATGGCGACGATCAACAGCTCGATCCTGATGATCGCGCTGCCGGACATCTTCCGCGGCATCAAGCTCAATCCGCTCGCGCCGGGTAATACGCCGTACTTCCTCTGGATCCTGATGGGCTTCCTGCTCGTCACCAGCGTGCTCGTCGTCAGCCTCGGCCGGGTCGGCGACATCTACGGCCGCGTCCGGATGTTCAACCTCGGTTTTGCCATCTTCACGGTCTTCTCTGCGTTGCTCTCGATCACCTGGATGACCGGCACGCACGGCGCGCTGTGGATCGTGCTCATGCGGCTCGGCCAGGGAGTCGGCGGCGCCTGCGTCCTC
>DATAVE010000123.1:0-9367 GCA_036267875.1 Mycobacteriales bacterium
GCAGCGGCTAGCTCAGCGCTTCCTGCTCCATGAGCAAGAAGGCGCCGTAGATCTGCGACCACTCGGCCAGGACCCGGCCAAGCGCCGTAGCCGCGGGATCACGCACCACCACTGCAAACGCGTCTGCCGCGCCAAGCTGGCGATGCTGATGCAACGCGACAACCCGCACCGCCGGGATGATGTCGCCTTCGATCGACTGCAACGTGGTGAGTGCCTGCGGCACCGACGCTTCGTCGGCGGGCGCCGTGCCATCGAGCAAGGCCTGGTAGCTCGAGACGAGCAGCGTGACCGCAGAGAAGTGGCCGTCGATGGCGGCGACCAGCGGCCGCAGTGCCGTGACACCGGCCAGGTCGGCGCGCGCGGTTGCGACATCTGTCTCGGCCGCGTCGGCAGCGGCCTGCGGCACCTCGGCGATGGCAGCCGGAAGACTCGCGATCAGTTTCCGATCCGCCGCCAACGCCGTACGGTCCGCGACGGACAACGCCGCCACGACCTCAGTCTGGTCCGACACTCCCCCGCCGCCGCGGTCGACGGCAATGCCGATACCGCAACCGACCGCAACCGCAAGCGCCGTGCCGATTGCGATCGGAACGCGCCGACTCACGCGGGCGTTGGAACGAACGTGCCCTCGAGGTGGATCTCGATCGAGTCGCCCTTCGGCGTGAAGGACGCTCCCGAGAACCACTGGATGCTGTAGTGCCCGGTCGCCGCGTCGTAGGTGCCGCTGGCGTGTTCCGATCCGAGCTCCCAGCACCCGACGCCGTACGACGTCGCGCATCTGGCTCCAGCGTTGCCTGCGTAGCTCACGACGAGTGAGCGGAGATCAACTTGCAACGCGGTGCCGGCAACGATCGCCGCAGGATCCGGAAAGGCGGGAGCGCCGGTCGGCGCGTCCTGCTCGTCACGCGAGCTGGTCCCGAAGCCGACGAACAGCCTGTCGAACTTCACTGGGGCGATGATTCGGCCGTCGCGCGAGTTGCGGTGGCTGTCGAACGTTGCGCCAGAGACCTGCTGGAACTCACCTGTGATCAAGCCACCGTCGGTGCCTGGCCTGAGCAGCGTGTACGCCGGGTTCGTGCATCCGCCGTTGGGATTGCCCACCGTCTTGCCTGAGACCGCCGACAACACGACGAGGTAGCTGCCGGTCGGCAGTCCGGTCGTGCCGGAGCACTCGCCCGCCGAGATCTTGAACAGCCCGTCGAGGTGCGTCGTGTCCGGCGTCGACTGATGACTGCCACTGCAACCGGCAGCAGCGACCAAGGCCAGGCCGGCCGTAAGCGCGGCGAGCCTTCGCTTCATGACCGACGCCTCCGGCCCAGCGCAACGGAGAAGCCGAGCGCATCGATCCCTATCAACAACACCGCGGCAGAGATGGCGAGTGGCGCGCCGAGAACCTGCCACAACGGCGAGTCCTCCGGCGAGACAACCGCCGCCTCCGAAGCAGCTGCAGAACCGTTCGGCGAGGCCGAGAGCGACGCGCTGCGATGCCTACGCGCGGTGCCCTGTCGAATCGCAGCAGCCACCTCCGGCGGCGGCGACGCGGCGGCGAAGCTCGACGTCCCGAGCTCGACCACGCTCGTCTTGGTCAGTGGCTTCGGCTTGGCTCCGACGAATACGCCCGATAGGTGCACCGCAGTGCCTGCCGACTGTGGCACGAACGACTGACCGGAGAACCACGTGAGGGTGATCCGGTGCGTCGACGCGTCGTAGGTGCCAGTGGCGCGCTCGGCACCTACGAGCCAGCAACCAGCGCCGGCTCCTGACGCACACGTCGTATCCGCATGACCGTCGTACAGCACCTGGATCGAGCGGACGTCGGCGAGCACCTGGTGGCCCGTCACATAGATGTGCGGGAGTGAGAACAGCCCTGGGCTGGTCGGTGCGTCCTGTAGATCCTGCGACGCGCTCACGATGCCGAGCGTGTGCCTGCCGAAGGACGCCGGCTGCGCGATCGAGCGCGCGACCGCGTCGCCGTGACCGTCGAACGCCTCGTCCGACGACGGCGAGAACGACGTGGTCGACAGGCCGTCACGACCCGGTGACAGCAAGGTGACGGCACCGCCTTCGCAGTCCGAGGAAGGATTGCTGATCGCCTTCGAACCGAACGTCACCGACAAATAGCTGCCGCTCGGCTTACCGCCCACGCAACTGCCCTTCTGAAGATGAAGCACCCCGGAAAGCTGCAACACCCCGCCATGAGCGCCGGCGGCAGCAGCGGGAGCGGCGAAGGCGAAGCCCGCGAGAGTCACCGCCGCGATCGCGGCGAGCCGCGCCCTCACTGGCTCGACCCAGAGGTCTCAGACTTCTCGCCGGTCCAGTACCACGTGTGGGTCTTCGGGTTCTCGTCGAGGAAGACCGCGAACTGCACCTGGCTCGGGCCCGGCAGGCCGTTCTCGAGCACCTTCTGCGTCGCACTGTCGACGAAGTAGTCGAGAACCATGTCACCGGTCATGTCGAAGATCACGCTGTGGGTGTCGCTGGTCTCGATCGTCACTTTGCCGACCTTGATCCGGTAGACGTTCAGCTTGTGCTGGCTGTTCAGCACGTTGATGGTCGCGCGGTTGCCCGACAGCATCGGTCCCGCTAGGTAGTGGTCGAGCGCGTCAGCATCACCGTTGGCGTAGGCCGCACTCACCTTGTCCTCGAAGTACTGCGCGAGGGCCTTGACCTGAGCCACCGAGAGCTTGCCGGGGCCGATCGTCGACGCCAGCCCGGGGTCTGCGACGTCAGCCGCCGACAATGTCGGCGTCGTCTCGACGACCGGCCCTGGCGGGACGGGTACGACGGACGGCGACGAGCTCGGACTCACCGACGGCGTAGTCGAGGCGGACGGCGACGAGCTGCTGCTGCATCCCGCGACGGCGAAGCAGAGCGTCGCAGCCACTGCCGCCGACGCTGGACGGATCGACTTCATGCTGCTCCTGCCATCGCGGCCAACAAGCGTTGTACTAACACGCGCGACGGTGACTTACCCGCCACCGACACGATGTCCAGGCGCGACCCATCGGTGCCAGCCGCTTCGACCACGTTGGTCGAGGCGATGTGGTAACCGCGGAACGACTGCTCGGTCTCGAGGTACGCCGTGACACCGGCCAGTCCCCTCACCGGCTTCGGGAGCGTGATCTTGTGCACGATCGAGCCTGCATCGGTCCGCAGCTCCTTGTAGGACATGAAGAACCGGTTCGCGATGTTCGCCGATGGAAACGGCATGGCGATACAGCTGACCACGCCGGTGACCTTGCCGGAGCTCGACCGATGCAGCCAGACATTGCGCCCACCGTTCGTCAGCTGGTCGAACTCCAGGGCCGCCTGCACGTCGGCGGCCGCGCTGTAGTTGTGCGCGGTCAGCTTGCCGGTGTGCGCCGCATCCACGGCGTACCCCGCAGGCAGTTGCGACAAGGTGCAGCCCGTGGTGGCAGGCGCGGCGTCAGCGACCGGGGAGCTGGTGCCCGGGTGCGACGGACCCAATGTCGACGGACTTGACGTCGAGCCGCCGCCGCACCCGGAGACAAACAGGAGCGCCGTGACTCCGGCGGCGATGCCACCAAATCGAGCGGACGTCACGACAACCTCCTAAACGGCGCGACTTGCTCGAAGCCGCCCGCATTGAGAAACGTGCCCTCATGGGCAAGCGCTGCAGCGCCACCTGGCGCGAACGATGGCATCGCCATCGGGTTCAGATAGGTCGACCGGAAGAACGCAAGCGACGCGGAGTTGCCGCCCGAGGCGTGCCAGCCGAGTTGATAGCTGCCCACGGTGAAGTCCGCGAACCGCGAACCGAGCAGATCGCTGATCTTCGACGACGACGGGCGGCCCCCACCGTCCTCGAGTGCCTGCTCGATCGCCAGACCAGCGTCGTAGCCGTGCAATCCGTCGAAGCTCGGCCGAACGCCGGGGACCAGCGCGCGAAGCCGCTGTGCGTAGTACTGCGCCAACGGATCGAACGGGTTCACGTCGCTCGCAAACTCGATGCCACCGACCCGGGTGATCGTGCCCGCGTAGTCGATGAAGTCGGTGCTCATCAACTGCGCCGAGGCGAGGATGCCGTGGGAGGGAACCCAGCCGTTGGCCTGTGCCTGGGCGGAGAACGCGGCCACGATCGGCGTTGCCTCGGTGCGGTCACCGAGCAGGACGACGACATCGGCATGCGCTCGGTCGAGGTTGCCGACGAACTCGTCGGGATCACCAGGAAACCCGGTCACGTGCAACAGGACGTGCTGGCCCGCAAGCCCGGAGCGCAGGCCGGCAAGCTCGGCCTGGTCGACCGCGGTGTTGCCTGCGACGGCGTCGATCGAGGTGGCGTCCTGCCTCACGGCCTGCGCTGCGATCGCAGCGCCCTCAGCGGTCCACGACGGCTGCGTCGACCACACGCCGGCGGGATCGTCGGCAACAGTGGCCGCCCCTGCGACGACCGGCAACCCGGCCGACCGCGCAAGCGAGGTCGCCTGCTCCACCTCGGAGGCGGTGCCACACGGCATCGCGATCAGTCGCGCACCGAGGGCACGAAGTTGATTCATCGCGGCCGGAACGCCGTCGTGCAGGTCGACCGTGACAACTCGAACCAGGTCACCGTGGTCGGCGGCCTGCGAGTTGAGGTCCTGCAGTGCGGCGTCCATCCCGAGCACCTGGTCTCGGCAGACCTCGCCGGTCGGTCCCGACAGCGACGCCGGTACGCCGATGACGACCTGGTCCGGCAACGTCGGCGGCGTCACGCGCTCCGAGAACCTCTCGGTGTCACGACGACTGTCAGCAAGGCTGACGGTCGCGGTCACCAGCCAGGTGGCGGCCTGCGAAAGCGTCAGGTCCGAGGTCCACTCGGTGCGGTCACCGGTTGGCTCCAAGGCTAGCTGCTGATCGGGCCCGCCACACCCGCCGCACGAGACCGTGGCGGACACCGCGCGCACGTCGCCGGCAGGACTGAGGAAGTCCTCCTCGTCGCTCATGCCCACCTCGAGTACGAGGGTGTTCCTGCCGACGATTCCCGGCGCAAGTGTCGCGATGTCGATGCCGTCCGTGCCGACCGCGGCCGCGGCCAGCGCCACGCCGGTCGACGTTGCGAAGGTCTGCGACGAGTACGGCTCGTCCAGCGGAAGCGACGCCTGACCGAGAACGCCGCCGACGACCAGTGCGCCGGCAGCAACGACCGCCTCACCCACGATCGACAAGCGCGATCGCGAGGCCGCGACGCCCATCCACACCATGACGACGAACAAGCCGACGAGAGTGAGCGCGAGCTTCCCGTACGTCGTGCCCTGCACATCGCCGAGAGTCCGCAGACCCCAGTCAGTGGTGGCAAGACCAGTGCCAAGAACGGCAACCAGCGAAACCGCTACAAGCGAGCGAAGCGACCGATGTGGGTCAGCCGATTCGTCAACGTCGGAGGAGTCCGCGCTGCGGCGAAGCCGCAGCAAGACAGCGATGATCGCGCCAATCCAGATGCTGACCGAAAGCAGGTGCACCGAGTAGACCGCGAGCACCAGGTCGCGACGCGACGACGGCTGCGAAGCGGCATGTCCCGAGTCAGCAAGCACCACAACCAGAGCGATGGCGGCAAGGCTGCCGAGCCACCGTCGAGAGCGTTGCGCGCGAGCGAGCGAAGCGAGCCCAGCGACTCCGGTGAAAACCAGCTCGGCGATGAGCCGGCGACCGGTCACGGACGAGCCGAAGGCGGACAGGCCGTGGTCGGAGATCGCGAGCCCGGCAAGTGAAAGCTCGAGGGCGACGACGGCGCCGAAAGCGGTCCACCGCGCCCGAGCCGCCCGGCGACCACTCGCCGCCAACGTGCGGGCCAACAGGAGCATCCCCGCCAGCACCACGATGCCGAACGGCAGGATCGCGTCGAGCACGCGGCGCGCGCCGCCAGAGCTGGAGCCAGTCCCCGTGATGCTGGTCGAA
The DNA here is from genome assembly GCA_036267875.1 of Mycobacteriales bacterium. Taxonomy (GTDB): domain Bacteria; phylum Actinomycetota; class Actinomycetes; order JAFAQI01; family JAFAQI01; genus DASZTV01. The sequence goes on from DATAVE010000123.1 coordinate 5,896, forward strand.
CCTGACTGCACTGCCGAGTTGGCGCTCGGGCGCCCGACACTGAAACCGAAGTTGCCGATGACGGTGTGGCCGTCGTCGCCGACTGCGGTCCAGTTGACCGCGTAGGTGCCCTGCTCGGTCAATGCCGAGCTCGGCGCCACGCTGAGTTCCGTCGGAGCATCGGCATGAACCTGATGCGTTGGAACGCGCTGTCCGTCAGGCGCGATCAGCACGACCGAGCAGTACGGGCGATCCAGACCTTCTGTGTAGCTGATGTCGATCTGGGTCGGAGCCGAAGCGATGATCGCTCCGCTCGCCGGGTCGCTGCTGAGCAGGTACGGATGCGCGGCGGCGGGCGCTGCCGTCGCAAGCCCGATGAAGACCGTCAGCAGCGCGACGCCGCCGCCGCGCCGGAGCAGGATCGCTGCCCGGCGCGGCGCGCGGCGGCCGCTCACTCCTCGTACTTCAGACCGGCGGTATCAGCGCCCATGTCGATCGGCTCGCCCCAGTACCCGCGGCACTCACCGTCGACGACCTTGCCGAACTCGCAGTTCGGGCCATAGCTGTGCCCGTACGGCGTGTATCCGGTCGCGGGCGCGTCGTTCTCGACGAACAGCATCGCGTGCGGCTTGTAGAAGCCCTTGATGTTGGGGTCTGGCCAATCCCGTCGGTTGAACTGAACACAGGGTGTGCCCTCGGTCTCGTCGATGAAGCTGGTGTCGAGCGAGAGGCTGCCCGTCTTCGGGTTCACATTGATCATGCAGACGGTGTGGTTGCCGTCGACACCGGTGCGGGCGACGAAGTAGTTCGCCTCCGCGATCCGGGTCGGCGCGTGGTAGTCGATCACCGTCTTGCCGGTCTTCGGGTCCTTGATCTTCACGGCCGCGAGGCTGAAGTTGTCGTACTCCGCCCAGTGCGGTCCACCCGAGGTCGGGTCGTTGATAGGGACCACGCCGGCGACCGTCGGGCAATCCTTGCCACCGAGAGTCGGGTCAGCCAGTGCCCGGATGTTGTTGCTCAGGTTGCACTGGTAGCTGTCACCCGCCTCGAGCAGCTTGGTGATGCTCAACGTGTAGACCATCTTCGGCGTGCCCGCGTCGTCGTAGTCGTCCTGCAGGATGTAGCGGCCGTTGACCGCGTGACCGAGGAAGCGGTTGTCCGGGCTCACGACGTCCCACGCAGCACCGTCACAGCCGGCCGGCTCGTTCTTCAGGTCGCCGCCGCCAGGCACCTTGCCCGCCCCGTTCGACTTGAGCGCCGCAACAGCAGCCGTCGAGTCGAACACCTCGTGCCACGGGTGTGCCTTGGTGTTGGTGATGTCCGGCGTGTAGAACACCGCGCCACCACACATCGACTCCGAGAACCAGCCCTTGGGCACGTTGCCGTCAGGCAGCGGGTAGTCCCACGTCGAGCCGTTCTCCATGATGCCGAGGTTCTCGCCGTGCGCGGGGTTCGAGTCGTCACGCGGCCCGAGCGGCATCACATCGATCGCACAGATCTTCGGGTTGTTGAACGTGGCGCCCGGCGTCGCGTTGCCGGAGCAACCCTTGTCGTCGAAGCTCCACACCCGAACGGTACGGCGGAAGTAGTACGGGCTGGTCGGCTTGACCGGGTCCTCGATGATCTGCGCAGGCTCGGCGTAGTCCGAGGTGACCATCGTGTGAAGGTCTGCCCGGATCTGGATGCCGTGCGGGTTCGCGCAGCTGCCGAGATCCGGACACTTGATGTGACCGTTGTTGGTGTCGATGCCGCTGTCCTCTTGACCTGGAACGAGGAGATGCGGGAGATCTGACACCGTGCCGCCGAGGTCCTTCACCAGAGCCCCGCCAACGCTGCCGTTGGTGTTGGCACTGTTGAGGAGGTTGTCCGAACCGGTAGCCGGCCACTCGCCGAGAATGGTTCCCGGCGCAGCACCGGGGTGGTTGTTGCCTGCGATCTCGACGACCGCGCCCGGCGTCGTGCCGTAGGCGTAGAGCGGACCACCCATCAGCGTGCCGTAGGCGTCGCCGTTGGGCAGGGTCGAGAACGCGTCCCAGATGCTGCCGCTCGGCGTCGACCAGGGCTCGTCGATCCGGGTGAGCTTCACCTGCGGCAGGTCCGACAGGTCATAGGTGAACAGCCGCGAGGTGAACAGGCCACCGGCCCAGACCGTCTGGCCCGGGTACCACGTGTACTGCATGTGGTGCGGCTCGTTCTCGACCCCGTCGGGACCGCTGACGACCGAGACGTTGACGACCTTGCCGTACGTCGCGCAGCCCGGCTCGGCATCGATCGTCGCCATCATGTCCGAACCGGTTTCGAGGAACTCGATCGGAATCTGTGAGGCCAGGCCCTCCGGGTTGACCGCGCCACCGTTGATCAGGTCGACGATGTCCGTGCCCGTGAGGTCGGCGGCGTTCATCTTGCCGGCCCAAACGATGAGGTACTCGTGGCCGTTGCCCGGAGGCGGACACTTGCCCGTGTTCTCACTCGAGGGCTCGTTGTCGAGGCCGGGGTTGTTACCGGTCTCGAACGGCAGGCCTTGGCCGACACCCGGCAGGCTCGGCAGGCCCTTCAGCGAAAGGCCCTGGAGCGGGTTGCCGTAGGTGTCGGTGGCGCTGGAGCGCGACTGCGCGGTCTCGTTGACCGTGTAGTTGACGCTGCCGACCACGGTCTTGCCGGCCGCCTTGATCAAGTCGACCGTCCGGCTGACCGTCGGGAGCAAGGAGCTCGACGACGATGATCCGGTCGACGCGGCGGCTACCCCGCCCCCCGAGGCGACGGCAAGCGCTGCTCCCACTGCCACCAGCTTTGAACCTCTCAACCTGAACCGCATTCGTGCCCTCCGTGCATCGGCGCTAGATTGAAACTAACCCACGTAACTTGAGTGAGTTGAAATAGATATAGCACGAGTTGTGAGACCACGAGCGGCGGACAGCCGAGTGACACACGTCACAGATTGCGAGGACCGGGCATGCATGTGGAGACGGTGCCTACCGAGGAGCTTGGCGATCGCAGCTACGTCGTCCATGACGGTTCGTACGCCCTGGTGATCGACCCGCAGCGCGACATCGATCGGATCACCGATGTGCTCGACAGGCTCGGCCTGGAGCTCTGCGCCGTGGCCGAGACCCACATCCACAACGACTACCTGACCGGCGGCCTGGCTCTCGCCCGCGCCGCGAGGGTCGACTACCTCGTCTCGCGCAGCGAGGACGTCGCGTACCCGAGAGCGCCCGTCGACGATGACACTGAGCTGTCGGTCGGTGACCTCTTCGTCCGGGTAGTCGCAACCCCCGGCCACACGCCGGGACACCTCTCCTATGTAGTGACGGACGCGAACGGCTCGACCGCCGTCTTCACCGGCGGCTCACTGCTGTACGGCGCCGTCGGTCGCACCGACCTGATCGGCGAGTCACTCACCCACGAGCTCGCGGTAGCGCAGTACCGCTCGGTCCGCCGGCTCGCCGACTCACTGCCCGACGAGGCAGCGCTCTATCCGACCCACGGCTTC
>DATAVE010000124.1:0-108663 GCA_036267875.1 Mycobacteriales bacterium
AGACATAGCCCGAACCTGCACAATGCAGGTCCGGGCTATTCCGATGTCCTGAGACATCACATTGGTCGGGATGACAGGATTTGAACCTGCGACCCCCTCGTCCCGAACGAGGTGCGCTACCAAGCTGCGCTACATCCCGAAATGCGTCGGTGAGTCTACCTGGGGTTGGTCACCCTGGTTGGGCGGTCAGCGTGAGCAACGTGGCCTCGGGTGGGCAGGCGAAGCGGATCGGGGCGTACGGCGAGGTGCCGAGCCCGGCAGAGACGTGCAGATAGCCGCCGGTTGGCCAGCGCGAGAGGCCGCGTGCACGCTTGCGGTCAAGCCCGCAGTTCGTCACCAGTGCACCGAAGCCCGGCACCCGGAGTTGTCCGCCATGTGTGTGCCCGCTCAGCACCAATGAGTAGCCGTCGCCGACGAAGGCGTTGATCACCCGCGGCTCTGGGCTGTGTGAAAGCCCGATTGCGACGTCGGCACTCGTCGGCCCCGCTACCCGTTCGTAGTGGTCCGCCAAAAGGTGGGCGTCACTCACCCCGGCGAGCTCCACCGTCAGCCCTCGCACGTTGATCGTCGTACGGCGATGGGTCAGGTCGAGCCAGCCAGCGTCGGTGAAGGCATTTCGCAGCTCACCCCAGGGCAGCCGGTCGCCGTAGTGACGCCGGTCGCCCTTCGGGTTGAGCAGGTAGCGCGCCGGATTCTTCTTGGTCGGCGCGAACCAGTCATTCGATCCTGGGACGAAGGCGCCCGGCCGGTCGAGCAGCGGCCCGAGCGCCTGGAGCGCTGGAGCGACCGCGCCGTGGCCGGCGAGATTGTCGCCGGTATCGATGACCAAGTCGGGGTTGAGCTCGGCCAATGACTGCACCCAGCGCACCTTCCAGGGCTGCGTGGTCGTCATGTGCAGATCCGAGACATGCAGGACCGTCAGGTCCGGGCTCCCCGGCGGCAGGATCGGCACATCGATGCGACGCAGCCGGAAGGCTTTGCGTTCGTAGAGCCACGCGTAGGCGATCGTCGCGACGCCGAGGGCCACGATCGCCAGTACGATCCAGGCCGCGAGGGGCATGCCGACGAGGTTATGCGGGTGCATCGCCGTTGTCGGTTACCTACTCTGGCGCCATGTCTCTGAAGGAACGGCTGCGCGCCGACATGACCGCCTCGATGAAGGCTCGCGACGAGCTGCGTACGGGCACGCTTCGGATGGTCCTGTCCGCAGTAACCAACGAAGAGGTCTCCGGCAAGTCCGCTCGCGAGCTTTCCGACGACGAGGTCATCACCGTGCTCGGACGTGAGGCCAAGAAGCGTCGTGAGGCCGCGGAGGCCTTCGACGGCGCCGGCCGGACGGAGCTCGCCGAGCGCGAGCGGGCCGAGGGACAGATCCTGGACGAGTACCTACCGGCGCAGCTCTCCGACGAGGAGATCAATGCCATCGTCACCGCCGCTATCGCCGAATCCGGTGCTGCCGGACCGCAGGCAATGGGTCAGGTCATGAAGGCGGTACAGCCACAGACCGCGGGCAAGGCCGAGGGGGGCCGGGTCGCGGCCGAGGTACGCAGGCAGCTCGGGAGCTAGCTGGGCCTGAGGTGATGCCTCGGCTTGCCGTGGTTGGTGAATCCGCCGCCATTGATGGTGTCGCTAGGCGTGGGAGTCGGTGTCGGGGTCGGTGTTGGCGTCGCTGACGGACTGATCGTGATGACCGGGTTCGTCGGTTGGATCGGCGTCGTCGGGTGGTTCGAAGGCGCAGGGGTGATCCCGTCGCTGATGTAGACGGCGACCGTCGAACCGGACGGCAGGATCGAGCCGGCTGGCGGATCGGTGCGGGCGACGCTGTCCTCCGGCTCGGTGCTGTCGACAAGGATCCGGACGAGCCTGGGCACATACCCGGCCTGGATCAGTGCGGCCTGCGCGTTTGCGATCGACTGCCCCGTGACGTCAGGAACCGTTTGCTTCGAGGGAATGATGCTGTAGGTCTCGCTGCCGCTGAACTGCGCGGGAGGTACGCCGGCAAGAGCCGCGTTCAACGTCGACTGCCAGATCCGCCCGGCGAGTGTCGCGCCGAACACCTCGCCGTAGTAGGTGCCGCCGATCGTGAGACCACCGAGCGACTTGTTCGGACTCGACGGGATGCCTGCCCACACCGCTGAGGAGAGCTGCGGCGTGTAGCCGGCGAACCACGAGCCGTCGTAGTCGTCGACCGTTCCGGTCTTGGCCGCGGCAGGGCGGCCGGACAGCGCGTCCTCGGTCCCGGTTGCGCCCGGCACGGTCAGCACGCCCTCGAGGATCGACGTGACGGTGTTGGCGATGCCGCTGTCCACGACTTGGTGGCAGTTCGCCTGCGGCACGTCGTAGTGGTGTCCGTCGCGGTCCACGATCGAGGTGATCGCGATCGGCGAGCAGTACGTGCCGTGTGCCGCGATCGTCGCGTAGGCGTTCGCCTCGTCGAGCGGCGTGAAGCCCGCCGCCGATCCGAGCACGAACGACGGCACCTGGGGGATCGGGCCGCCGTTGGACGGCTGCATCCCCATCTGCTCGGCGAGCTTGATCGGCTCGCACAACCCGGTGCGCTGCTCGAGCTGCGCGAAGAACGTGTTGACCGAGAACCAGGTTCCCGACTCGAGGTTGAAGGTGCCCGACTCGCTGTCGGCTGCGTTGTGCAGGTCGTAGACGCCGGCATCCTGGCCAGAGCAGGTCTTGTAGCCGGCGACGGTGATCGAGCCCGGCGCATGGATCGTGGTGCCGAGCGAGAAGCCCTCCTCGAGTGCAGCCGTCAGCACGAACAACTTGAAGGTCGACCCGGCATGGAAGCCGTAGGTGCTGCCGCCGTACTTTTCATCGACGGCGTAGTCGATGCTGTTCTCGCCCAGCTTCGGGTTGTCGCCGTACGGCGTGTTCACCGCGATTGCTTTGACCTGGCCGGTGCCAGGCTGGACGACTGCCTCGGCGGCATCGACGCCACTCGGCTCGCGGGCATGGACGTACTGGTGGATGCCGGCCTCGGCGGCCTGCTCGACCTTCGGGCTCAACGTCGTCGTCACCGTCAGCCCACCGCGCGTCAGCAGTGACAGACCGAGGCTCGGGGTGACCTCGAAGACGTGCTTCACGTAGTCACAGAAGTAGGGGTACTTCGAGGCGACGCAGTCGTTGGGCTGCTGATGAACGTCGAGCCCGAGTGGCGTGGCAACCGCGTTGTCGTAGTCCTGCTGCGAGATCGAGTGGTACTTCAGCATCTGGGAGAGCACCGTGTTGCGGCGCTGCGTGGCAAGCGTGGGATAGAACCGCGGGTTGTAGGCGACCGGCGACTGGACCAGACCGGCGAGCAACGCGCTCTGGGGGAGCGTCAGCGCAGTGACCGGCTCGTTGAAGTAGTGCCGCGCCGCAGCACCGACACCGTAGGCACCGTCACCGAAGTAGACGATGTTCAGATAGCGGTCGAGGATCTGCGCCTTGGTCAGCTTGTGCTCGAGCTCGATCGCGTACTTGGCTTCGCGCACCTTGCGGGCGAGAGTGTCGGCGGTCGCCGCCTCGCGCTGCTTCTCGGTTCGCGCGTTTTCGACTAGGACGTTCTTGACGTACTGCTGCGTCAGCGTCGACCCGCCCTGGGTGACCGTCCCGGTCGCGCCGTTGCGCAGCAGGGCGCGCAGCGTGCCTTTCAGATCGATGCCGCCGTGTTCGTAGAAGCGCACATCCTCGATGTCGATGATCGCCTCTTGCATTACATCCGGGATCTCCGAGAGCGCGACGCTGACCCGGTCCTGCGAGTAGAAGGTCGCGATCGTCGAGCCGTCGGCGGCGAGGATGCGAGACACCTGCGGCAGCGGCTTGGCGGTCAGATCTGCAGGCAGGTTGTCGAAGCTGTTGGCGAGACTGCGGGCGGCGAGGCCGGCGCCGCCAACGAACGGCAGCAGCGCAACCGACATGATCAACCCCGCGACAACCGCGACCGTACTGAGGAGCACAAAGCTCCTGGGCAGGACGGGGCGCCTCACCGACTCAGGCTATGTCGGCTCTACCGTGTGCCGACGTGTTTGCAAGCTCCACGCCGATGGCGCGCAGCCCGTCGAGATCGTGAACGTCGCCGGCCTGCGCCGCGACCTCCGCGATTCGCACCCGCGGATGGGCGGTGTGGAACTGCGACGAGCGTCGCGCGTCGTGTGTCGCCGCGTCGGCGCGGCCTGCATGAATCCGCAGCGCGGCAGCAGCGAGCAGCTCCTCGCCGCTGGCATCGAGCGTCTCGGCCGCTGCGAGTGAGCGCTCGACCGACAGCCCGGGCGCGGACGTCACATGCACCCGATTCAGCACAAGTCCGGCCAGAGGCATCTGCTCGGAGTCGAGGCGCTCGACGAAGTACGCCGCCTCGCGCAGCGCGTCGCGCTCCGGGACCGCGACGACGACGAATGACGTACCTCGCTCCTTGAGCAACTTGTAGGTCTGGTCAGCACGTTCCCGAAAGCCGCCGAACATCGTCTCGAGCGAGCTGACGAACACGCTGAGGTCTTTCAGCGCTTGCGCGCCGAGTAGCCGGTTCAGGACGTCGGTGAACATCTTCACGCCGACGGCGAAGATCTTCAGGTATGCCCGTCCGCCAGCCCGCGCCGGTGCCGTGAGGATCCGGATCATCCGGCCGTCGAGGAATCGGCCCAGTCGCTGCGGCGCATCGAGGAAGTCCAGGGCCGAGCGGCTCGGGGGCGTGTCGACGACGATCAGATCCCACGTGCCCGTGGTCTTGAGCTGCCCGAGCTTCTCCATCGCCATGTACTCCTGGGTACCGGCGAAGCTCGACGAAAGCGACACGTAGAACGGGTTCGCGAGAATCGCCTTCGCGCGGGCCTCGTCGGCATGCGCGACGACGATGTCGTCGAACGTCCGCTTCATGTCGAGCATCATCGCGTCGAGCCGCCCGCCCGCAGAGGTGTCGAGGCCCGACACCTCTCGCGGGGTGTTGTCGAGCTCGGTCAGTCCCATCGACTGCGCGAGTCGCCGTGCCGGGTCGATCGTCAGGACGCAGACCGTGCGACCTTGCTCGGCGGCGCGGACGGCGAGCGCCGCGGCGGTCGTCGTCTTGCCGACGCCACCGGCGCCGCAGCACACGATGATCTTCGCGTCGCGCAGCAGCGCGTCGATGTCGAGCGCGTCCGTGGCCACGATCTAGACCATCCCCTCGGACTGCAGTCGATCGGCGATCTCCTGCAGCCCCGACAGCTCGGCTGCATCACCGACGAACGGCAGCTGGTACGTCGGCCGTTCGAGTGCCGCAAGCGTCGACAGCTCCTGCTGCTCGAGCTGAACCCGTTGCGCGTGTGCGGTCACCTCGGTCGCCAGGGCAGAGACCGTCGTGGCGTCGTCGTCGAGGCCGGCCGTCTTCAGCCCGCGGGCAAGCTCTGCCGGATCGATCGTGCCGGCTGCGGCGTCAGCGAGTCGGTCCGCGGGGATCAGCGGATCGCGAACCATGTTCACGACGATCGCGCCGGGGCGCAGCCCGGTCGCGACGAGCTCAGCGACACCGTCGGCGGTCTCCTGGACGGGCATCTCCTCGAGCACCGTCACCAGATGGACCGCGGTTCGCGGCGACTGCAGCAGCTCCATGACGCTGTTCGCCTGTTTGCTCACGGGCCCCATCCGGGCGAGCGCGGCGACCTCGGTGTTGACGTTGAGGAACTTCGCGATACGTCCGGTTGGCGGGGCATCGAGCACGACCGCGTCGTACAGCCGTCCGCCGCCGCGTCGCTCGCGCGTCGCGGCCTCCATGACCTTCCCGGTCAGCAACACATCGCGCAGTCCGGGGGCGATGGTCGTCGCGAAGTCGATCGCACCGAGCTTCTTCAGCATCGAGCCCGCGCGCCGCAGGTTGTAGAACTGCTCGAGGTACTCGAGCAGCGCTTGCTCCGGGTCGATCGCCAGCGCATAGACCTCGCCGCCACCACGAGCGACCGCGACCCGTCGCTCCTCGTACGGCAGCGGTGGGGTGTCGAACAGCTGCGAGATCCCCTGCCGGGCTTCGACCTCGGTCAACAGGACCTGGCGTCCGCCTGCGGCAAGTGCCAGCGCGAGGCTCGCCGCCACGGTGGTCTTCCCCGTGCCGCCCTTGCCGCTGACGACGTGCAGCTTCACCGCGGGGAAGTCGGCCACCCATCGAGGGTATGCGGCTGCTGGGATTCGTTGGCCGGGTGAGCAGGAGATGTCCGGCAGGTGGCGAACCCTCGCATTAGTTACCCAGTGGAGGGCGAGGTCTTCCGATGTACGACGAGCTCACTTGGCGTGCCGGTGCGGAATGCCAGTCGGACAACGCGACGCACTTCTATGCACCGAGCCATTTCGAACGCAAGCCTGAGAAGGACCAGCGCGAAGGTGCGGCCCGCGCGCTGTGCCGCAGATGCAAGGTCAAGGACCAGTGCCTTGCTTACTCACTGCAAGTAGCCGAGAACCACGGCATCTGGGGCGGGCTCAATGAGCTGGAGCGCAAACGCCTGCTGCGCTCGAGGAAGACCCAGACCGCTTAGCCCGCAAAGCCCCGTCCGCCCAGCGCAATAGGCTGCGGGCGTGACGAAGTGGGAGTACGCGACCGTTCCTTTGCTGGTGCACGCAACCAAGCAGATCCTCGACACGTGGGGGTCTGACGGCTGGGAGCTGGTGCAGGTCGTCCCCGGCCCTGGTGGCGGCGATCAGCTGGTCGCCTACCTCAAGCGCCCTCTTCCGTGAGAGTGCGGCCGTGAGTGAGGTCGAGGCGCGTCTTGCCGAGATCGGCATGGCCCTGCCCGACGTCGCGAAGCCGCTTGCCGCGTACGTTCCGGCGGCCCGTGCCGGTGATCTCGTGTGGACGTCCGGCCAGCTGCCAACCGTTGCCGGCGAGCTGCTCGCCAAGGGAAAGGTAGGCGCAGAGGTCTCCGTCGAGCAGGCCGCGGATCTTGCTCGCGTGTGTGCACTCAATGCCCTTGCAGCGATCAAGGCCGAGATTGGCGACCTCGACCAGGTCGAGCGAGTCGTCAAGGTGGTCGGCTTTGTCGCAAGCGAGCCGTCATTCATCGGCCAGCCGGCCGTCGTCAACGGTGCGAGTGAGCTGATCGGTACGGCGTTCGGTGACGCTGGTCGTCACGCCAGAAGCGCGGTCGGCGTCGCGGTGCTCCCGCTGGATGCTCCGGTCGAGGTCGAGGTCGTCGTACAGGTGCGGGCATCTTGACCGAGCCAACCGACCTGTTTGCCGGTCTGGTCGATCGGCTTCGTCAGCTCGACGCGGGCGAGATCGAGCCGGCCGAGCCGCGTCATGCAGCGACAGTCGTGATGCTGCGCGACGGCACAGCTGGACCAGAGGTCTACCTACTGCGTCGCAGTGCGTCGATGGCCTTCGCCGCGGGTGCCTTCGTCTTCCCCGGCGGATCGATGGACCCACGCGACATCGACCTCGGCGACGATGCATGGGTAGGTCGGCCGCCAGCCGAGTGGGCGACGGATCTGTCGAGCGACGAACAGACGGCGCGAGCGTTGGTCTGCGCCGCGGTGCGCGAGACGTTCGAGGAGTCCGGTGTGCTGCTTGCCGGCTCGGACGCAGAGACCGTCGTCGCCGACACGAGCGGTGACGACTGGGAAACGGATCGGCTCGCGCTGATCGACCGGTCGTTGTCGTTCGCGGACATGATGCAGCGTCGGGACCTCGTCATCCGTGCTGACCTACTGCGACCGTGGGCGCACTGGCTCACCCCGGAGATCGAGACTCGTCGCTTCGACACCCGGTTCTTCGTCGCTGCGCTGCCCGAAGGACAGCGCACTCGCGATGTTGGCGGCGAGGCAGACCGAGTCGCGTGGATGCGCCCTGCCAACGCAGTCGCGAGCAGCGAGCGCGGCGAGATGATGCTGATGCCACCGACCATCTCGGCATTGCGCGAGCTGTCGGACTACACCTCGGTCGGCGACGTCCTCGACGCGGGAGCTGCGCGAAAGGTCAGCCGGATTCTGCCCAAGCTGATTTTCGGCGAGAACGACAAGCTGCGCTTCCTGTTGCCGCACGAGCCGGACTATCCCAAGGGCTGAGTCGTGGCCACCCTGGAATCAGTTACGCGCAGCGCGTCGCGACTGCTTGCTCCGAACCCTGGACCGATGACACTCGACGGCACCAACACGTGGGTGCTGCGGGCGCCCGATCTCGACGGCGCTGCCGTCGTCGTCGATCCCGGTCCGATCGAGGACGGCCACATCGAGGAGGTCGTCAAGCTCGGACCCATTGCTGCGATCGTGCTGACTCACGGGCACTTCGATCATGGCGAGTGCGCCCCGCAGCTGCACGAGATAACGGGCGCACCAGTGATCGCTCGTGATCCGAAGCTCTGCATCGCCGCGGACCCGATCCCTGACCACCCGGGCCGTACCGCGCTGGCTGGCCTCGACTGGCTGACCGTCCTCACTCCTGGTCACTCCAGTGACTCGGTGAGCTTCGTTCTCGAGTCCGATCGTGCACTCCTGACAGGCGACACCGTGCTCGGCCGCGGTACCGCCGTAATCGCGCATCCGGACGGCCATCTCGGTGACTACTTCGACTCTCTTCGTCGGCTGCGCGACATCGCCGGGGGAGACATCGAGGTGATCCTGCCCGGACACGGTCCGGTGCTGCATCAGCCGATCGACGTCCTGGACTACTACCTCTCACATCGCGCCGAGCGCCTCGATCAGGTGCGCGCGGCTCTCGCGGCCGGCGACGAGAACGAGGAGGACGTCGTACGCCGGGTTTACGCCGACGTCGACGAGTCGCTGTGGCCGTATGCAACGTTGTCGGTCCGCGCCCAGCTCGACTACCTCCGCGAGAACGACGGTTAGCAGTCGATGAGCGCGCCCCTCACCTGCCCGGTCTGCGGTACGCCGACGGTTTCGTCCGCGCGGTTCTGCTATTCCTGCGGCGCCCTGCTCGACACCTCCGAGCTCGCCGCCGAGACCACCGCCGAGCGCCGCATAGTCACTGTGTTGTTCGGCGACTTGTCCGACTTCACCGCTTGGGCCGAGGAGGTCGACCCCGAGCGGGTCGGCATCGTCATCGATCACGTGCTCGGCGTGCTCGGCAAGTCCGTCACCGATCACGGCGGCGCCATCGACAAGCTGACCGGTGACGGCATCATGGCCGTCTTCGGTGCGCCGACCGCGCACGAGGATGACGTCGAGCGAGCAGTGCGCGCCGCGTCACATATGCAGACCGCGGTGCGCAGAGTCATGGAAGAGGAGTCCGGCGGAGGCCGCCGGATGGGTCTGCGGGTCGGCTTGAACACCGGCGAAGTGCTCGCCGGAGTGCAGGCCTCGCTGTCCTACACCGTCGTCGGCGACACCGTGAACACCGCTTCCCGGCTGTCCGACGCCGCAAGCATCGGCGCCGTCTACGCGGGTCGTTCGACGGCGCTCGCGACGATGTCCATCGCGTCGTGGCGTGCGCTGCAGCCGCTGCGGCTCAAGGGCAAGCGGGAGCCCGTGCCGGCGTACGAGCTCGTCGGACTGCGACCTCCCGGCGCCGCTCGGATCGGGCTCGGCGAAGAGGCTCCGTTCATCGGTCGCGATGCCGAGTTCGGCCGGCTGGTCGGCCGGGTGCTCGATGTCGTCGAACGCGAGAAGCCAGCCTCGGTCGTCGTCACCGGTGACGCCGGGGTCGGCAAGACGAGACTCGCCGCCGAGCTCGCCGAGTTTGCCGGCGAGCTCCCGGCCGTCCGCGTGCTGTGGGGCCGTTGTGCGCCGTACGGCGAGAGCCGCGAGCTTTCCCCGCTCGCAGATTGGATGCGTACCGCATTCGGAATCGTCGAGGACGACGACACCGAGACGGCGATCGGACGGGTACGCCGGACGGTGTCCCGCATCGGCAATCTTGCCGAAGGTCGGCCGATCAACACCCAGATGTTCGATCGGCTGCTCGCACTGCTCGGCCTCGTCGAGTGGGGACCGATCGGGCCGCGTGACGCCGCCACGCCGGGCGCGGTGGAGATCTCCCGCGACCCGATGGTCGAGGCGGTCGGGACCGTCCTTCGCGCCCTTGCTGCCGAGGGACCGTTGGTGCTCGTCATTGACGACGCACACTGGGCAGTCGGCGGCCTTTTGCTCTCGGTGGCAGACCTTGCCGCCGAGATGTCCGGCGCGGTGATGTTCGTGACAGTTGGCCGGCCGGATCTGCTGAACACCGCTTGGTGGGATCGGCTGCCAGACCCGGAGCTGCTGCCGGTGTCACCGCTCGACGACGCCGCGAGCGAGCGGTTGCTTCGGGCCTACCTCGACGGCGCCGAGCTCGACCCGGACCCGCGCGACCTGTTGCTCGGCCGCGCCCAGGGCAATCCGTTCTTTCTCGCCGAGCTACTGCATCTCCTGGTCGACCGCGATCTGCTCCGCCGCGAAGGCGACGGTTGGCACCTCGTCGGCGAGCTGCCACGCGAGGTGCTGCCGGCTGGTGTCCAGGCCGTGCTCGCCGCGCGCATCGACGGCCTGTCGCCGGCGGCGCGGACACTCGTTCGTGAGGCGTCCGTGGTCGGCAACCGGTTCACCTACGGCATGCTCCGTGCGCTAAGTCCGGCCGAGACGGGCGAGGCCGACGCAGTGGCGAGCGGGCTCGACGAGCTGGTGTCACGCGGCATTGTGCGGCCGATCTCAGACGGCTCGGAGGCGGCGCCGCAGTTCGTGTTCACTCATGCGCTGGCGCGTGACGTCGCCTATGCCGGCATTCCGAAGGGTGAGCGGGCCCGACGCCACGCCGCTGTTGCTCGATGGGCGATCGATGGGCTGCAGTGGTCGGCTGCAGACACCGACACCTTCGTTGCCGCGCAGGCAGAGCAGGCCGTCAGCCTGGCCGCGGAGATGAACCTACCGCCGGCGGATCTGGCGTGGTCGGCCCGCGAGATCGGATTCGGCGCTCTCGATCGCCTTGGTGAGGCCGCGCTCGCCCGCGACGACAACATACGAGCCGAGACCTTGCTGACCCGAGCCGTCAGCCTCGCCGCCGACGGGGTTCCCGAACCTGCTATCGCACGGGCATTGGTACGCCGGGCCGCTGCGATCGCCGGACTGCATCGCCTCGAGGACGCCGAGCAGGACCTGGAACTCGCGCTTGCCTCAACCGACCAGCGACTGCGCGCGACCGCGCTCGTCGTACACGGCGACATCCTGCGGCGCCGTGGTGAGGACGACCGCGCCACTCGCGCGCTCGTCACAGCGCTAGCGGCCGCCAGCGAGTCCGGCCACGATCGGGTGACCGGCGAGGCGCTGCGGCAACTCGGGATGATGGACTTTCTCGCCGCGCGGCTGACGTCCGCCGAGGAGCGGTTCGGTCAGGCGCTGGCACTCGCCGAACGGGTTGGTGACCGTCGCGGCGCAGGTTGGGCGCTGCAGCACCTGGCGTGGAGCGCGACGACGCGGGGTGCCTATGGCATCGCCGAGGAGCGACTGCACGAGGCCGGCGCTGTCTTCGCCAGCCTGGACGACGACGGAGGGCTGTCCTGGTGCGCCGGCACCGAGGCCTTCATCCGGCTCCTGCAAGGCAGGCTCGTCGAGGCCCGCGACCTTGCCCAGAGCCTGCTTCCCTTGGGCCGAGCGATCGGCGACACCTGGGGTGTTGCAGCCTGCTTGACGATCGACGGTCTTGCCGCGGCTGAGCTCGGGCTGATCACCACGGCACTCGACGAGGCCGCCGCGGCGTACGACATCTTCGAAGAGCTCGGCGACACCTGGGGCCAGTGCATGGCCTCGATCGCGTCAGCCGCGGCACTGCGAGGAGCGGGTCGGCAACGTAAGGCGATCCGCCGGCTCGAGCAGGCGGTGGATCTTGCGAGCAAGGCGCGCAACCCGCTGCCGGCGACGCTGGCAACGGTGAGCATCGGCTACTGCCGCCTCGACCTCGGCGATGCGAGTGCCGCAGAGGGTGCGGCGCGGTCGGCCTTGGAGCGGGCCGAGGGACTCGACCTGCAGCCGGGTGCGCTGGTCAGCCTGCGGGTGCTGCTTGCCCAGGCGTTGCGGGCGCGTGGCGAGACGCAGGAGGCGGTCAAGCTGCTCCGGGAGGCGCAGGTCGTAGTCGATGCGTCGCTTGCGTTCCCTCGCCGGCAGGCGCTTGCGCATCTCGCGGGATGCCTGCTCGAACTCGGTGAGATCGCGGAGGCGCTCGACGTAGCGCAGCAAGCGATCGCACAGCCGGCGCAAGATGTCCGGTCACGAATCGTTGCGCTGCGAGTGCTCGGGGCTTGCCTGTCCGCGGCCGGCGACATACCTGCAGCGAGGTACGCGGTGCGGCAGGCCACCGCGCTGTCAGCAGCCACCGAGATGCGTGGCGAGCTAGCCGCCTCTCAGCGAGCCCTCTCCGCACTGCCTCGCTGAGCGGATGGCACATAGGTATTGCTCGGGCAGTACCTATGTGCCATGCGTATCGCTATGGCAGTACCTATGTGCCATGCGCTCTATCTAGCGCGGCGGGTGAGCCGGTCGGGCTCGAGCAGCAGGACGCTGCGTCCCTCGATGCGAAGCCAGCCGCGGTGCGCGAACTCCGACAGAGCCTTGTTCACCGTCTCCCGGCTCGCTCCCACGAGTTGGGCCAGCTCTTCCTGGGTGAGGTCGTGGCGCACCCGGGTGCCGTCGGCCTCGACGACCCCGAACTTGTCCGCGAGGTCGAGCAGCGCCTTTGCAACCCGGCCGGGTACGTCGGTGAAGACCAGGTCGGCCATCGCCTCGTTGGTACGACGTAGGCGCTGAGCCAGGGCCTGGAGCAACTCGACTGCAACACCCGGTCGCTCCAGCAACAGCGGTCGCAGATCGTCGTGGTCGAGTGACGCGAGCGTCGCGTCCGTGACCGCAGACACACTCGCGGTGCGCGGCCCCGGATCAAACAGTGACAGCTCACCGAACATCTCGGCGGTCCCGAGGACGGCGATCAGGTTCTCGCGGCCGTCGACCGCGGCACGCGTGATCTTGACCTTGCCGTCCAGGACGATGAACAGCCGGTCGCCGTCGTCACCCTCGTTGAAGACGACGTGACCCTTGCCCACGCTTCGGGTCGTGAGCATCTTCTCCAGCGTCGCGGCGGAGTCGGCATCGAGCGCGGCGAACAGCGGCACCGAGCCCAGCACGCCCTCCACCAGACCTCCTATGCCGCGGTGCGCCGTCGCACCTGGGCTGGAGTCTGCCTCACATCAACGACGACGTGCCACAACCTTGCGCCTGCCGCGCTTTCGTGCGCGAGCTCAGATCGAGATTCGGGCGGGCCCTGGCGCGACCGGAAGGGCCGACAGGCACAGGTCCGGCTGCTCGCGGTAGCGGGCGATCAGCTCGCTCGTCGCTGCGGCAAGCTGGCGGTGCAGGGCGGAGCGGTACGCCGAGAGCTGCAGCTCTGCCGCGGTGAGGTCTTCGATCAGCGCGACGTTGCGGGCGTCGTCGAGCGGGTCAGGTTCGCGTGACCACAGGTGGGCAAGGTCAGGGAGCGGGGGCATGTCATCGACCGGCATCACGGACACCAGAGCGGTGCGGCGGGTGCTCGGAGCGCGCTCGGCGAAGACACCACGAAGGTCCTCGACCCTCGTCGTGCCGCTGTCCCGTCCGGAGACGACGATGTCGAGCCGCGCCTGGATGATCCGGCGCCAATACGAGACCCGGCTCTCCTCGTGGGTCAGGGTCGCGCGGTACTCACGCAGCCCGCCCAGGTCGAGGTGGGCGAACTGCGGGTCCCGTTCGGGCGGCGTCTTTCGGTCCGCCGTGGGCCGATTCGGCATTTCCTCACTCTCCGCAGCTTCCTTTGCCGCATCGGCGTGATCTTGGGGGCGCTTAATAGGAGTGCGACCCACGTCACTCCTCTGGCCTATGAAAAGTGCCGTCGCCCTCGCGCCGTACAGTCGAGGGGTGCCGCCGGAGGAGTCCCACACCGCTATCGTGCGACGGGCTCGCCGGATGGACAAAGTGCTCAAAGCGACCTATCCGGACGCTCACTGCGAGCTCGACTTCGCCTCCCCGCTCCAGCTCCTGGTCGCGACCGTGTTGTCTGCTCAGTGCACCGACAAGATGGTGAACTCGGTCACTCCCGCCCTGTTCCGGCGGTATCCGACGGCCAAGGACTACGCGGCGGCTGATCGTGCCGAGATGGAGGTGATGATCAAGTCGACCGGATTCTTCCGGGCGAAGACGGACAGTCTGCTCAAACTGGGACAAGCGCTCGACGAGCAGTACGCCGGTGAGGTCCCGGGGCGTCTGGAAGACCTGGTCAAACTTCCGGGAGTCGGGCGCAAGACAGCGAACGTCGTCCTCGGCAACGCTTTCGGGATTCCCGGCATCACGGTCGACACCCACTTCGGGCGACTTTCCCGTCGGTTTGGCTGGACCACCGAGGAGGATCCGGTCAAGGTCGAGCACGAGGTCGGCGCCCTGTTCGTGAAGGCCGACTGGACCGGGTTGTCGCACCGGATGATCTGGCATGGCCGCCGCGCCTGCCACGCCAAGAAGGCGGCTTGCGGCGCCTGTCCGCTCGCCAAGCTATGTCCGTCGTACGGCATCGGCCCCACTGATCCGGCGGTCGCGGAGCGGCTGCTCAGATCGCCATCGCAGATGACCCCGACTGCGTGAGCGGTAATCGCAGTCTTCTGCTTGTCGCGGTGTTGCTCGCGGCGACCGGCTGCTCGTCGGCTTCGAGCGGTGGCCATGGTCATGCCGTGTCTCCCGGACCACAGCTGTCGAAGCTGATCAAGCAAGCCAACCTCGCGCCATGTCCCGCGTCATCAGCGAGCGACGCGTCGGGTGGACTGCCTGACCTCTCGTTGGACTGTCTAGGCGGGGGGCCGGCGGTCCATCTCGCCGGGCTGCGCGGCCCGGCGGTCGTGAACGTCTGGGGCTCGTGGTGCGGACCCTGCCAGAAGGAGGCTGGCTACCTGTCGTCGGTCTACGACGCCGATCGCGGCAGGGTCGTCTTCCTTGGCATCGACACCGAGGACTCGGCCGACAGCGCACTCGACTTCGGCACTCATGTCACGCCGCCGGTCCGCTACCCATCCGTCGAGGATCCGGACCGCAAGGTGCTGATCGGTCTGGCCAAGGCGCCCGGCCCGCCGGAGACGGCCTTCATCGGTACGTCGGGCCAGGTCGTCCACGTGCACGAAGGCCCGTACGACAACGCCGCCGAGCTTCGCTCGGATATCGCCACTTATCTCGGCGTCACGTGAGTAGCGCCCCCGACTGGCTGCTGCAGCTCGTCGAGGCGGTGAACGCTTCCGACGCTGACGCCTTCACCCCTGTGCCGCTGCACGCCGACGACGACCCGACGATTCGCCGATCGGCAGTGCTGGTGCTGTTCGGCCAAGGCGAGCACGGACCGGACGTGTTGCTTCAGCAGCGCAGCGATGACCTTCGTCATCACGCGGGCCAGCCGGCTTTCCCCGGCGGCGGCATCGATCCGGGTGACGACGGGCCGGTCGAAGCGGCGCTGCGTGAGGCAGTAGAAGAGGTCGGGCTCGAGCCCAGCGGCGTCGACGTACTGACGCTGTTGCCGCAGCTCTGGCTTCCCCCGAGTCGCAATCTCGTGACGCCGGTGCTCGCTTGGTGGCGAGTGCCGTCACGAGTCGAGGCAGTCGACCCGGTCGAGGTTGCGGCGGTATCGCGAGTCGCGATCGCCGATCTCGCCAACCCGGCGAACCGCGTCACGGTGAAGCATCCACTCGGCTACGCGTCGCCGGCTTTCAAGGTTGCGGGGATGCTCGTCTGGGGCTTCACCGCCGGCGTGCTCGACCGGCTGATCAAGCTCGGCGGCTGGGAACAGGAGTGGGATCGCGAGTCCTACGTCCCGTTCCCGATTCCCATGCAGGCCTCGTAGTGGACACCCTCGACTGGGTCTTGCTGGTCATCTGCATCGGCTTCGCGTTCAGCGGCTATCGCCAGGGATTCATCGTCGGCTTCCTGTCCTTCGTCGGCTTCCTCGGTGGCGGCGCGCTCGGCGCGAAGTACGCGAGCTCGCTGCACAGCGACATCCGCGTCGGCCTCGGGCCGGCGATGTTCGGCCTGCTTGCGGTAGTGGTGTGCGCGATGCTCGGTCAGCTGATCGCCACGCTGATCGGGGTCGCGATCCGCAAGGAGTTCACCTGGCGACCGTTGCGGACGCTGGACTCGGTGGCAGGCGGAGCGGTCAGCGTCATCTCGGTGCTGCTGGTCGCGTGGCTTGTCGGGGCGTCCCTCGCGCAGAGCGCGGCCGGTGGGGTTGCGCGGGAGATCCGGCACTCCAGCATCCTCCGCGCCGTCGATGCCGTGATGCCCGATGGCGCCACAACGTGGTTCTCGTCGTTTCGCCGACTGCTCGATCGGGACGGCCTGCCCGAAGTGTTCGGCGGCATCGGTCCGGAGCGGATCGTCAGCGTGAAGCCGCCGCCACCGGGTCTCGCGCACAGTCGCGTCGTACGACGATCCGAGCCGGACGTCGTCAAGATCACCGGCATCGCGGAGTCGTGTTCGCGACAACTCGAAGGCAGCGGTTTCGTCTACGCCAACGACCGGGTGATGACCAACGCGCATGTGGTTGCAGGGGTCGGCTCACCGTCGGTTCAGACGATCGACGGACGGACGCTGCCTGCAAAGGTGGTGCTCTACGACCCGAGAACCGACATCGCAGTCCTGCTAGTGCCGGATCTGAATCTCACGCCGTTGCCATTCGCGGGTGCGCTTTCGACCGATGACACCGCGGTCGTCGCCGGCTATCCCGAGAACGGTGGGCTCACGCTCCGTTCTGCGCGAGTGCGCGATGTGCAGAACGCTCGCGGGCCTGACATCTACCAGGACCGCCAGGTAACCAGGCAGATCTACGCGCTCTATGCGAAGGTCCGCCCAGGCAACTCGGGTGGGCCGTTGCTGACGACGTCCGGCGAGGTAGCCGGGGTCGTGTTCGCAGCCGCGATCGACGACCCGCACACCGGCTACGCCCTCACGGCGCAGCAGATCGCCTCGGACGCCACTGCGGGGACCAGCGCCAGCAGCGGAGTCTCGACACAAGGTTGCGACTAACGGATCGAGTTGTCAGACCGTCAGTACGCCCGAGCGTGGCGAGCGCCTGACAGCTCGACTAGACCTCGTTGATGAACCGCAGCAGCTCGGCGGTGACGAGCTCGGGAACCTCCTGGTGCGGGAAGTGCCCGACGTCAGGTAGCTCGTGCCACTCATACGGGCCGCTCACCCACTGCTGGGACCCATGCGCGGTCGAGGACAGAACGCACGGGTCCAGCTGGCCGTGCAGCTGCAGAGTCGGCGCTTCGATCGGTCGGGTCATCGCCTCGCGGTAACGACGCCCGTCGGTCCGGCTCAACGACCTAACCGCCCAGCGGTAGTACTCGAGCGCGCGGTTCGGCACGTACGGGATCTGGATCGCTTCACGGCACCGTCGCTCCGTCTCAGCGTCGGGAAAGCCCGGACCGCCCCAGCTGTGGAGCAGACCTGCGACGTTGGCGCCGTCATTCTCGACGAGCCATCGCTCCGGATGCCAGGGAAGCTGGAACCGCGCGATGTAGGTGCTCGCGCGACGTTGCGCATTCATCCCCCGAAGCGCGTCGTACATCCGCAGCGGATGTGCGATCGAGCAGACGACCAGCTTGCGTACGACGGCGGGATGTAACGCCGCTGTTGACCACGCGAGGTGGCCGCCCCAGTCGTGCCCGACGAAGACCGCATCGCGCTCGCCAAGGGCACGGACCAGTCCGGCCAAGTCTGCCGACAACGTCGGCGCGTCGTACCCCCGCGGCGGCTTGTCGCTGGCGCCGTAGCCGCGTAGGTCCGGTGCCACGACGTGATATCCGGCCTCGGCGAGGGCTGCCAGCTGGTGGCGCCAGCTCCACCAGAACTCCGGAAAGCCGTGCAACAGGAGAACCAGCGGACCCGACCCGGCCTCGGCAACGTGTAGCCGGATCCCGTTGGCATCGATCGTGCGGTGCGTCCATGGGCCTTTGAGAAGCACGGCTGAGTCTTCGACCAGCCGTTCGGGAGGCGCCACGCGCACAGCGTGGCACGCCGGTGCAAAGCCTCTATTGGTGTGGGTGGCGCAGCGTCGCCAGGCTGGCCTTGACCGTTGACATCGTCAGCTCGGGTCCGCCGAGCTTGGTCAATGCGCGCGCTCCAACGAGGCCAAGGGCTCCGGCGATGATCACGAACAGCCCGCCGACGCACAGGAAGCCGGCCCAAATCGGGATGGAGGCGCCTGCGGCGAGGCCGAAGCCTGCGGCGAAGCAGAGCACCAGCAGAGCGAGCATCGCGAATGCTCCGGCGCCGCCGAGCAGACCGGCACCCAGGCCGGCTTTCTTGGCCTGCTCGGCGAGCTCGGCCTTCGCCAGCTCGATCTCGGAGTGGACGAGCAGCGAAAGGTCGCGAGTCGCGGTCGCGACGAGCTCACCGAGCGACTGCTCGCCGACCCGCTCGCCCTGTCCGCCGTAATCGCGCGTCGACGCCACGGTGATCTCCTCCCCGAGGTCGGTACGGCGCAACCGTAAGCCGTCGCAGGAGTTAATAGCGCTCGCTAGCCCGCCCGACGCTGGTGGGACAGAGCGCGCCAGCCCGCAGCGGCCGCAACGACAGCTCCCGCCGCGATGCCAACGGCGACCGGCCGAGTCGGTGCGGGCAGCTTGCCGAAGCGCTCGCGCAGCGGCACAGGGTGCCGGAAGTCGAGGATTTCCCAGCCGCGCTCGGTTGCGGCACGACGCAGGCTGCGGTCAGGGTTGACCGCGTGGGGACGACCGACGGCCTCGAGCATCGGCAGGTCGGTCGCCGAGTCGGTGTAGGCGTAGCAGTCGGTGAGATCCCAGCCGTGCTGCGCTGCCATCTCGCGCATCGCCTCAGCCTTGTACGGGCCGAACGCGTAGAACGCGACCTCGCCGGTATAGAGGCCTTCCTCGACCACCATCCGACTCGCAACGACGTAGTCCGCGCCTAGCAGCTCACCGATCGGGCCGACGACCTCGTCGCCGCTGCTCGACACGATCACGACGGACCGTCCGGCGGCGTGGTGGGCCTCGATCAGCGCGGCGGCCTCGTCGTAGACCAGCGGGTTGATCAGATTGAGAAGGTCGGCCTCGATGACCTCGTGGACCTTCTCCGCCTCCCAGCCGATGACGGCCCGCGCGAGGTCGTCGCGCATCCTGTCCATCTTTTCGGCGTCGACCTCACCCAGGTGGTAGATCAGCCGCGCGTAGGCGCCCTTGAGCACCGCGCGGCGCCCGATCATCCCCGCGGCGTAGAACGAGCGGCCCATCGCGAGCGTGCTGGACGTCGCGATGATCGTCTTGTCCAGGTCGAAGAACGCCGCGGAATCGGACATGAGATCACGATAGACACTTCCGTCTCACATTCAGGGTTGTCCACCGGCGTGTGGGGAAGTTCATCTAAGCGTCACCGATGACTTCGGAAATCCGAGGTTTGGGTCGCTTTTGCGGGGGCAAAATCACAGTCAGCACCGCTCGATGACACGTTTGGTGACTCAAAGCTGGTCCGGCTCGAACCCCCCCGGAGCCGGGCCTTGAGACGGCCCCCGCTACCCCCCCGGCGGGGGCCGTCCTGTCATCTCGTCTCGGTCGCGCCTCCACAGACCGCACGACAGTCGGTCGCTGTCCTCAGCCACGCGCTTCCATTTCGCGGCGCGACATCCCGTCTTCAGGCTGCACCGCATGGCGGGAGCGTTGCTGGTCACCGCCCGTGACGGGCTGGCTGTCCACGTCGGTCGTCTCGCCGCGCTCGCCGGCACCAGATGTGAGCTCGAGCGCGACAGTTCCTCCGTCCGTGCCGCGTGGCGACAAGCGCCGGTAGTTCTCGTCGGCTCGGATGTGGTCACCGCGCTCGCCGCGACGGGACTACCGAGGCGCGGCCGGGTTGTCGTAGTCGCCGACGCGCCGCTCGGCGAGGCAGCGTGGCAGGCCGCCCTTCTACTAGGTGCGCACCGCGTCGTGCTCCTGCCCGATCAGGAGTCTGACCTCGTCGAGGAGCTGCGCGGTGCCGATCGTCCACGCAGCAACGACGGGCGCGTCATCGGCGTGTTCGGCGGTTGCGGCGGCGCAGGGGTCTCGACCTTTTCGGCGGCTCTCGCGATCGCTGCATCCGTCGCCGCGCCCACTGTCTTGATCGACGGCGATCCGCTTGGCGGCGGGCTTGACGTGCTGCTCGGCGTCGAGGCCACAGCTGGGCTGCGCTGGGCTGACTTGATCGAGACCCGCGGGCGGCTGGATGCCGACTCGTTCGCTGGGGCGCTGTGCAAGGTCGGCACCACTGCGGTCCTTGCTTGGGGTCGAGGAGACCAGGGTCGCGGTGCGGTATCGGTCGGTGACGTCTCGGCGATCGATGCGGTGCTCGACGCGGCGAAGCAGTCGTTCGCGACCGTGGTCCTCGACCTACCTCGTTCCTGGGGAGTGGTCGCCGACCGGCTGCTGGACGCCGCCGACGAGACCGTCTTGATCGTGCCCGCCGAGGTGCGTCCGGTCGCTGCTACCGCGAGTCTGCTGGAGGCGCTCGGCACTCGCGCGCTGACACCCCACCTCGTCATCCGTGACGCCGGCGGCGGGAGTCTGTCGGCCCGCGATGTCGGCGCCAGCCTGGGCCTCCAGATCGTTGCGACGCTGCGCAGCGATCCTGCGGTTCGGGTTGCCGCTCGGCGCGGTGAGTCTCCGGTGCGCGGCTCACGTGGATCGCTCGCCCACGCGTGCGCGGCCGTCATCTCGGCACTCGGCTCGCCGGCCATCGCGGCGTGACCGCCCTCGGTGATCCAGATCTCGCCGGTCGGGTCCGTCGGCGCCTTGCAAACGGATCGTCGGGCTATGACGCGGTCTCGCTCGCCGCTGCGGTCCGAGACGAGGCACCGACAGCGGGGCTCGGCACCTTGCTCGATGTCTCCGGCGTACTTGCCGCAGAGCTTGGCGGTGCGGGCCAGCTAGCGCCGCTGCTCGCTGAGCCAGGCGTCACCGATGTCCTCGTCAACGGCGCCGGTCCGGTGTGGGTCGATCGAGGCGCCGGTCTGGTCCAGTCCGGCCTGGTGATCGATGACGAAGCATCGGTACGCCGGCTCGCGATCCGGCTGGTCGCGGCGGCTGGTCGGCGTCTCGATGACGCCGCGCCGTACGCCGATGCCCGTCTCGCCGACGGAACGCGGGTACACGCCGTCGTGCCGCCACTCGCCCCCGAGGGGACCTGCATCTCGCTTCGGGTACCGCCGCGGCGGGTCTTCACGATGGATGCGTTGGTCGCCGCCGGATCGGTCTCCACCACCGGCGCGGATCTGTTACGCCAGGTTGTCGATGCCCGGCTCGCGTTTCTGGTGACCGGTGGGACCGGCTGCGGCAAGACGACTGTGCTGTCGAGCCTGTTGTCACTGGTCGGCGAGCAAGAGCGAATCGTTCTCGTAGAGGACGCCGCTGAGCTGCGGCCGGACCGTCCGCACGTGGTGCGGCTGGAGTCGCGGCCCGCCAACTCCGAAGGAGTCGGTGCGGTGACGCTCGACGTCCTGGTCCGTCAAGCACTGCGAATGCGACCCGACCGTCTGGTCGTCGGTGAGGTCCGTGGCGGCGAGGTGCTCGACCTGCTCGCGGCGCTCAACACCGGCCACGAAGGTGGCTGCAGCACGGTTCACGCCAACCGTGCTGAGCATCTGCCCGCCCGAATCGAGTCGCTGTGTGGTCAAGCCGGCGTGCCACGAGCGGCTGCACACAGCTTGCTCGTGGCTGCCGTCGATGTCGTCCTTCATCTGGGTCGCGGCGTCGACGGACGTCGGCGGATGGCGGGGCTCGGCATGTTGGTCGCTACTGCGGACGGCATGGCCTCAGTCCTTCCGGCGTACGTGTTCGAGCGCGATTGTGTGATCCGCGGCCCCATGGCGGACGCCTTGGATCAACGCCTGGACCAATCGTGATGGTCTGGCTGGCTGCCGTCCTGATTGCGACGGCGGTTCTCGTGTCCCGCCCGCGGCAGGCGAGCGGTCGGCTCGCTGGCTTCACGTGCCCCCCGGAGTCGGCGCCTACGGCGGCGGTCCGCCTCGACAGATCCGCGCTGCTCGTTGCGGTCATGCTCGGCTCTGGCCTCGTTGCGTTGCACCTCCCGATCGGGTTCGCGGCCGCCGCCGGCGTAGTGCCGCCGGCGGTCTCCTGGGTCCGAGCGCGACGTCGAGCTCGCCAAGATCGCGACGCGCGCGAGGCCGCCGTGGTCGAGGTCACCTTCGCCCTTGCTGCCGAGCTGCGCGCCGGTCGTACGACGAAGGAGGCGCTGTCGGCCGCCGCCGCGACAGCCGGGCCACTTGCCCCCGTGCTGTCAGCAGCCGCTGCGTCGGTCGACGTCGGCGGAAGCGCCGCGGCAGAGCTCGAGGCCGGCTCGGAGCTTCCAGGCGCCGCGCGGCTGCGCATCGTTGCAGCGACGTGGCAGGTCACCGAAGCTGCCGGCGGTCGGGTTGCGCTGGTCCTCGAGCGGCTAGGAGAGGCGATGGATCGCGAAGACGCGTTGCGTCGTGAGATGCAGGCGGCGTTGGCCGCGCCGCAAGCGACCATGACGCTGCTGGCCGGGTTGCCTGTCGTCGGCCTTGGCTTCGGGCAGCTGATCGGTGCCCATCCGGTGCATCTGCTGCTCTACCGACCGATCGGCTGGGCGTTGCTCGCTGGCGCCGCGGCTCTCGACAGCATCGGCATCCTGATCAGCCGCAGGCTCGCCAAGTGGGCGTTGAAGTGACGTCGGCCCAGAGGCGCCTCAAAAGCATCGTCGGAGCTGGCGAGACGACACGTTCGACCGCCTCGCGCGCGTGGGTTCGCCCGGTGCTCGCGGTCGGTTCGGCTGTCCTGTGCGTTGCCGCTTTCCATGACGTGGTTGGGATCGCGCTTGGCTTGGCGACCGGTGCCGGCATTGTCATCACCGGCCGGTTGCCCGAGCAGCAGCAGCTTGCGGACCAAGACGCTGTTCCTGCCGTCGTGGAGTTGATCGCGGGTTGTCTCGCCGCCGGACTGGCGATGCCTGCGTCGCTGGAGGCAGCCAGTGTGGCGGGCGACGAGGTGACCCGCGAAGCGTGTCTTGCTGCTGCGGCTGCGTTGCGTCGAGGGGCGCCCGCTCTCGAGGCGTGGCAGACCTGGTTCGCCGATCCCTCCCTCGAGCTGGTCGCCCGGGCGACGAGTCGGACGACGGCGAGCGGTGCGGGCGTTGCCGACGATCTGCGACGGGTCGCCGCGCGGCTGCGTGCCACTCGCCATGGCCGGATCCAGCAGCGGGTTCAGCAGTCGTCGATCTGGATCGTCATCCCGCTCGGGCTTTGCTTCATGCCCGCGTTCGTTCTTATTGCAGTCGTGCCGGTCATCGTCGGGCTGGTCTCGCATCTTCGCTGAGCCACATCGCCAGGTCGACACCGATGTAGTCCACAACTCGGACGGCGGACGGTTCGCGGTGGCGGACCCGCAGGAGTCTCGGGCCGCGGCGGCGACCAGCCGCGGCCCGTCCCGGCCGGTGGCCGGTATGGAAGGAGACAGCAATGGCTCGAGCGATTCGCGCGATTCGTGCGGTGCGCGCAAACGCAAATGATCTCGGCATGACGACAGCCGAGTACTGCATCGGCACCGTCGCTGCAGTCGCGCTCGCAGGAGTGCTCTACGAGGTCATCAGCGGGAGCTGGGTCAAGACCCTGATCCAGGGCGTCATCAGTCACGCGCTCAATCTGATCCCGGGGCTCTAGTGAGGCCGTGGTCCGGCCGAGTCCGGTGCTCGGCCGGACCACGGCCCGAGCGCCGTGCGCCCTCAGACGCCGGGATGGTCACTGCTGAGATGGCAATGACCATCCCGACACTTGTGGTCGTGGTCGCGATGGCCGTCGCCGGTGTGATGGCGATGACCGATGAGATGAAGTGCGCGGATGCCGCAGCCACCGCAGCGCGGCTCGCGGCGCGGGGCGAGCCGATCGATGTCGTACGCGCGACTGCAATGAGAGCGGCGCCCGCAGGTGCGACGTTGCAGCTGGTGACCGAGGGGACGACGGTTGTGGCAACCGTCACCGATCAGCTGGCCGGTCCCGGCATCCTTCATCGATTCGGGACTTTCACCGTCAGCCAGCACTCGGTCGCGGCCCTGGAAACGTCCGCAAGGTCGGAGACGTCATGAGGCGCTCGGCCGATGACGGCGCTCGTGGCAGCGCCACCGTGCTGATGCTCGCCGGCATGGGGCTCGTCTTTGCGTTGACCGGAGTCGTGATGCTCGTGTCGGTCGCCGACCAAGTTCGCCACCGCGCGGGATCAGCCGCCGATGCCGCCGCGCTTGCTGCCGCGGCTTCAGCTCTGGATGGCGACTCGGCTGCCTGTGACCGAGGGGCTGACCTGGCAAAGCTCGACGGCGCTCAGTTGGTGAGCTGCTCGATCACCGATGGCATCTCCGACGTGACTGTCTGCGTCGTACCGCCTGGCGTTCTGTCGCAGTTCGGGCCGGTGAAGGCACGGGCCCGGGCGGGTCCGATAAGCGCACAAAACAGTCTGATTTCGTCCAAAACGCCGGAAAGTTGAGCGCAGTGGGTAAAGGACAGACGACGTAACCTGGATAGCGCCGAACTCGTTGAATGGAACGGCGACTTGTCTGTCGGCGTCCAACTCGAGAACCCCGAACCGGAGGCTCTACCCGTCATGTCGCATCCCGCGCCGCAGGAACCTTCGTTCCTGCCTGGCTCGGCCGCGACGATGGCGCGCCCGGTCGGCGGTCTGGTTGGCCTCGCGCTGCGGCGCCCCGGCGGCCGCAAGGCGGTGTCCGCGCTCACCGCGCTGCTCTGCGTCGGTGCGGTCTCGATCTTTGCTTTCCCTGCTGTCACCGACCTGATCGGAGCGCAGCGGCAGCGTCACGTGACGCTCAATCTCAACAGCACCCAGTTCAAGAACGAGTACCTCGACGGCCAGGTGCCGACCGGATCCGGTCTGACCCGCCTCGTCATCAACAACTCGCGGGTGCAGGTCAACGTCGTCGTCGTCGAGGGGACCTCTGAGGCGGCCCTGGAGGCCGGCGCAGGTCACTACCCGGAGACGCCATATCCGTGCGCTCAGGGCAACGTCTCGATCGCCGGGCACCGAACGACCTACGGCCGTCCGTTCAACCGACTCAACGACATGCACGAGGGTGACACGGTCACGCTGGACACCCCGATCGGCGACTGCGTCTATCAGGTCATTCCGCCGTTTGATGGCCACGACAACCCGTTCATCATCGACCCGAGCGACACCGCGGTCGTCAGCCAGGACGGCGCACTCGCGACGGGCCACTGGCTCACCCTCACGAGCTGCAATCCACCAGGCTCTGCTGCCCAGCGCATCGTGTTGCGCCTGAAGATGATCAGCACGACCGTCCAGGTCGCACCGACAAATCCCAATGCCGGTCAGGGCGGCGGACCCACGAGCGTCGAGGGGGGAACATGAGTTCCCGAAGGTTCAGCCGTCTTCTCATGACATCAGGCGTTGCAACACTGGCCGTGATGGGGTTCGCGCCGATCGCTTCCGCTGCGGCCGCGGACTCGCTCACCGTCGCCGGCGGCGGCACCTACACCTACACGTTCAACCAGTCCCCGTCGATCCAGGCGACGGCGCAGCCAAACTGCCAGTTCCTCGGTAGTCCGGGCTCGGTCACCCTGACGGTCGACGGTCCTGGCGTCACCTCGTCCGATCTCGTCAGTCACGCTGGTAGCTGCAGCAAGTCGGTGTCGCTCAGCCCATCGGCCGCAGCGGTGAACACGGCTCATCCCGCGTGGAGCGGCGGCGCCATCCCGGCCGACAACGGCACTTACACCGTCACGCTCGACAACCAGGGCCGCACGAAGTCAGCGACGTTCATCCTGTTGATCCCGCCGGCCAAGCCGACCGGGTTCACCGCTCAGCCGGCAGGCGGGACCTACGCAACGTTCTCCTGGTCACCAAACCCTGAGGCGGACATCGCCGGCTACGAGGTCATGGACTCGGCCGGCCAGATCCTTACCTCGCCGAGCAACCCCTGCTCGGCTGGTACGTGCCTCGCAGGCCCGGTCGATGTCGGCGACTCGGCAGCGGGCAAGACCGAGCGGTTCTCCCTCGTCGCGATCCGCTCCTGCGGTGACGCGGCCTGCACCGGCGGCGACATTGCGAGCACTTCGGCCGACACCGCCGAAGCGACGTTCCCCGGCGCGCCGACTCCGACCCCGACGCCCACGAAGGCCCACGGCGGCGGCAAGACCGGCGGTAAAGGCAGTGGTAGCGGTTCCGGCAGTGGCGCTGGCTCGGGTAGCGGATCCGGCTCGGGTAGCGGCAGTGGCGCGGGTGCAGGCACGGGCGGCTCGTCTGCCAATGGCGGCGGTGCAATCACGCTGCACGGCGATGGCAGCTCGGTCGACCTGGGTCAGACCAACGGTGGCGGCGACGTCAACAACAGCCTGCCGCCTGCGGCGGGCGGAGCGGGTTCGCTGACCGTCCATCCGCCGTCGCTGCCCGGGGTCCAGACCACGACGCTCGGCTCCGGTGGCAAGGTCGGGAAGATCCACTACCCGGCGCCGGTCCTCGCCAACAAGAGCTCGTCGCAGAGCATCGCGCACGACATCAAGAGCGGCCTGAGCCTGCCACCGCTGTGGCGCGGCATTGCCGCAGCAGCGGTGCTCGTCTTGATTGCCGTGCACCTGCGTGCGTGGGTCTCGCGGACGGACGGTTTCTACGACGAGCCTGGCGCCCGGCCGATCTCTCGGCTGACCGCACCCTCCGGCGCGCCTTCCAGGCCGAAGGTCGACGGTCCGTTCGTCGAGCGCACCTTCTGACGTCGGCGTCAGGCCCAACAGGCGTCGACGACTGCGGTGAGCAGTCGGATCGCTCCGGGCTTGTCCAGCGGTTCGTTGCCGTTGCCGCATTTCGGTGACTGAACACACGACGGGCACCCGGCCGCGCACTCGCAGCTGCCGATCGCATCGCGGGTCGCCGTGAGCCACTGCTGCGCGCGTTCGTAGGCGCGCTCCGCGAACCCCGCGCCGCCGGCGTGCCCGTCGTACACGAAGACTGTCGGTGCGCCGGTGTCCGGATGGTGCGCCGTCGACAGGCCGCCGATGTCCCATCGATCGCAGGTTGCGACGAGTGGCAGCAGTCCGATCGAGGCGTGCTCGGCAGCGTGCGCCGCACCCGGCAGGCTGGCCAGGTCGAGTTCGGCCGTCGCGAGGATCTCCTCGTCGATCGTCCACCAGGTGGCTTGGGTTCGCAGATCGCGCGGCGGAAGGTCGAGTGGTTCCTCGCCGAGCACCTCACCGGACCCGAGCCGCCGACGCAGGAACGACACGACCTGGTTCGTCACGTCGACCGTGCCGAGGTGAAGGGCTACGCCGGGAAACTGCGTCTGCAGCCGGGACTCGACGATCTGGATGTCGGTGATGTCGCGCGCGTGGGTGGTCCAGTCGGGGTTGGCCGGCTCGATCAGCGCGATCGAGTCGTCGAGATCGAGGTCGCGGACGATGTACGTCGATCCCTGGTGCAGGTAGACGGCACCTTCGTGAACCATCACGTGCGACGTCGCGGCATCGACCGTGCCGAGCAACCGACCGGTCGCTGCTTCGCAGATCCGCACGGGCGGCCCGCCTGTGCCGCGCAGGTCGGCGAGATCCGTCGCGCGCTCGCGCGCGGTCCAGTACCAGCCGGTCGGCCGCCGCCGGAGCAGGCCCTGCGCGACGAGGGAGGCCATGACTGCGGGCGCCGACGGCCCGAACGACGCCAGGTCCGCATCGGTGATCGGCAGCTCTGCGGCCGCAGCCGCAAGGTGCGGGCTGAGGACGTGCGGGTTGTCAGGGTCGAGGACCGCGGCCTCGACCGGCCTCCCGAACACCGCCGCCGGGTGATGGACCAGATAGGTGTCGAGCGGGTCGTCGCGCGCGATGAGTACCGCGAGTGCGTCGCGGCCATCGCGCCCAGCCCGGCCAGCCTGTTGCCACAGCGATGCATGCGTGCCGGGCCAGCCGGCGATCAGCACTGCGTCGAGCCCGCTGATATCGACACCGAGCTCGAGTGCATTCGTGCTCGCCAAGCCAAGTAGGTCGCCGTTGTGAAGCGCGCGCTCCAGGTCGCGCCGGTCCTCGGCGAGGTAACCAGCGCGGTAGGCGGCCACCCGCTCGACTAGTTCGGGCACCGACTCCTCGAGTGCGCGTCGCGCGCCGAGTGAGACCGATTCGGCGGCCCGCCGAGAGCGGACGAACGCCACAGTCCGGGCTCCGCCGGCGACCAGGTCAGCGAGCAGTGTCGCGGCTTCCGTAGTGGCCGGTCGGCGCACTGGTGCGCCGTTCTCGCCCTTGCCTTCGGTGAGCGGTGGCTCCCAGAGCGCGATGTCCATCGCGCCCCGCGGCGAGCCGTCCTCGGTGACCTCGAACGCGGTGCATCCGGCCAGCCGGCGCGCCGTGGTGCCCGGATCGCTGACGGTCGCCGAGGCAAGGATGAAGACTGGGTCGGCGCCGTAGTGCTCGGCGAGGCGTCGCAACCGGCGCAGCACTTGTGCGACGTGAGACCCGAAGACGCCTCGGTAGTGGTGGCACTCGTCGACGACGACGAACCGCAGCTGTCGCATCACCCGCGCCCAGCGGGCGTGGGAGGGCAGCAACCCGTAATGGAGCATGTCCGGGTTCGTCAGCAGCACGTCGGCGTGACGCCGAGCCCAGTCGCGCTCCTCCATCTGGGTGTCGCCGTCGTACGTCGCAGCGCGTACGCGTGTCAGCCCCAGTTCGGCAATCGCCCGCAGCTGGTCTGCGGCGAGTGCCTTGGTGGGTGCCAGATAGATGGTGGTTCCGGTGCCGTCAGCCGAAGCGGTCAGCGCGGGGAGCAGGTAGCAGAGCGACTTGCCCGAGGCGGTTCCGGTGGACACCACGACCGACTCGCCGGCCCACGCAAGGTCGGCCGCCCGCGCCTGGTGAGTCCACGGCGAGGCCACCCCACGCGCCTTTAGTGCGACGACCAGCTCGGGGTCGGTCCACTCGGGCCAGGGGGCGTGCGATGCCGGCCGCGCGGCCAGGTGCTCGAGATGGGTGACGCGCTCGCCCCGCCCGCCCGGGCGACTACTGCTGGGAGGCAGCAGCAGATTCAGAGGCGTAACCACGTTCAGCGAGTCTGCCAGCGGGGTATGACGCCGCAGCGAGCCGCGGTGGACGACCTCGGCAGCACTGACCGCGTGAGCGCGAGGTGATGGTTGGATGGTGGTGCACTGGAAGTTGCACCGTGACGATGCGCCGCTGGAGGCTGACGTGGATCCCGACCTTTCGGTATCGGTCCGAGCTGAAGGGGACCGCACTGTCGTTGCGGTCAGCGGGGAGATCGACGTCTACACAGCCCCCAAGCTGCGTGAGCATCTGATCGATCTCGTCTCGAGCGGCCAGTACAAGCTGATCGTCGATCTTGAGGCTGTCGACTTTCTCGACTCGACAGGTCTTGGTGTTCTCGTCGGCGGGCTGAAGCGGGTTCGCACTCACGACGGGTCGCTGGATCTCGTGTGCAGCCAGGATCGGATCCTGAAGATCTTCCGGATCACCGGGCTTACGAAGGTGTTCGCGATCCACGCGAGCATCGGCGAGGCACTTTCCGCCGCCGCGTCGTAGTCGGGACGCCGAATGGCGACCATTGAGCTGCGGTTCTCACCGCTGACAGCGCATGTCCGAACGGCGCGACTCATCGCGCTTGCTGTGGCGCGCCGGGCGAGGCTCGACGAGGAGCTGTTGGACGAGGTGCGTCTCGCCGTGAGCGAGACGTGCTCACGCGCGGTGAGTGTCCACCTTGCCAAGGGTTACTCCGAACCGGTGCGGCTGCGTTTCTCCGACGACCACGCCCACTTCGCGATCGACGTCGTGAACCACGGCACGCTCGCCGACGACCCAACCCAGTCGATGGACCTCGTCGCTGCGTCGAGCCGAGCATTGGCCGATGACGCTCCAGCGTCGTCGAGCGGCGAGTGGGAGACCCTGCCGCCGGGGTTCGGCCTGGCAGTGGTGAGTGGGCTCGTCGAGGAGCTGATCGTCACCAGCGAGGGCGACGAGACGACCGTCAAGATGCGTTGGCCGGTGATCTCCGCGGGCACCGCGGCACTGAACGAGCTCAGCGCCTCGTAGCCAGTCCCAGGTGACGGGCATCTGACGCCCTTTCAGGTTCAGGCGGGGCGCGTCACCTGAGCGGCTGTGCGCCTACTACAATCCACGCGCTGCTACTCGCGCGTCCGTTTCCTACGCATTTGTGCCCGGGATCGGATGCCTCACGCCAATGTCGTCGATCCGAAGGACGCTGATGTCGCCCTCCGCCCTCGTACCTCGGGCTGCCCTCCACCCCACGCTCGCCACGACCAGTGCGGCGCTCTCGCACAAGGACCTCGAGCTCGTCACCATCGTCGGCGCCGTGGCCCTCGTCGCTCTCGTCGTATCGGCGATCTTCGCCCGCGAGGTGCTCGCGTTCGACCAGGGCACGCCGCGGATGCAGGAGATCTCCAAGGCGGTCCAGGAAGGCGCGAGCGCCTACCTGCGACGCCAGTTCACGACCCTGGCGCCCTTTGCCGTCATCATCTTCGGCCTCCTCTTCATTCTTCCGGCAGACACAACCGGCGCCCGAGTCGGTCGCTCGGTGTTCTTCCTCGTCGGCGCGATCTTCTCCGCGTTCGTCGGCTTCGCGGGCATGACGCTCGCAACTCGCGCAAACGTGCGGACCGCTGCCGCGGCGCAACAGTCGGGCGCCAAGCGCGCCACGCGAGTGGCGTTCCGCTCGGGTGGCACTGTCGGCATGCTTACGGTCGGCCTGGGCCTGCTCGGTGCCAGCGTCGTGACGCTGATGTTCAAGACGCACGCCCCGCAGGTGCTCGAGGGCTTCGGCTTCGGCGCGGCACTGCTCGCGATGTTCATGCGTGTCGGTGGCGGCATCTTCACCAAGGCCGCTGACGTCGGCGCCGACCTCGTCGGCAAGGTCGAGCAAGGCATCCCCGAGGACGACCCGCGCAACGCCGCGACGATCGCCGACAACGTCGGTGACAACGTCGGCGACTGCGCCGGCATGGCAGCCGACCTCTTCGAGTCCTACGCCGTGACCCTGGTCGCGTCGTTGCTGCTCGGCAAGGTCGCTTTCGGCAGCGATGGCCTGGTCTTCCCCCTTCTCATCCCGGCAATCGGTGTCCTCACCGCCATCATCGGCGTGCTCGTCACGGCTCCGCGTGATGGTGACCGGACCGGCCTTACAGCCATCAACCGCGGCTTCTTCATCTCTGCCTTTGTCTCGGCAGGCCTCGTCGCCGTCGTCACGTTCCTCTTCCTGCCCTCGTCGTACTCGAGCTTCGGTACGCACGGCGGTGAGCTGGATGTCGCGTCGCTTCCCGGGAACCCGCGCGTCATGGCGTTCCTCGCAGTGCTCGTCGGCCTCGTGCTGGCCAGTGCGATCCAGGTCATGACCGGCTACTTCACCGAGGTCGACCGCAAGCCGGTCCAGGAGATCGGCAAGGCCACTCAGACCGGTCCCGCGACCGTCATCCTCGCGGGAATCTCGATCGGTCTGGAGTCTGCGGTCTACTCCGCGATCCTGATCGGTGCCGCGGTCTATGTCGCGTTCCTGCTCGGTCATGGCGTTGTGGTGCTGTCGCTGTTCGCAGTCGCGCTGGCCGGCACCGGTCTGCTGACTACGGTCGGCGTCATCGTCGCCATGGACACCTTCGGTCCGATCTCGGACAACGCCCAGGGCGTCGCGGAGATGTCCGGCGAGATCTCTCCGGAGGGCGCCGAGGTGCTCACCGCACTCGACGCGGTCGGCAATACGACGAAGGCGATCACCAAGGGCATCGCGATCGCGACCGCCGTGTTGGCAGCAACCGCGCTGTTCGGTTCCTTCGCGACATCGGTGCGGACGGTCAAGCTCCAGCAGAACTCGCACTTCGTCTTCTCGCTGGCGGTCGACAAGCCGAACGT
The DNA here is from genome assembly GCA_036267875.1 of Mycobacteriales bacterium. Lineage (GTDB taxonomy): Bacteria > Actinomycetota > Actinomycetes > JAFAQI01 > JAFAQI01 > DASZTV01. The sequence continues at coordinate 31,829 of DATAVE010000124.1, forward strand.
GCTGTTCGGCCTGATCATCGGTGCCTCGGTCGTGTTCCTCTTCTCCGGTCTCGCGATCAGCGCTGTGGCGCGGGCCGCGGGTCGGGTCGTCATCGAGGTCCGCGACCAGTTCCGCAACAACCCGGGGATCATGGACGGCACGGTCCGTCCGGACTACGCCCGCGTCGTCGACATCTGCACCAAGGACTCGCTGCGTGAGCTCGCGACACCGGGCCTGCTGGCGGTGCTCGCGCCGATTGCGACCGGCTTCTGGCTCGGCTGGGAACCGCTCGGCGCCTACCTCGCCGGCGCTATCGCGGCGGGTGTGCTCATGGCGATCTTCCTGGCCAACTCCGGTGGTGCCTGGGACAACGCGAAGAAGCTCATCGAGGACGGCAACTACGGCGGCAAGGGCTCGCAGGCGCACGAGGCGGCCATCATCGGCGACACCGTCGGTGACCCGTTCAAGGACACTGCCGGTCCCGCTCTCAACCCGCTGATCAAGGTCATGAACCTGGTCGCGCTGCTTATCGCGCCGACGGTCGTTAAGTACGGCGTGCACGGCCCGCACCAGAACACCGCGGTCCGGGTTGTCGTCGGCGTGCTGTCGGTCGGCCTGATCGTGGTCGCGGTCATCATCAGCAAGCGCCGAGTCGTCGACATGGCCGGCAGCCCGGCAACGCCGGCAACCGGCCCGGCGGCAACCGTGGCGACGGTGTCCGCGCCGGTGACGGTCGTTGCGTCGCCCGCCAAGAAGGCAGTCGCCAAGCGCGCGCCTGCCCAGAAGACCGCGCCTGCCAGAACAGCGGCCAAGAAGGCCGCTGCTCCTGCCAAGAAGACGGTCGCGAAGAAGGCGCCTGCCAAGAAGGTTGCTGCGAAGAAGGCTGCGCGCTGACGCTCAGCGTTAACGGAAAGGGCGCCCCGGCTGGGGCGCCCTTTCTTGTTTTGCGTGCATCATCAATGAGATGAGCCAGCTCTCGCTGTTCGGCGCGATGGCGCGCGAGCCCGCGCTCGTCGACATCGAGGGGCTGCTCGCGGGCAACGGCCAGGTGGTCCGTCGCGCCGATGCGGCGCGGGTCTCCGTCGTCGTCGCCGAGGACTGGCGAATCGACGCATTGATCAACGAGATGCGCTCTGCGTTCGGGTTGCAGGCCGAGGTCGGGCCCGCCGAGGCGGGCATGACGGTGGGAACGCCATGGCTAGCCGAGCTGCGCTCGACGGCTGATGCCTGGTTCCGCGGTGCAGTGAAATGCCCGCCCGCTGGGTGGGTGCTGGACGGCTCCCGCCTGCGCTGGTGGTGTCTCGCGTCCGGCTCCTCGTCGGGCGGCATGTATAGCCTGGCGCTCGGTGCGAACGATGAACATGGCTGGCTCGCAGTCGGGTCTGCCTTGTCCGCCGTCGGAGTGCCCGGCGTTCTCGTCGGGCCGCGGGCCGACGGTCCGGCGTACCGAATCGTGGGCCGGCGGCGGCTCACGCGGCTCGTCGAGCTGATCGGCGACCGACCGGACGGCGTCCCCGAGGATGCATGGCCGCAACCATGAACAAGCGAATGAAAGAGGACAGACGTGGCGAGCGACACTGACGACCAGGAGGTCGACAACAGCGTCGCCTCCGATGGCCGTCGTCGGCTGGTCATCGTCGAGTCACCGGCCAAGGCGAAGACCATCGCGGGCTATTTGGGCGCGGGGTACGTCGTCGAGTCCTCGATCGGACACATCCGCGATCTGCCGGGTGCGGCCTCGGAGATGCCCGCCGATCGCAAGCACCTGTGGGCGACGTACGGCATCGACGTCGACCACGACTTCGAGCCGACGTACGTCGTCAACGCCGACAAGAAGCAACAAGTCGCCAAGCTGAAGGCGGCACTGAAGACGGTCGACGAGCTCTACCTCGCCACTGATGAGGACCGAGAGGGCGAGGCGATCGCCTGGCACCTGCAGGAGGTCCTCAAGCCGCGAGTCCCGGTGCGCCGGATGGTCTTCCACGAGATCACCCGCGACGCCATCCGCGAGGCGGTCGAGAACCCCCGCGAGATCAACCGGTCGCTGGTCGACGCGCAGGAGACCCGCCGGATCGTCGACCGGCTCTACGGCTATGGCGTCTCACCCGTGCTCTGGAAGAAGGTCATGCCCCGGCTGTCCGCCGGCCGGGTGCAGTCGGTCGCGACTCGCCTGCTCGTCGAGCGCGAGCGGGCGCGCATCCGGTTCAACTCGGCCGGCTACTGGGACCTCGAGGGCACCTTCGACACTGGGGTTGCTCCCGAGACGCCTGGCGATCCGACGAGGTTCGATGCAACGCTGATCTCGATCGACGGTCAGCGCGTTGCGACCGGCAACAACTTCGATGAGTCGGGGCAGCTCACCAAGAGCGACGTCGTCCACCTCCACGAGGAGGCCGCGGTCTCGCTGGCCGCGCGGCTGGCCGACTCGAGCTTCGCCGTTCGGTCGGTGGAGGAGAAGCCGTACCGCCGCCGTCCAGCCGCCCCGTTCATGACGAGCACATTGCAGCAGGAGGGCAGCCGCAAGCTGCGCCTCACGGCGCGGCTCGTGATGTCGCTGGCGCAACGGCTGTACGAGAACGGCTACATCACCTATATGCGTACCGACTCGACGACCTTGTCGCAGACGGCACTCAATGCAGCCCGCGCTCAGGCGCGTGAGCTCTACGGCGCGGAATACGTGCCTGACCAGCCGCGTACCTACGACCGCAAGGTGAAGAACGCGCAAGAGGCGCACGAAGCGATCCGCCCCGCAGGTGACACCTTCCGCACGCCGCAGCAGGTGCGTGGTGAGCTCGGCAACGACGAGCACCGGCTCTACGAGCTGATCTGGCAGCGTACGGTCGCCTCGCAGATGGCCGACGCGGTCGGGCGCTCGGTGACCGTGCGGGTCGGTGGCGTCGCCGCGCCGGCGCAAGGATCGGCGGCCGGCGAGGACGCGGAGTTTTCGGCAAGCGGCACGATCATCACCTTCCCGGGATTCATGCGGGCCTACGTCGAAGAGGTCGACGACGATGCTGCCGACCGCGATGACCGCGAGCGGCGACTGCCGCAGGTCGCCGAGTCGCAGGCGCTGACCGCGATCGCGGTCGAGCCGAAGTCCCACGCGACGTCACCGCCGGCCCGCTACACCGAGGCCAGCTTGGTCAAGGCACTAGAGGATCTAGGAATCGGCCGACCGTCGACGTACGCCTCGATCCTCGGGACGATCCAGGACCGCGGCTATGTGTTCAAGCGAGGCACGGCGCTCGTTCCGTCATTCACGGCGTTCGCGGTCATCGGTCTGCTCGAGCAGCACTTCACCCGGCTGGTCGACTACGGCTTCACCGCCTCGATGGAGGACGACCTCGACGGGATCGCCAGCGGCGAGACCCGATCGGCGGAGTGGCTGACCAAGTTCTACTTCGGCGAGGCGACGGCCACTACCGGCGAGCTTGACCCGAATGGGCTGAAGCAGCTGGTCACTGATCGGCTCGGCGAGATCGATGCGCGCGAGGTCAACTCGTTGCCGGTCGGCGTCGCCGAGGACGGCGAAGCCGTGATCGCCCGCGTCGGCCGCTACGGGCCGTACGTGCAAAAGGGCGACCTGCGGGCAAGCATCCCGGACGACATGCCGCCGGACGAGCTCACGGTCGAGCGCGCGCTCGCGCTCCTGGACAAGACGAGTGACGAGCGGTTGCTCGGCCAGCACCCCGACACCAGTGAGCCGATCCTTGCCCGTAGCGGACGGTATGGCCCCTACGTCACGACGCAGCCGCTCGATGGCGGCGAGATCAAGACCGCGTCGCTGTTCAAGGACATGGACATCGAGTCGGTGACGCTCGAGGACGCGGTCCGCCTGCTCTCGCTGCCGCGCGTCCTTGGTGCGGACCCGGCCTCGGGCGAGGAGATCGAAGCGCTCAACGGCCGTTACGGGCCGTACGTGAAGAAGGGAACCGACTCCCGCTCGATCGAGTCGGAGGCGGCGCTGTTCACCGTCACGCTCGACGATGCGCTGGCGCTGTTCGCGCAGCCGAAGCTGCGTGGCCGTCGTGCCGCGGCGCCGCCGCTGCGCGAGCTGGGCAACGACCCGTCGAGTGGCAAGCCGATGGTCGTGCGTGAGGGTCGCTTCGGTCCGTACGTGACTGACGGCGAGACCAACGCGTCGCTGCGTAAGGGCGACGGGATCGAGTCGCTGACCGCAGAGCGCGGCGCCGAGCTGCTCGCCGAGCGCCGGGCCAGCGGCCCGGCCAAGAAGACGGCGCGGCGTGCCCCGGCGAAGAAGACGGCAGTCAAGAAGACCACCGCGAAGAAGACCGCGGCCAAGAAGAGCGCACCGAAGAAGAGCTAGGGGCGCGCCATCCCTCGGCCACGTCGGCTGTTCCGCAACGGGGCGCACATCCACGGCCTCAATGAGGTCGTCAACGCTCCGCCGCGGGAGAACGAGCTGCGTGCGGTGCTCGGCATCAAGTCGTTCCGTCGGTTGTGGATCTCGCTGTCGCTGTCGAGCCTTGGCGACTGGCTCGGCTTTCTCGCAACGACGTCGCTGGCTTACAACCTGTCGAGCTCGTATTCACGTCAGCTCTATGCCGTCGCGGGTGTGCTGTTCGTGCGGCTGCTTCCCGCGGTGCTCGTCGGGCCGATCGCTGGTGCGTTCGCCGACCGTGCGAACCGGCGTACGACGATGGTCGTCACGGACCTGATCCGATTCGCCCTGTTCCTGTCGATCCCGTTCAACCTGACGCTGTGGTGGCTGTTCATCGCGACCTTCCTGATCGAGTGCAACAGCCTGTTCTGGATCCCGGCGAAGGAAGCCTCGATCCCGAACCTGGTTCCTCGCGAGCGGCTGGAGACCGCCAACCAGCTCAGCCTCGTCACGACTTACGGGTTCGGTGCGGTTGCTGCGGCGCTGTTCGCGGCGTTGTCATTCATCAATCGCGTGCTCGCGCACAACTTCCACTGGTTCCGGACGAACCCGATCGACCTGGCGCTCTACATCGATGCGCTGACCTTCCTGGTCTCGGCGATCACGATCGTGAACCTCTCGGAGATCGCCAGCTCGCGAGCGTCGGCGGATACCGACCGGGCGCACGGTGAGCAGGTCGGGCTCTGGCGGTCGATGACCGAGGGCGCTCGCTTCCTTGCCGAACACGCTTGGCTGAAGGGCCTCATCCTCGGCATCTGTGGGGCGACCGGCGCGGGTGCGGCGGTCATCGGGTTGTCGCAGGCGTTCGCCGTGGACCTCAAGGGTGGCGACGCGGCGTACGGCACGCTTTTCGGCACGGTCTTTGTCGGACTGGCGGCCGGCATGTTCCTCGGTCCGAAGCTGGCCGGCAGCCTCTCGCGACGCCGGGTCGTCGGTCTCGGCATCATCGCCAGCGGCATCACGCTGTCGATCGAATCGGTTCTTCCCAACCTCGCCCTCGTCATCGTTGCGACGCTGGCGATGGGCTTCTGGGCCGGTCTGGTTTGGGTGGTCGCGCTGACACTGGTCGGTGCCGAGGTCACCGATGAGCTACGCGGGCGCACCTTCGCCTTCATCTACAACCTGATGCGGCTCGTCCTGCTTGCGACGGTGGCGGCCGCCCCGGCCCTCGCCGGCCGGATCGGTCAGCACATGGTCGACATCTCCGACGCTCGGATCCGACTCGACGGCGTGACGATCACACTGTTCGCGGCGGGCATCGTGGCGATCGTGCTCGGCATGGTCTGTTACCGGCTGATGGATGACCGGCCGGACATCCCGTTGCGCGCCGACCTGCTCGCTGTCGTCCGCCGCCACAACCCGCAGCTCGGGCGGGGGACTGACACTGGGCTGTTCATCGCCTTCGAGGGCGGCGAGGGCGCAGGCAAGTCCACACAGGTGCAACTGCTCGCCACCGAGCTCCGCGATGCAGGGTACGAAGTTGTGGTGACCTTCGAACCTGGCGCGACGCCGATTGGCGCGAAGCTGCGTCAGGTGCTGCTCGACCGTGAGTCGGCGGAGCTCAGTTCGGTCTCGGAGGTATTGCTGTATGCGGCAGATCGCGCGCAGCACGTGACGGATGTCATCAGGCCGGCGCTCGAACGTGGCGCCATCGTCGTGTCTGACCGCTACGTCGACTCCACGCTCGCCTACCAAGGCGCAGGGCGCTCGCTACCGGACGGTGAGGTACGCCGGCTGTCGGCCTGGGCGACCGGGGGCCTGCTTGCGGATCTGACCGTCGTACTCGATATCGCGCCGGAGATTGGATTGCGGCGTCGGGGTGGACCGGCTGACCGTCTGGAAGACGAGAGCATCGACTTCCACCGCCGCGTGCGCGGCATGTTCCTGGAGCTGGCCTCGCATGGCCGGGCTCGCTATCTGGTGCTCGACGCCGGTGACGAGCCTGAGCGGATCCACGCCGCAGTTAGCAAGCGGGTCGCGGTGCTGCGCCCCAAGGTCTCCCCGGTGGGCAAGTCGAAGACATCTCGCAGCCGCGCATCGGCGACGAGCGAATGAGCGTCTTCGACCAACTGGTCGGTCAAGGGCGAGTCGTCGACCTGTTGCAGTCGGCATCGGCCGCCGCGCAAGCGGTGGTCGCCGGAGAAGCCGGCATCGGGATGACGCATGCCTGGTTGTTCACCGGCCCGCCTGGTTCGGGCCGGTCGGTCGCGGCGCGCGCGTTCGGCGCCGCGTTGCAGTGCGCCGACGGTGGCTGTGGGATCTGTCATGAGTGCCGTACGGCGATGGCAGGCAGTCACGCCGACGTCCGGATCGTCACGCCCGCCGGTCTGTCCTACGGAGTTGCCGAGACCCGCGAGCTCGTCACCCGATCCGCGATGGCGCCCAGCCGAGCAAGGTGGCAGGTCACAATCGTCGAGGACGCCGATCGATTCACCGAGCAAGCCTTGAACGCGCTGCTCAAGGCACTCGAAGAGCCGCCGCCGCGAGGCGTCTGGCTGCTGTGCGCTCCGTCCGCCGAAGACCTGCTCCCGACGATTCGCTCGCGATGCCGAGTGGTGACGTTGCGGGTCCCGCCGTACGCCGCGGTCGCCGCGCATCTGCAGGCAGAGGGGATCGACGCCGAGGCTGCCGATCACGCCGCGCGTGCCGCACAGGGTCATATCGGCCGGGCGCGGCGGCTAGCGACTGATCGCGACGCGGCCGCCCATCGCCGCGAGGTGCTCACAGTGCCGACGCAGGTCGCGACCGTCGGCGGGTGTTTCGCGTCGGCGGCGACGCTCGTGGAGGCCGCAAAGGCTGAAGCGGCCGCAGTGAGTGAGCTGCTCGACGGGGATGAGAAGGCAGCACTGCGTGAGTCGTACGGCGACACCGGTGAGCGGGGCATGCCCAAGCCGAGAGGGGTAGCCGGCGCGATCTCGGATCTCGAGAAGCGGCAGAAGTCTCGCTCGACGAGAACCCAACGCGACGTCCTCGACCGGGCACTGGTGGACCTCGCTGCGTTCTACCGTGACGTGCTGGTCGACCAGCTCGGCGCCGCAGTGGACCTGGTCAACGCTGACCTCGCACAGACGGTTCGAGAGCTCGCCAGTGCATCGACGCCGGAAGCGACGCTGCGCCGTATCGAAGCCGTGCTGGCTGCTCGTGAGGCAATCGAGGCGAACGTCGCGCCACTGCTCGCAGTCGAAGCGATGTGCGTCTCACTTCGTACTGGCTGATCGAGGAGACCGTCATCCCTAGACTTGGTTCCGCCGTCGCTGCCGCCGTCGTCACGGTCGCAGGCCTTGCGGGCTGCTCGTCGTCAGCCAACTCGGGACCGCTGGTCCAGCCCACGACTTCGACGGCCGTCGTCGCGAAGCCGCCGGCTTCGCTTGCGGTCTTCTACGGTCAGCATCTCCTCTGGCACGAATGTGCCGACGGACTGCGATGCACGAAGCTGCTGGTCCCGCTCGATTACAGCAAGCCGACCGGCCGGCGGCTGCACATCGCGGTAATCGAGGAGAAGTCGAGCAGCAGCCCGCAAGGTTCATTGATCATCAACCCTGGTGGACCTGGCGCGTCGGGGGTGCAGTTCGTCGAAGAAGACGGCGACCTTTTCAAGCCGCTGATGTCGCACCTCAACCTCGTCTCGTTCGACCCGCGTGGGGTCGGGGCATCCGACCCGATCCGCTGCCTGACCGGCTCGCAGCTCGACGCCTTTGTCAACCTCGACCCCAACCCGACGACCGCCCAAGAGCGCGCCGCGACGATCCGGCAAAGCCGCAACTTCGCGAACGCCTGCTACCAGAAGAACGGGTCCTACCTCGAGCACATCGGCACGATCGACGAGGCCCGCGACATGGACGTGCTGCGTGCGGCTCTCGGTGACGCGAAGCTGACCTACTACGGCGCGTCGTACGGCACCTATCTCGGCGCGAAGTACGCGCAGCTCTTCCCGACGCACGTCCGCGCGATGGTGCTCGACGGTGCGCTCGACCCGGCTGAGCCTGAGACGGCGGCCAACCTCGTGCAGGCGAAGGGCTTCGAGACCGACCTCGATGACTTCGTGGCCTACTGCGCCAAGTCCGGCAAGTGCCCGTTCGGCTCCACGGCTTCCACCGCGATGAGCGGCCTGGATGCCTTGATCGCGCAGATCAAGGCGCACCCGCTGCACTCCAACGGCCGGGTCGTCGGCCCAGGAGAGTTCTTCGAGGGACTGGCCGCGGGCCTGTACTCGACGGGAAGCTGGCCGGGACTCGAGAGCGTCCTCGGTGCCGCAAAGGACGGCAACGGCGCCGGGATATTGCTCTTCGCGGACTCGCTGACGGAGCGCAACACGAACGGGACCTACAGCAACGTGATCGAGTCGAACCTCGCCATCAACTGCGTCGACAGGCCGTCACCGACCTCGGTCGCGACCTATGAGAAGTACGCCGCGAAGTTCGCCAAGGTAGCGCCGCACTTCGGTGCGGCGATCGAGTATGGCTCGCTGCCGTGCGCGTTCTGGAAGGTGCCGCCGGTCGAGTCTCCGCACCCGGTGACAGCGCTGGGCGCACCGCCGATCCTGGTGATCGGAACGACTCGTGACCCCGCCACGCCATTCGTTTGGGCTCAGGCGCTTGCCCGCCAACTCTCGTCTGGCGTGCTGCTCACCCACGACGGCGACGGTCACACGGCGTACATCGACAAGGACCCTTGCGTCGATTCGGTCGTCGCGAAGTATGTGATCGACCTGCGGCCGCCGAAGCCGGGCACAGTCTGCAAGTAGCCGTCGAGGGGGTCGGGATGGATCCTCTAGACTCCTCCGGGTCGCGCCGCGTGCGGCGCGCGCCGCCTTAGCTCAGTCGGTAGAGCGATTCACTCGTAATGAATAGGTCTGGAGTTCGATTCTCCAAGGCGGCTCAATCTTCATGTCACACAGTGCGTCATGTCACACAACGCTTCATGTCACACAATGGCGCCATGACGCAGCCCCACTACAAAGAGCCAGGGTGGTTCACCCGGCACGTGTTCAACGCGACCGTCGAGCTGATGACCCGGCTCGGGCTGTCGGTGTGGGGCTCCCGAGTGCTCGAGGTCCGCGGCCGCACCTCCGGGGAGCCGCGGCGTACGCCGGTGAACCTGCTGACCGTCGATGGCGTCGAGTACCTCGTTGCGCCGCGCGGCGAGACGCAATGGGTGCGCAACCTTCGTGTTGCGGGCGAAGGCGTCCTGTTGCTCGGCCGGCGACGCCACTCGTTCACATCGGCCGAGATAGCTGAAGCCGATCGCGGGCCCATCCTGCGCGCTTACCTGAAGCGGTGGAAGGCAGAGGTCGGGGTGTTTTTCGACGGCGTCAGTGACAAGTCGACCGACGCCGAGCTCGACGCGATCGCGCCGAAGCACCCGGTCTTTCGGATCACGACCACCTAGGTGGCCGCGTCGCGTCGGCGTCTCGCGATGGCTGGCGTGTTGGCGGCGGCGCTCACCGCGACGGGCTGTTCCTCCGCCACCGCTCCGACCACCACGCCGACCGTCTCCGCGTCCGAGACCAGTCCTCGTTCGCTTACTCAGGTCGAGGCTCAACGGCTTGCCCGGCTGCCCTACGAGGTCTACCGCCATATCGGCCTGCATTTCGACAGCACGCTGACGACGGCGAAAGGAAGCGTTCGGTTTGACGGTGATGTGAACTACCGGAGCGGGATCGGATACGCGACCGCAATCGGTGACGGAGCGGCGTTCACCTTGCAGTGGAACTCTTCGATCTTTGCTGCGTGGACCGCTTCTGCCACCCAGGTCGAGCCACCGCCCGATTTGCCTACGGGCAAGCCCGCCGGGCGCCCGCTCGCGCCGGCCAAGTCGCTGAGCGACGCGCTGCTCTCGCTGTTGTTGCAGCTAGGCAGGGATCGCCCCGGCAACGCACGGGAGATTCGTCAGCAGGGCGGACGCTTTCTGCGCGACGCCGTCGTCGACGGCCAGCCGGTCGAGGTGTTGCAAGGGCCGCGCACCTCAGGGTCGGCAAAGGCGACTACGGACGTCGACTATTGGCTGGGCGACTCAGGTCGGCTGGTGCGGGTCGAGGCGTCGATCGACGGGAACCCGCCGACTGAGATCGACTTGAGCGCTGCAAAGTACCGGCCGTTCTTGGTTACCCCCGTGCTTCGTCGCTGACCTCTCATTAGGCTTGTTCCAGTGAGAGGGACGTCGCAGCTCGGGCCGCAGGCGCGAGAGGACGCCTGGAAGGCACTCGACGGCGGCGCTGTCGACGTGTTGGTCATCGGCGGTGGCGTCACGGGCGCGGGCGTGGCGCTGGATGCGGCGACCCGTGGTCTGTCTACTGCGATGGTCGAAGCACGTGACATTGCAAGCGGCACGTCGTCGCGATCGAGCAAGCTCTTTCACGGTGGCCTGCGCTATCTCGAGCAGATGGACTTCTCGTTGGTACGCGAGGCGCTCAAGGAGCGCGACCTGGTCCTGACCCGGCTCGCACCTCACCTGGTCCGACCGGTGCCGTTCCTCTATCCGCTCACCCGTCGCGGGTGGGAGCGCGGCTACGTCGGTGCCGGGCTCGCCCTGTACGACGCGATGGGTGGATCGCGCGCCCTGCCTCGTCATCGTCACCTGACCAGGCGCGGCGCCCGGGCCCTCGCCCCTGCACTCCGTGGGGACTCCCTCGTCGGCGGCATTCGCTACTACGACGCGCAATGCGACGACGCGCGCTACACGCTGACCCTTGCCCGCACCGCAGCGGCGTACGGCGCGATTGTGCGGCCATCGACCGAAGTGGTCGGCTTCGTCCGCGAGGGCGGCCGGATCGTCGGTGCCGAGCTTCGTGACACCGAGAGCGGCGAGTCCGCGACGGTGCGCACGGGCGTCGTCATCAACGCGACCGGAGTCTGGACCGACGACGTACAGCGGCTTGCCGACTCACGCGGTGAGTTCAAGGTGCGCGCCTCGAAGGGCGTGCACATCGTCGTACCGAGGGACCGGATCTCCTCGTCGACCGGGCTCATCCTGCGCACCGAGCAGTCAGTGCTCTTCGTGATCCCCTGGGGCGACTTCTGGATCATCGGGACGACAGACGACGACTGGAACTACCACAAAGCACACCCCGCGGCGAGCCGCGTCGACATCGGTTACCTGCTCCGCCACGTCAACGAGGTGCTGTCCGTTCCGCTCACTCGCGAGGACATCTCTGGCGTCTACGCGGGGCTGCGTCCGTTGCTGTCGGGCGAGCACGAGGAAACCTCGCAACTGTCACGGGAGCATGCGATCAGCCGCTCACCGCGTGGCATGGTCTCGATCGCCGGCGGCAAGTACACGACGTATCGCGTGATGGCGCGCGACGCGGTCGACGCGGCGGTCGACGACCTCGGTCGTCACTTCCCGCCGTGTGTCACCGAGCACATCCCGCTGGTGGGCGCGGATGGCTACCACGCGCTGGCCAACCAAACGGAGTCTTTGGCGGCGGACCTCGGGCTTCCGCGTTGGCGCTACGAGCATCTGCTCGGTCGATACGGCGCGATGCTCGAGGACGTGCTCGCGGCGGCTGCCGATGACCCGACGTTGCTAGAGCCAATCCCCGGTGCCGGTCTCTACCTGCTTGCCGAGGTGCGTTACGCCGCCACCCACGAGGGGGCATTGCACCTCGACGACGTGCTGACCCGTCGCACCCGGATCTCGATCGAGACGCGCCATCGTGGTGTCGACTCGGCGTCCGCGGTTGCGCGCGTGCTGAGCGAGGCTCTTGGGTGGGACGAGGAGACCTGTGAGGCCGAGATCGCGGCGTACATCGCGCGGGTCGAGGCCGAGCGGCTGTCTCAGGAGCAGACCGACGACGTGAACGCCGACGCCCGTCGGCTCGTGGCTCCCGACAGTCGCCGTACCGTCATCTAGCCCTTCCTGCGCAGCGCCTTGCTGCCGCGCCACAGTCCGTAGCCGATCCCGGTTGAAGCGGCCGCGCCGACGGTGAGGAACGCCACCGATAGCCCTGGTCGTGCGCCGCTGAGGGCACCACGCGCCGGGACCGCGGCACGTTCCCTGACCCCGCGCTGGTCGGCTCGGGCGAGCAGGTCGTCGAGCAATCCAGGTGGCGGCTCGACTGGCGCTTCGCGAAGCGAGGTCAGCGCGGTGGAGAGCTCTTGCTGGCGGGCGAGCTCGGTAGAGCAGTCATCGCAGTGCTTCAGATGCGCGCGCACCACGTGCAGAGGCCAGCCGCTCAGCTCACCGGATACGACTGCGGGCAGCTGCGATCGTGACTCACGGCAGAACCGCGGCAGCTTCTCTTCGTTGCTCAAGCGGCACCTCCGGCGGCAGCCGTTCCATCTTCACCCAGGACGAGGGTCCGCAGCCGGGCGTGGGCGCGGTGCAGTCTTACCTTCACGACGTTCTCGGTCACGCCGAGCAGGTCGGCGACCTCCCTGGTCGACAGGCCTTCGATGTCGCGAAGTACGACGACGGCGCGAGCCTCCTCGGGCAGTGTCGCGAGGGCAGCCTCGCTTCGACGAGCAAGATCGGCAGTCGCAGCACGGTCGTCGGGCAGCGTGTCGTTGCCTGCGATCGACACCGCGTCGTCCGGCATCGCGAACGGGGTGCGGCCCGCGACGACCCCGGTCTCACGTGCCTTGGATCGCTTGCGTAGTGACGTCAGGCAGACGTTGACCGTCACGCGGTGCAGCCAGGTGCCGAAGGCCGCGTCACCGCGGAAGCCGACGACGGATCGCATCACGCGGATGAACACCTCCTGCGTCGCATCGGCTGCCTCGTCGGGATCGGCGAGCATCCGCCGGGCCAGCCGGTAGACATCGGCGTACGTCCCACGGATCAACTCGTCAAGCGCGCCGCGCTCACCGCGCTGGCACGCCCGGACCAGAGCCGGATCGACGTCCATCTACCTACTTCGACTCTCCTCGCAACAGTTGGTTACCGCCGCGTAGCAACTCGTTGGAAATCCTTGGTAACCAAGGCTCGCTGCCGGAGTCGAACTTTGTGACGCGACGCGCCGATGTGTCGCGAGAGATGGAGTGATCCGATGTACGCATTCGTCGTGTTCGCAGGCCTCGCACTTGCGCTGGCTGTGGTCGGCGAGGTGCTCAACGAGATCCTGCCCGTGAAGACCCCGAAGGCCCTCACGACCAGCGTCGCTGTTGGCATGGCAATCCTCGTGTCGTGGGCCTTGAACTACTCGGTGTTCCGCGCGTTCGGCCAGCCGCTTCGCGCTGACTGGATGAACCCGGTCGCCACCGGCGTCGTGCTGGTCGGCATGGGTGAGTTCATTCGCCAGGTGATCAGCAACCTGGGCCTGAACATCTCGGTCGGCAGCCGTTCCAAGGCCGCGTAACACCCGGTACTACCAGCACCAGCGCGACCCCGCCCGCCGTACGGGACTTCCCCGGTACGGCGGGCGGTCGCATATCTGTCGTGGCTCGCTAGTGTGTCGTCGTCGCAGAGGGGGCTCGATGACGTTGTCGATCAAGGTGAGAGGTCTCGCCGTGGTTCTTGTGATCGCGGCCGCAGCTGTTGCGCCGGCATCCGCGGCATCTACCGCGATCGCCGCAGCGTCCTCTGGCAAGCCCGTGATGCGTGTGCTCGTCATGGGGGACTCGTATTCAGCAGGCAACGGAGCGGGCGACTACTACGGCCCGAAGGGATGTTGGCGCTCGCATCGCAACTACGCCGAGCTCTTCGCGGATGGATTGCGCGCGGCACCGAACGATCAGCCGACTTCGGTGACCAACGTTGCATGCAGCGGCGCGGTGACGGCCGACATCGAAAACCAGAGATCGGGGCGGCCGCCCGAGATCGAGGCGGTCAGCGACACCGACAACCTCGTGCTGCTCACTATTGGTGGCAACGACATCTACTTCGCCGACATCGTGAAGTTCTGCCTGATCGCCAAGTTCCGCAACGGCGCGACCTGCAATGCCAATCTCTCTCGCGCCGAAGCGTTGTTGGATAACGGCACAGTGGAATCTCGTATTCGTGGCGTGCTTCAGGACATTGCTGGAGACGACCCGGACGGGACCGTGGTGCTGTTGGGGTATCCGCTGCTCGAAGGCGATCCGCACTACACACTTCGATCGGGCCACGTCGTCGGTCCGGTCATTCAGGCGGGCAAGCGCGTGCGTGCGCTCGGTCGGATGGGCGACGCGATCGACCGCTCGGTCGTCGCCTCGCTGAACAGCGGGTCCTCGTCTGCACATTTCGTCTTTGTCAGCGTCCAGAAGCTGTTCAACGGGCCGCCGTTTCACGGCTTGTATGCAAAGAGGAACAACCCGGATCGGTGGATGAACCAGCCGTTCGTAGATGCGTCTTTCGGTGCTTCGCACGACACCTGGTATCACCCGAACCCCGAGGGATGGCAGCAGGAGGCGCAGCTCTTGCTCAGTGACGCAGACGTACCGAAATCGCCGCCACCGTCGAGCGCTCCGCTACCTCCCGCGCACGGGTGGCCGACCCATCGTCAGGATGGCTCGCCGGCTTACTACGCGTATCTCGGTGCGAGCTTCATCTTCCCGGATTGGTCGAGCTGCGATTCGACCTACTGTCTCGCGGGTTCCGGTGACACCGTGTACATCTTCACCGAGCACCCGCTGAACCAGATCGGTGAGGTGCCGGAGGCGACGTCCGATCCGGCGGCAGAGCTGGAGTCATTTGGGCTCCCCGCGGCGGACGTTCAGAGCCTCCTCGCGTCGAGCGGCTAGCCGCCAGATCGAGGCGGTCAGTGGTGGCCGGGGAAAGCTGACGGGTTGTCGATCAGCCGCTGCCGCGAGGCGATGATCTCCGCCTCGGCCTCGGTGCGGCCCACCCAGGTCGCGCCCTCGACGCTCTTGCCAGGCTCGAGGTCCTTGTAGACCTCGAAGAAGTGCTGGATCTCGAGCCGATCGAACTCCGGCATGTGGTGGATGTCGCGCAGGTGCTCCTGCCGCGGATCGTTCGCGGGGACGCAGAGCACCTTGTCGTCCCCGCCCTTCTCATCGGTCATCCGGAACATCCCGATCGCGCGGCACATGATCAGGCAGCCCGGGAACGTCGGTTCCGGCAACAACACGAGCGCGTCGAGCGGATCGCCGTCTTCGCCGAGGGTGTTTTCGATGAAGCCGTAGTCGGCTGGGTACTGCGTCGAGGTGAACAGCGTGCGGTCGAGGCGGATCCGGCCGGTCGTGTGATCGACCTCGTATTTGTTGCGATGGCCTTTGGGGATCTCGATGA
The DNA here is from genome assembly GCA_036267875.1 of Mycobacteriales bacterium. Classification (GTDB taxonomy): domain Bacteria; phylum Actinomycetota; class Actinomycetes; order JAFAQI01; family JAFAQI01; genus DASZTV01. The sequence goes on from DATAVE010000124.1 coordinate 47,377, forward strand.
GGACGTCGAACTCCACGCGAGGCTCCCTAGATAGTTCGGCTGGATCGTCGATGCCGCCGATTAGTCTGCCTCGGCGTGCACTGGAGCCGTGTCGTACCCCTGACTGTTGCCTCAGCGGTGACGGTCGCGGCGGTCGCCACGGTAGTAGCGCGACACGAGTACGCGCACCCCTCCAAGGCGCATTCCACTGCCGCCGCGCCGGTTACGCCGCCCCGGCCGCCGGTACTCGCTGAGCTCACCGGCTCGGCATCGCCCTCAGCCGCTGCCGTCACCGCGGCGCTTCACACCGCGGTTGCCGGCTTCCCGAGCGGTGAGCGACTTGCCGGCACGGTGATCGACGTGTCGACGGGGGCGACGCTGTGGAGCAGGGATCCGCAGGCGGAGATGGCGCCAGCATCGACGACCAAGCTGATCACGGCGGCGGCGGCGCTGCGGGCGCTGGGTCCTGACTTCAAGCTCACGACGTCGACGAAGCAGGTAGGCAACGTCGTCTACTTGATAGGCGGCGGCGACCCGACGCTGGTCCGCACCGATACCTCGACAGTGATTCCGACCTACCCGCGCCCTGCATCGCTCGCCGATCTCGCCAGTCAGACGGCGGCGGCACTTTCGCCGGGGATGCCGATCCACCTCCGCGTCGACACCTCGGCGTGGACCGGACCGACATCGGCACACGGCTGGCAGTCGAACTACGTCACCGAAGGTGATGTGACGCCGCCCAGCCCGCTCGAGCTTGACGGTGGCAGGCTGCACTCCGACGACTTCGACTCGGAGCGAACTCCAACTCCGACCGCGCAGGCAGCTGAGGCATTCGCGGCGCTGTTGCGCGCGGACGGCGTGACGATCAGCGGGGAGGTGAAGGCCGCCACCGCGCCGCCGACGGCCACCTCGCTCGCCAGCGTCGCCTCGCCGCCGCTCTCCGAGCTGGTCCAGCGCCTCCTCACCGAGAGCGACAACGATCTGGCGGAGGCGCTCGGCCGTGCGGTCGCAGGCTCTGCAGGTCTGCCCGCGGACTTCACCGATGCGGCGAAGGCGGTCGTAGCGCAGATGGCAGGGCTTGGGGTGTCGACGACGGGCATCTCGTTGTTCGACACGAGCGGCCTGTCACACGACGACCGAATCGCCCCTGCGGCACTCGTCGCGGTGCTCCGTGCGGCGGCATCGACCAGCGAGCCTGACCTTCGCCCGATCGTCGAGGGTCTACCAGTCGGCGGGTTCACCGGGACGCTCGCTGATCGCTACCGCGGGCACCAGACGTCGGCCGGCGGGGGGATCGTGCGTGCGAAGACCGGAACTCTGACCGGCGTCGACACGCTGGCCGGCCTGGTCGTCGACGGCGAAGGCAATCTGCTGGCGTTCGCGCTGATGGCGTCCGGCCAGGACAGTGAATCCGATGTCGAAGCTGGACTCGACCGGATCGCGAGCACACTGGAGAAGTGAGTACCCGCGTCGTCGACTGGAGGCTGGCCGCCGCGACCGGCACCCGGCTTGTTCCGCCTGGCCCGAAGATCCCGCTCGCCGAGGCCGTCGAGGTCGTCGAGGATCTGCGCCGTAAGGCTGACCTCGCCGACGAGCACGTCGCCGTTGTAACCGGGCTCGATACGGCAGCGCAGAGCGCGACCACCGTAGTCGTCGATCGCCCCGCGTGGATTCGCGCGAACGTCGACAGCTTCGAGCTGCTCGCCGATCCGCTCATCGACGCGCTGATGGAAAAGCGCGGTGTGAAGGCACCCAGTCAGGCCGTCGCATCCCTCGGATCGAAGGTCACCGGCGCCGAGGTCGGGATTCTGCTCAGCTATCTCGGGACGAGGGTGCTCGGCCAGTTCGAGCTGCTCGGCCCGCCTCGTACTTCACCCGACGAGCAGGTGCCGGGTCGGCTGATGCTGGTCGCGCCGAACATCGTCAGTGCGGAGCGCGCTCTGGGGGTCGACCCTTCGGACTTCAGGCTGTGGGTGTGCCTGCACGAGGTGACTCACCGCACGCAGTTCGCGGCTGCGCCTTGGCTGCACGGTCACGTGCAGGGCCTGATGCGCGAGTTTCTGCTCGCCTCGGAGCTCGATACCGCGGCGATCATCGCGCGGCTGCGCAAGGCGCTGACCGGCGTGGTCGACATTGCGCGGGGCAAGGACGACGTCAGCCTCGTAGAGATCGTGCAGACTGCCGAACAGCGAAAGATCCTGGACCGTCTAACCGGCCTGATGAGCCTGCTCGAGGGTCACGCCGATGTCGTGATGGATCTTGCCGGACCCGGTGTCGTACCGACGGTCGAGACGATCCGCGAGCGGTTCAACCTGCGCCGCAAGGAGGCGGGTCCGATGGCGAAGGTGCTGCGCCGGGTGATGGGCCTCGAGATGAAGATGAAGCAGTACGCCGAGGGCGCCGTCTTCGTCCGTGCGGTGCTCGACGAGGTCGGGATGGCCGGGCTCAACATCGTGTGGTCGACCCCCGAGCTGCTGCCAACCGGCGCTGAGATCCGCGAGCCGAAGCTGTGGCTCGAGCGCACCAACGCGCAACGTGCCGCAACCGCCTGACGTCGCTTACGTCGCTCGTGAAGATGGATCCGGCCGTCGCCGAGGTGCGCAAGGCGGTCCGCGAGGCACTCGCCGAGTTCCCGTCAGGATCGCTCGTACTCGTCGCTTGTAGCGGCGGGCCCGACTCGCTCGCCTTGGCCGCTGCGCTGTCGGTCGAGGCGCCTCGTGGCGGCCGGCGTGCCGGCGCGGTGGTGGTCGACCACGGACTGCAGGCCGACTCCGCTGGACAAGCCGCCCAAGCCGCAGCGGTCTGCAAGCAGCTCGGCCTGAACCCGGTCGAGGTCGTCGCCGTCTGCGTCGATCAGGACCACCTTGGTCCCGAAGGTGCGGCCCGGGCCGCGCGCTACGCAGCGCTGGACCGCGCGGCGGAGCAGGTCGGTGCAGTCGCGATCGCGCTCGGCCACACCCTCGACGACCAGGCCGAGACGGTCTTGCTCGGGCTGGCCAGGGGCTCGGGTGCGCGCTCTCTCGCCGGCATGCCGGCGAAGCGCGGGCTGCTGCTTCGCCCACTTCTGGGCGTACGTCGAGGTATGACGCTCGCCGCGTGCACAGCACTCGGCCTGCAGCCCTGGCAGGACCCGCACAACGACGACCCGCGATTCACCCGGTCGCGGCTTCGCGCGGATGTGTTGCCGGTGATCGAGGATGCGCTCGGCCCGGGAGTTCCGGAGGCACTGGCCCGAACCGCTTCGATGCTGCGGGCGGATGCCGACGCCCTCGACGAATGGGCCTCGACTGTTACCGACACCGCCGACATCGAAGCGCTAAAGAGCCTTCCTGTCGCGATCCGGACCCGGGTGATCAGACGCGCCGCCATCGCCGCGGGGGCCTCGGGGGGCGCGCTGACCGCCGCGCATATCACGTCCATCGACGCCCTGCTCGTCGACTGGCACGGTCAGGGTCCGGTGAGTCTGCCCGGGGGCTTGGAGGCGTCGCGGGCGTGTGACAGGCTCACGTTCCGATGACCGCGCCGCTGCTGCCCGTTGAGGTGTTGCACCCCATGGAAGAGGCCGCCGTGCCTCCGGTCCATCTGCACCCGGACATCGAGTCGGTGCTGGTCTCCGCGGAGCAGATCGCCACGAAAGTGGCAGAGCTGGCCGCACGCATCGACGCCGACTACGCGGGGCGAGAGGTCGTGCTGGTCGCGGTGCTCAAGGGCGCGGTCATGGTCATGGCTGACCTGGCCCGAGCGCTGACCATCCCGGTCTCGATGGAGTTCATGGCCGTCTCGTCGTACGGCGCGGCGACCTCGTCATCCGGCGTCGTACGGATCCTCAAGGACCTCGATCGCGACATCACCGACTGTGACGTCATCGTCGTCGAGGACATCATCGACTCCGGGCTGACGCTGTCCTGGCTGCTACGCAACCTCAAGTCGCGCCACCCACGCTCGGTCGAGGTCGTGGCGATGCTCCGCAAGCCGGAGGCCGCTCAGGTCGAGGTCAAGGTCGCCTACATGGGATTCGACATCCCGAGCGTGTTCGTCGTCGGCTATGGCCTCGACTACGCGCAGCGATACCGCGATCTTCCCTACGTGGGCACGCTGCGCCCCGAGGTCTACAGCCACTAGTGCCCCTCACGTCCCCCACGCGCTCGTGGAGCGGCGACGGCGGCAAACCCACCGGTGTACCTTCGTATGAGCGGGGGAACCGCCTGAAACCAGGCGCGACCTGTCCAAAATCACGCGCCGAGCAGGAGCCATGAACCTTCGACGGACCTTCCGGGGCCCCATCTTCTGGGTTGTCCTGGCGATCCTCGTCGTCTTCGGCCTGCTCGAGGTGGCCACTGCCGGCGGAAGCTACAAGTCTGAGCCACTGCCTCGGATCGAGGCGGCCATCGCCGCCCACCAGGTGAAGTCAGCGAACCTGCTCGACAAGGAGCAGGAGATCCAGGTCACGCTCAATGCCGGCCAAGAGGTCGACGGCGCGAGCAAGGTCGAGTCGTCGTACTCAGTGCACTACGACGACACCCTCTACAGCGAGCTCAAGGCTGCCGGGGTCACCGACTCCAACGTCAAGGTCGATCACGGCAACCTCCTGGTATCGATCCTCGAGAGCCTGCTCCCGATCGTCGTGATCGTCGGCGTCATGCTGTTCTTCCTCAACCAGATGCAGGGCGGCGGCGGCCGCGTCATGCAGTTCGGCAAGGCCCGCGCGAAGCTGGTGAGCAAGGACACTCCGAAGACGACGTTCGCCGACGTCGCAGGCGCTGACGAAGCGATCGAAGAGCTCCAGGAGATCAAGGACTTCCTCGAGAATCCGGCGAAGTTCCAGGCCATCGGCGCGAAGATCCCGAAGGGCGTGTTGCTCTACGGCCCGCCCGGAACCGGCAAGACCTTGCTCGCGCGCGCCGTTGCCGGCGAGGCAGGCGTGCCGTTCTACTCGATCTCGGGCTCTGACTTCGTCGAGATGTTCGTCGGCGTCGGTGCCTCCCGAGTTCGCGACCTGTTCGAGCAGGCCAAGGCCAACGCGCCGGCCATCATCTTCATCGACGAGATAGACGCCGTCGGTCGTCACCGTGGTGCCGGACTCGGCGGCGGTCATGACGAGCGCGAGCAGACGCTCAACCAGATGCTGGTCGAGATGGACGGCTTCGACGTCAACCGCGGCGTGATCCTGATCGCGGCGACGAACCGCCCCGACATCCTCGACCCGGCGCTGCTTCGCCCTGGTCGCTTCGACCGTCAGATCGTGGTCGACCGGCCCGATCTCGAGGGCCGCAAGGCGATCCTCGGCGTACACGCCAAGGGCAAGCCGTTCGCGCCCGACGTCGACCTCGGCGTGATCGCGCGCCGTACGCCAGGCTTCACCGGTGCCGATCTTGCGAACGTCATCAACGAGGCGGCATTGCTGACCGCTCGCACCAACGCCAAGCAGATCGACAACGTCCTGCTCGAGGAGTCGATCGACCGCTCCCTCGCCGGCCCGATGCGCAAGACCCGGGTCATGAGCGAGAAGGAGAAGAAGGTCACGGCCTACCACGAGGGTGGTCACGCATTGGTCGCCTGGGCGCTGCCCAACACCGACCCGGTGCACAAGATCAGCATCATTGCCCGCGGTCGTTCGCTCGGGCACACGCTCGTCCTGCCGGAAGAGGACAAGTACAACCAGACGCGTTCCGAGATGTTGGACATGCTCGCCTATGCCCTAGGTGGCCGGGCTGCCGAGGAGCTCGTCTTCCACGAGCCGACGACGGGCGCGTCCAATGACATCGAGAAGGCGACCTCCGTCGCTCGCGCGATGGTCATGACCTATGGCATGAGCGAGAAGCTCGGCCCGCTGAAGTTCGGCCAGACCGAGGGCGATGTCTTCCTGGGCCGGGACCTGGGCCACCAGCGCGACTTCTCTGAGGAGGTCGCCAAGCAGATCGACGCCGAGGTCCGCGAACTGATCGAGCGAGCGCACAACGAGGCGTGGGAGATCCTGGTTCAGTACCGCGACGTCCTCGACGACATGGTGCTGAAGCTGCTCGACAAGGAGACCCTGTCGAAGTCCGATCTGCAGGAGATCTTCGCCTCGGTCGACAAGCGTTCGGCTCGCCAGATCGTCACCGCGCGCAAGGTTCCCAACAACCGCCAGCCGGTCCTCACCCCGGCTGAGCTCGCGCTGATGGGTCCGAAGGATGTCGCGGGCCTGACCAACGGCACCGGCTCGCGGGCGAAGTCGGCCAACGGTCGCAATGGCTCTCGTACCGCAGCGGGTGCGCGGAGCCGGGCGAACCGCACCGCGAAGGACCCCGAGGCGCCGACGCCGGCCAAGCGCGCCACCCGCCGTCAGGCTCCGGGCACAACGGCGTAGTGGTCCGTCGGGGGCTGCCCGATCTCGGCCGCGCTGCGGTCATGGGCGTCGTCAACGTCACGCCCGACTCGTTCAGTGAGTCAGGCCTTCATTTCGACATCGACGCTGCGATCGAGCATGGCTTGGCCCTTGCCGCGGCTGGCGCTGATCTCGTCGACGTCGGAGGCGAGTCGACCAGGCCCGGCGCTGAGCGCATCGAATGCGTCGAGGAGCTTCGACGGGTCCTGCCCGTTGTTACGGCGCTGAGTGCCGAAGGGCTGTTCGTAAGCATCGACACGATGCGGGCCGAGGTCGCTGCCGCAGCGCTCGATGCCGGGGCCCGACTTGTCAACGACGTGTCCGGTGGGCTGGCCGACCCGGCCCTGCCTCGACTGGTTGCCGAGGCGGGTGTGCCCTACGTCGTCATGCACTGGCGCGGGCACAGCGCGGACATGTACGCGCACGCGACGTACGACGACGTCGTTCGCGAGGTCTGTGAGGAGCTCATCTCGCGTGTCGACGCGGTTGTGGCTGCCGGGGTCGATGCTGATGCCGTGGTCATCGACCCGGGCCTCGGTTTCGCCAAGCAGGCCGAACACAACTGGCAGCTGCTCGCCCGGCTCGACGAGCTCGTTGCGCTCGGACCGCCCGTGCTGATCGGCGCAAGCCGCAAGTCGTTTCTCGGCTCCTTGCTCGCGGCGCCGGACGGGCCACGCGACGCGATGGATCGCGAGGACGCGACGACGGCGATCACGACACTCGCTGCGCGGGCGGGAGCATGGGGCGTCAGAGTGCACAGTGCGCGTCCGAGTGCTGACGCCGTACGGGTAGTTGCCGCAGTGCGGCAACGTGGGAGGGGATGAGCCAAGCGATGAGCGATCAGATCGCGCTGCGCGGCTTGCAGGCTTTCGGTTACCACGGGGTGCTTCCCGAGGAGCGTCGCGAGGGACAGCGGTTCATCGTCGACGCCGTGTTGTCGGTGGACTCGCGGTTCGCGGCAGCAAGTGACGACCTCAACGACACGGTCGACTACGGCGGGCTTGCGCAACGCTTGCTCGCCGCTGTCGAATCGGATCCGGTCAACCTCATCGAGACGCTCGCACAACGCCTTGCCGGCATCTGCCTGGCATCCGAGCGGGTCAGTGCCGTCGAGATCACCGTGCACAAGCCTGAGGCGCCGACCGGCGTCAATCTCGACGACGTGACCATCACGATCACGCGGGATCGCTCCTGATGTCTGGCTGCGCATGACCGCTGTCATGTCGCTGGGCTCCAATCTCGGAGACCGGCTCGGCCAGCTGCGTCGCGGGCTCGAAGTGCTTTCACTTCACCTTCCGATCGTCGCCGTGTCGGGCGTCTACGAGACGACCGCGGTCGGCGTGACCGACCAACCCGACTTCCTCAACCTGGTTGCCACGCTCGGGACCGATGACGCTGAGTCGGCATTCGTCGCGGCGCAGGCGGCGGAGACCGCCCAAGGCCGGCTCCGGTCGAGGCGGTGGGGACCGCGCAGCCTCGACGTCGATGTGATCGACGTCGATGGACAGGTCACCGACGACCCGCGCCTGACGCTCCCGCACCCTCGCGCTCGTGAGCGGGCATTCGTCCTCGTGCCGTGGCTCGAGATCGATCCGGTCGCCGAGCTGCCGCGGGTCGGTTCGGTGCGCGCCGTGGTCGACCGGATCGGGTCGTCCGACGTACGCCGAGTCGGTGGGCCGCCGCGATGAGACCGACCAGGTGGTACGTGCTGGTCGCCCTCGCCGCCGTTTCGGGCGCAGTGGGCTATCTGGTCACTCGCTCGTACTACATCGACCTGCCGTCGCCCACGATCTACGCACAGCTGTCGTTGTTCGTGCTGGCGATCGCCGAGGGATACACCGCATCGCTGACCAAGGCGCGGATCGAGGGGCGGCAAGGCACCCGGCCGATCGACCCGCTCGTCGTCGCGCGGCTGGTTGCGTTGGCCAAGGCATCGTCGATCGCCGGCGCGGTGGCCGCCGGCGCGTATGCAGGCTTTCTTGGCTGGGTCGCGCAGATCGACTCGACCACCGCCCATCAGGACGTGCGGACATCGGTGGCGGGTGTCGCGGCCGGACTTGCGCTGATCGCCGGCGCGCTCTATCTGGAGTGGGCGGGCAGAGTGCCCAAGGTCGAGGACGACAGCGGCGACGTGTCGCCGGCTCGGTAGGCCCGCTCAGTAGGCTCAGTCCATGTCCGCCGACTTCGATGCCCTAGATGCGCTGCCCACGAGTGAGCTGCGGGAGCGAGCGTTCGGCAAGGCAGAGCGCGCCCACGACGTCGGGTTCTTCTGGGACCTCGTGAAGCACCTCGGCGCGAGTGAGTCCATGGGTTCCGATGACGGCTCGGCCGGCGGTCTCGGCGAAGGCATCAGCGGTGCGATCGATCTGGTCCGCGACCTGCTCGGCCGTCACGAGTCCGAGGCCGAGCCGCTGCTGCGCGCCCGTTACATCGACTACCTGCTCAAGCCGTGATCACGGCGTTTGCGTCGGACACGCGCCGTGTGTCTGCCAACTACGCCATGATCACGCGGGTTTAGCGGGTTCTGGCGGCGGCGACGATGTCGGTTGCCGCGAGGACGCCGGCGTAGCGGCCCTCGTCAGTGACGATCGCTCCCGGCGCATTGCCGGACAGGATCGCGGCCAGCGCGTGGTCGAGTGACGAGCCGAGCTCCGTCGTCGGTGCGGGTTCCACACGGTCGACCGCCGTGCCGTCTCCGGTTGCCGCGCTGCGCGGCAGCCACCCGGTGGGCGTCGTGCCGTCATTGACGACTGCCCACTGCGAGTCTGCGTCGTCCATCACCTTCGCGCAGTCGGCGAGCCGGTCCGTCGTGGCAACCGAGGGCCACGCCACGAGTCGAGACGTGGTGAGGGGCGCAACCGACAGCCGGCGCAACGTTCGCTCCGCGCCGACGAACTCCGCGACGAACGGCGTCGCCGGATCGGACAGCAGCGTCTCGGGCGCGGCGTACTGCTCCAGGTGGCCACCCTCACGCATCACTGCGATCCGGTCGCCAAGCCGGATCGCCTCGTCGACGTCATGGGTGACGAAGACGACGGTCTTGCGGACCTGCTCCTGTAGTCGCAGAAACTCGACCTGTAGCCGGTCGCGGGCGACCGGGTCGACCGCACCGAACGGTTCGTCCATCAGCAACACTGGCGGATCTGCGGCGAGTGCGCGCGCCACCCCGACTCGTTGCCGCTGACCGCCAGAGAGCTGGTGCGGGTAGCGACCGCCGTGGGTGGCCGGATCGAGACCGACCAGCTCGAGCAGCTCGCCGACCCGCGCCTTGGTCCTCGTGCGGTCCCAACCCAGCAGCTTCGGGACAGTGGCGATGTTGGCTGCCACCGTCTGGTGCGGGAAGAGTCCAACCTGCTGGATCACGTAGCCGATGCGCCGACGCAGCTCGACGGGGTCGACCGATGCGACATCCGCGCCGTTCACGGTGATCCGACCGGATGACGGCTCGACAAGCCGGTTGATCATTCGCATCGTCGTGGTCTTGCCACAGCCTGACGGTCCGACCAGCACCGCGATCTCGCCGGTGCCGACGTCGAGCGACAGCTCGTGGACCGCGACCGTTCCGTCGGGGTAGGTCTTGCCGACGCCTTCGATCGAGATCATCGCCTCGCCGCTCTCAGGCGACCGACCGCTAGGTTTCACGAATGCGCCTTCCGGGCGGGTTCACGTTTCACAAGCAGGGTGACCCCTGGCTGAGCTGGCACTACATCACTTCGAACAGCCACGCCATCCTCTCGGCCACCAGCACCCATGTCACCTTGACCCTCGAGTCGGTCGCGTTAGGGCTACTAGCTGCGATCCCGCTGGCGGCCATCGCCCGGCAACGGTCGTGGTTGCGATCGCTTGTGCTCAACCTTGGTACGGCGATCTATGCGATCCCTTCGCTCGCCTTCGTTGTGGCGATGATCAAGATCTTCGAGCTCAGCAGCCTGACGGTGATCATCCCGCTCGCGTCGTACTCGCTGGTCATCCTCGTTCGCAACATCATCACCGGTCTAGACGAGGTCGATACCGATGCCGTCGACGCGGCTCGGGGGATGGGAATGTCCAACACCCGGATCTTCGCCACGGTCCGGCTGCCCATGGCGCTGCCGACCGTCATCGCAGGGGTGCGCCTGGCCGTCGTGTCGACGATTGAGCTTGTCGTGATTGGTGGGTACGTCGGACAGGGCGGCTACGGCTCGAAGATCTTCGAAGCCTTCTCGAACCGCTCGCACACCGAGCTGACGACGTACATCCTGCTGACGGTCCTGTTAGCGCTGGTCGCCGATCTGATCCTCGTCCTGATTCAGCGGCTCGTCACACCGTGGCGTCGAGGGTTGGCCTCGTGAGCAGCAACTCGACGTGGCATCAGCTGACGACCTGGTTCAGCAGCAAGTCGACCTGGTTCGGCGCGAATGGCGCCGCGGGTGTCTTCCACCTGCTCTACCAGCACGTATGGATCTCCGCGCTGTCGCTGGCGATCACCTGTGCGATCGGGATTCCGCTTGCGACGCTGCTCGCGCGCTGGCGGGGTGGCGGGTTGGTGGTTACGAGCATCGCGAACGCGGCCCGGTCGATCCCGATCGTGGGCGTGATGCTGCTGCTTGCGATCGGACCGATCGGCATCGGCACCGAACCGGCGGTGATCGCCCTGGTGATCTTCGCGCTGCCGCCGATCGTGACCAACACCTACACCGGCATTCGAAACGTCGACGCAGAGACGAGCCGAGCAGCTGTCGGTATGGGCATGACCAGGTCCCAGGTGCTGGCGCGCGTCGAGCTGCCGCTGGCGATCCCGCTCATCGCGACCGGCGTCCGCCTAGCGGCAGTGCAGATCTGGGCGACGGCGACTATCGCGGCGATCATCGGCAGCGGCGGGCTTGGCCAGCTGATCACCGTGGGCTACGCGACGCAGTACTACGGCGAGGTCTACGGCGGGGTGGTGATCATCGCGGTTACGGCGGTGCTGCTCGATGCGGCGCTCCAGCGACTGCAGACGGTTGTCCGCCGAAGATTTGGTGCGCAAGCTGTCGCAAGCTAGGCATAGAGTGATCGGCAACGCGGGCTCCGACCCGCCAGACACGCGCGAAGGCGAACGCCGTCGCGGGACACAGAAGGCAGGTTCGGACATGGCTATCCGTCGATCTCGTTCTTCCACGGTGGCTCTCGCTGCATCAGCAGCAGCGCTGGCCTTTGTCGCGACCGCATGCGGCTCGTCGAGCAGCGGCGGCAGCCCGGCGGCCGGTGCGTCGTCGAGCCCGACCCTGCCGGTTTACTGCGACGGCATGACCGGCAGCGGCAAGGTCCTCGTCGCCGCTCAGGGCTTTGCCGAGAACCAGACGCTGGCCGACATCTACGTCGATGTGCTCAACAAGTGCGGCTACACCGCGAGCGAGCGGACGTTTGCCAGCCGCGAGGCGTACTACCCGCTGGTTCAGAAGGGCAAGATCCAGGTCGTTCCGGAGTACGCCGCGACGCTGACCGACTTCATCAACGACGCTGCCAACGGCCCGAGCGCGCCGAGCAAGGCGTCGGGCGACATCAACACCACGATGGCCAACCTCCGCGCCGAGCTGCCGTCGTCGCTTGCGGTGCTGAACCCAGCCGCCGCCACCGACCGCAATGCCTTCGCCGTGCAGACGACGTTCGCGACGGCCAACCACATCACGACGCTGTCGGACCTGGCGGCGTACTCGAAGACCCACCCGCTGACCCTCGCAGGTCCGCCGGAGTGCCCCACGCGGCCGTACTGTGAGCCCGGTCTCAAGCAGACCTACGGCATGAACATCGCCCACTTCCAGCAGACCGATGAAGACGGCACGCTGACCCGCAAGGCGCTCACCAGTGGCAAGGCGCAGGTCGGTCTGGTCTTCTCCTCCGACGGTGACCTCTCGGGTGAGGGCTTGACGGTCCTGACCGATGACAAGGACCTGCAGTCCTCGGACAACGTCGTGCCGCTGGTTGCGAAGTCCCTTGCAGCCGGTGCCGCTGCAGAGGCCCTCAACGCGGTCTCGTCCAAGCTCGACCAGGCAACCCTCGTGGCGCTCAACAAGGCCGTCGTTGTCGACAAGGGCACGTCCGAGCAGGTGGCAGCTCAGTTCGTCGCCCAAGAGATGCAGTAGCAGCAGCGACAATAAGGGGCCCGGGACTGCCTCGGGCCCCTTATTTGTCTACGTCTCCGATGACGTAGAAGAACGACGCAAGCGCGGTCGTCAGGTCGCGCAGGTGGGTGCCCGGCAGGGCAGCCGCGAGCGCTTGCACGTTGTTGAACGACGCAGTGCGCAGCTTCAACCGCCACGGCGTGCGATCGCCTCGCGACACGAGGTAATAGCCGTTGGCGCCGAGCGGGTTCTCGGTCCAGGCGTAGGTCTCGCCTTCGGGAGTGCGAACGACGTTCGGCAGTCTCACGTCGACCGGTCCGCGCGGCAGGTCGTCGAGCACGTCGAGGCAATGATCGCTGATGTCCAGCGACACCTCGACTTGGTCGAGCAAGCACTCGTAGCGGGCGAGGGCGTCACCGTCGGTGCGCGTCACGACTCGCAGCACTGACGTCGGCAGCTCGGCGTAGGCCAGGTAGGGATCGTCGCGCCGCAGATCGATGTCGAGCCCGCTGGCTCGCGCGATGGGACCGGAGACGCCGTACGCCGCCGCGGCGGCGCTGTCGAGCGTCGCGACGCCTCGTCCCGACGAGCGGAAGTCGTCGTCATCGCGCACCAGCTCGGCGAGCCGCGCGGTGTCGCTGCGCACCTTCGCGACGGCCAGCCGCGCTTGGTCCAGCCAGCCCTCGGGCAGGTCGGACTTGAGACCGCCGACCTGGTTGAACATGAAGTGGATCCGGCCGCCGCTGGCCTCCTCCATGATCGTTTGAATCGTCTCGCGCGCGCCCAGCGCGACGTCGCCGGGAGATTCCGGCTCGATCCCGCAGACGGCACCAGCGAGGAACATCAGGTGACTCAGCACGCGGTTGAGCTCGGCGAGCAACGTGCGAGCCCAGCGAGCCCGATCCGGCGCCTCGATCCCGAGCATCCGTTCGACGGCGAGCACCAGCCCCAGCTCGCTGCCGAACGCCGAGAGCCAGTCGTGCCGGTTCGCCAGCACGAGGATCTGCCGGTAGTCGCGAACCTCGAACAGCTTCTCGGCGCCGCGATGCATGTAGCCGACGATCGGGTCGGCGGTGACTACCCGATCGCCCTCGACGGACAACGCAAGCCGCAGCACCCCATGTGCGGCGGGGTGCTGCGGCGCAAGCGTGAGAACGATGTCCGCGGTCTCCAGGGGACCGGTCGAGACGGTGAGCTGCTCGGCCACTAGCTCGCCGGCGTCAGCATGAAGGCGCGCAGCATGCTCAGCTGCCCGAGGGGCTCAGGTGGTCCGGTGAGCGGCTCCACATCTCGGCCGCAAAGAAAGTCGACGGCGCCCTCGAGTGTCCCGCTCAGTTGTCCGCTGTCATCGTCGGCGGCGCTCTTGTCGACCGTCACGGTGATGGTGCCCTTGGCAGGAAGGCCCGCTAGAGAGAAGGTTCGTCCACCATCGGGGCCGATCTCGGCTTGTAGTCGGTAGGCGCCACCGCCGTCGCCAGAGAGCTGGACGGTCGCGTCGTACCCGCCGCCGATCGCGAGGATTGGCAATGACGCCATCACGAGACCGTAGACGGCAGCGGCGGTCGACTCCGCCGCCGTCGACTGTTGGGGCTGTCCGAGTGGGATGAGGATGTCGCGCTCGTGAAGCCAGGCATCCCAGAAGACGTGGAGGACGCCGATGCTCCACGGCACAGTGCCGTAGACCCACTCGACGTCGGCGGGGCCGGTTCCGCCTCGCTCGTCGACGGCAGCAAGCAGACCGTCGGTCGCGGTATCGAACACATCGAGCGTTGCTTCAGGCATCTCATCGGCTGAGTGGCCCATCCAGTCGATGGGCGTCGTCCGAGGATCCATGTCCGATGCGCCGACCTCCGCCGCTGAGGCTCCCCGCAGCAGCAAGGTCGCTTTGAGCGTCGTGTCACACAGATGTCGTACGACCTCGTGAACGCTCCACTCGGCACAACGGCTTTGGCTGTCCCAGGCGTCTCGTGACAGGCCGTGCAAGACACCGGAGAGTCGGTGGCGCTGCGCCTGAAGGGCCTCTCGTGCCGCCTGAGACTGGCCCGGTGTCGCTATGCCCGTCGAGAAGGTGAGCTGCTCAGCCACGGAGTCACGTTAGTGGCCGAGGTCCGGCTACCCCTTCTTCGGCGTCCACTGGAAGTGACGGACCGCGAAGACCGTTGCCCCGATGCCCCACAGCAGCAGGCTGCCGAGTTGGTGCCAGGCCCAGGCACTTCCGGAGTTCAGCGGTGAGAATGCGCCGTGGTAGTAGAGCGCCACGATGAATGGCCGCAGCGGAAGCCAGGCCGCAATGTGCGCCATCGTCCCGGTGATCGGGTACCACGTGCCTGAGATGAACACCAGCACGAAGAAGGGCACGTTGACGATCGCCGGTCCCGAGTCGACGTTCGGGATCAGTGTCGACACGGCGACGCCGAGCGCACAGAACGCCACGCTCGCAAGGGCGATAGTCACGGCGGTCGGCAGGATGTCCTTCGCAGGGAAAGAGATCCCGTAGACCGAGACCGCGAACACGATCGCGACGAGCGACACGGTCGTCGCGACTATTACTGCGCTACCGATGATCCCGCCGATGATCGACCAAGCCGGCGCCGGCGTTCCGCGTAGCCGCTTGAGTACGCCTGCTTCGCGTTGGCGTACGAGTGACATCGACACTGACATGAGGCAGACGCTCATGACGGCGTAGCTGAGCATGCTCGGCGCGAGATATTGCGCAACGTGTACGCCCGCGCCCAACGCCGTGGCGTCGGTCGCGCCCCTCGTCGTTCCGACCAGAATGACGAACAGCACGAGAGGGAACATGAACGTGAAGCCGGCAGCCAGCGGATTGCGCCAGTAGCTCTTCTGCTCGTATCGGATCTGGCTGCCGACAAGGGCAAGGTCGGTCATGACTTGGCTCCGGAGGTTGCTGAGGCCGACTCGTGGTCGACGAGGGAGAGGTAGGTGTCCTCGAGGCTTGGCCGGGTCGCGATCAGTCCTTCGAGCGGGATCTTTTGCCTCAGCGACCAGGCAGTCAGCGCGTTCAGGTCTTTGATGTCGTCATCGGTCGTGACCTGGCAGAAGCCGTGACGGTCGATCGTGGCCGGGACGGGAAGACTCATGGGATCGACGCCGTCAGGCAGGCGGAACCTGATCTCGAGCGCCGCGGTGTCGCGACCGCCGAGTGAGTCCGGTGATCCGGTCGCGACTACCTGACCGTTGCCGAGGACGACGACGTTGTCGGCGAGTGCCTGCGCCTCGTCCATGTAGTGAGTCGTCAGGATGATTGTCGTACCCAGGGTCCGCAGGTTCTTGACCAGCTGCCAGGCGCCTCGCCTCGCTGAGGGGTCGAAGCCGGTAGTCGGCTCGTCGAGGAAGAGCAGGCTCGGGTTGCCGATGATTCCGTAAGCCACGTCGAGGCGGCGTTGCTGTCCACCGGACAGCTTGTTGATCCGCGAGGTGGCCTTGTCGGTGAGACCAACGAGGTCGATGACGTCATCGACATCCCGCGGCGAGGAGTAGAAGCCCGCCGTGCGTCGCAGGGTCTCGCGCACCGTCAAGTACGGATCGGCGGCCGTTCCCTGGAGCACGATTCCGACTTGCTCGCGCCACGAGCGGTTCGCGTGCCGTGGGTCGGTGCCGAGCACCTCGACGCGTCCACCGTCGCGGTCCTGGTAACCCTCGAGGATCTCCAGAGTCGTGGTCTTCCCGGCGCCGTTGGGGCCGAGCAGTGCGACGCACTCGCCTTCGTCCACGGTGAAGCTGACCCCGCGTACAGCGTGGGTGTCGCCGTAGCTCTTGCGGAGATCGTCGACGACGATCGCTGTCATGTCAGGTGCCTTTCCGGTTCTCTGCTGGGCTGACGTCAGGACGTTACTTGCCCCCGAACAGCGGACTTATCAGGCGTGAGGTGGATGCCGGGTGGACATCGTGGCTCCACCTGTCGCCCGATGTACGACGTGCGGTGATCGCCGTACCGTCCCTGTCATGAGCGATCGTTCGAGCTGTGAGCCAGAGGACTATCGGACCGGATTCATTGATCCGATGCTGACGCAGAGCTGGCCTGGCTCGGCCCGCGTCGTGGTGCGAAACCTGATGTCGATCGTCGTCGTCGTCGAGACGCTGATCGGAATCGACGGTCTGTCGACCTGGCACGTCGTGCTCAGCCTGTTCCTGATGTCGATCGTCATCGCGTGCACCGGCAGCTTCACCTTCCGCCGCCGGGGTGACTGGCGTGACGTCATCGGCATGTGCCTGGTCGTGGGCGCGGGCGCAGGTTTGAACGTGCTCACCGACCATGGCCAGGTCTACCTGTGCGGATACACCGCCGTTTTCGTGTCGATGTATTGGTACGGCGCGCCGAAGGGTCTGTTGCCGGCTGGTCTCGCGGTCGTCGCACTGGGCTTGTCGACCGTGTACGTCGGTCACTACGACCCGCTCGGCGGACTGGGGCAGGCGGCGGGCGCGCTCGGCCTGGGCCTGGCCATGGCCTTCCGGCGTCGTGCAGTTCGCGCGAGCTATCGCAACCGCGAGCTTTCCGTGGAGCTGCAGGACAGTCGTGAGGCCGAGCAACGCAACGCGATCGCAGCCGAGCGCGCCCGGCTCGCGCGCGAGCTTCACGACGTCCTGGCGCACACGCTGTCGAGCCTCTCGCTGCATCTCGAGTCGACCCGCGTGTTGGCGAAGTCGCGCAAGGTGGATGCCGAGGTCATGGAACGAATCGATCGCGCGGTCTCGCTAGCAAGAACAGGTCTCGTCGAGGCACGTGACGCGGTGGGCACTTTGCGAGATGACGCGTTGCCCGGTCCGGCGCGGCTCCCTGCGCTCATCGCGGACTTCGAGCGGGACAGCGGTCTGAAGACGCGCCTGGTCGAGGTCGGCACCCCGGGTGAGCTGATGCCCGAGGCGCGGGTGGCCGTATTCCGTGCCGCGCAGGAGGCCCTGACGAATGTCGCGAAACATGCGGCGGCGACCGAGGTCGAGGTGTCACTCGACTGGCAGCCCGACGAGGTCGTCTTGCGAGTCAGTGACAACGGCCGCGGTGCCAAGAAGACCCGCGCGGCCGGTGGCAACGGACTGCGCGGTATGCGCGAGCGCGCCGAGCTCGCCGGTGGGCAGGTCAGCGCGAAGTCAAAAGACGCAGCTTCCGGAGACACTGGGTACGTGGTCGAGGTGCGGATGCCGCTGCTTGCGGCGAGCGTGTCGTGATCCGTGTCGTGCTGGCCGACGACCAGACGCTGGTGCGCGAGGGACTCACCTTGATGCTCGGCCTGATGGACGACATCGAGGTCGTCGGGGTCGCGGCTGACGGCGAAGCGGCCGTCGCGGCGGTCGAGGAAACCCGGCCGGACGTCGTCCTGCTCGACCTGCGGATGCCCCGCGTCGACGGCGTCGAGGCCACGCGTCGACTGCGCGAACGAACCCCAGATGTCGAGGTCGTCGTACTCACGACGTACGCCGATGACGAGTCGGTCATGTCCGCGCTTCGAGCGGGCGCGCGTGGCTACCTCACGAAGGATGCGAGCTCCGAGGAGATCGAGCGGGCGATTCGCGACGCGGCGGCCGGCCGCACTCGGCTCGACGCCGCGGTGCAGGAGCGATTGGTCGAGCTCGTGACCTCGGGTTCGGCGCCTGTTGCCGTAGGTGGAGTTGCTGTGCCGCCAGGCGGCGCACTGACCGAGCGCGAGACCGAGGTCGTGATGCTTATGGCCCAGGGCCTGTCCAACCGCGAGATCGCTTCGCAGTTGTTCGTGACCGAGGCGACCGTCAAGACGCATGTGAACAACGTCTTCAACAAGCTCGACGTCGGCGATCGCGCGTCCGCTGTCGCTTGGGCCTTCCGTGCGGGGCTCGCTAGCTAGTGACAAGTGCTGAGGAGGTTCGCGAGTTCTGCCTCTCCTTGCCGAGAACCACGCTTGGCTACGTTCGCGACAGCGCGCGATATCGGATCGGACGGATCGTCTACGCAGGGGTCGCACGCGATGAGGAGCTGATCGGGTTCGCGTTTCCCAAGGAGGAGCGGTCGGGCCTCGTTGCCGCGGAGCCGGCGAAGTTCCAGCTGCCCCGACCCTGCGACCTTCGCTACAACTGGGTGGTCGGGAGGCTCGCGGTCATCGATCACGACGAGCTGCGCGAGCTGCTGGTCGACGCCTGGTCGATGTGCGTGCCCAAGGGCGTCAATCGTGAGTACCGCATCGCCAATGACTGGCCGCTAGTGGGCGAGTAGCGGCAGGGTGACGCCGACCGGGTGGAGCAGCCAGGTGAACCCACCCAGACCCTCTGGATTGAGCAGCTCAGCCGCTTCCGTCGCCCGAGTCAGGTTGGCGAGATACCTCGCCGGGTCAGCCTCGTAGTCGGGAGGCTCGGCGCTCAGGCCGAGCCGGCGAAGCGCCTCGCGCTGAGTGAGCAGCACGTCGCCTTCCTGGCGAAGCGACTCGAACAGCACGTGTGCCGTCAGATCCATCTTCGTGTCGGGGACCGGTTCGCGATGACGGCCGTCGCGGTAGCCGCTCAGGGTGCCGGCAAGGTGGTCCATCGGGTTGGCGGCGTAGTCGACGGCGAGCGCGAGCCCCGCCTCGAGCCCGTCAGTCATGTCGTGCCAGATGTGGTCGCGCGGCCGCCCGATCTCCGCGCGGTCCCCCGGCGAACGAAGCGGCCACCACCGGGCAAGCCAGTCGCGGTCTTCCGTCGACGCTGGTGGGCCGACGCGCTCGGCACCTTCCTCGTCGACCTCGACGATGCGCGGCACGTCGGGTCCGAGCACGACGACGTCGAGCGGCACGACGTCGAGTAGCTCGACTGCGACAACCAGTCCGCGCACACCGTGCGGAAACTGTCGCTGCCAGCTGACTCTCGTCGACAGGTCGGGCGGACGGACCGCAACGTCGACGCCGATCAACGACCAACGGTCGGGCGCGGACTCCGCTAGGAGGGTGAGCAGCTCACCGCCTCCGGCCCCGACATCGACGATGGTGAAGTCCTCGGGTCTGCCGAGAGCGTTGTCGACTCGGATCGCCAGCGCCGCAATCGCCTCGGCCCAGCTCGAGCCGATGTGTGCCGCCGTACGGAAATGTCTCGACGGAACGCCAGCGGCGAGGTAAAAGCCACCGTCGCCGTACAGCGCGTCGGTCATCGCCTCGCGCCAGCTCCGCCACGATGCGCCCACGGGCGAACCCTACGGCGTACGATTTTTGCGTCCGGGACCCTGACAGGACTGGAACACCTCAAATGACGACTCCCGCTGATCGGCCTGCCCGGCTGACGGTCGGCGTGATCAGCGCCGGTCGGGTCGGCGCAGTGCTCGGCGCTGCATTGTCGCGGGCCGGGCATCGAGTCGAGGCGGTCGCTGCAGTGTCGGATGCCAGCCGGCGTCGGGCCGATGCGCTGCTGCCCGGAGTCGCCGTGCGTCCGGCCGACGAGGTCGCGAACATCGCCGACCTGTTGCTGCTCGCAGTGCCTGACGACGCCCTTGCGCCGCTGATCGGTGGGCTGGCGACGGCGGGCGCGGTACGCCGAGGCAGCCTCGTCGTGCACACCAGTGGCGCGCACGGGGTGCGCCTGCTCGACCCACTTGCCGAGACGGGTGCCCTTCCACTTGCGCTCCACCCGGTGATGACGTTCACGGGCACCGAGGTCGATCTGCAACGCCTCGACGGCGCTGCATTCGGCGTGACCAGCGACGAGGTGCTTCGGCCGGTTGCCGAGACGCTCGTGCTGGAGATGGGCGGCGAGCCGTCGTGGATCGCCGAGGAGCTTCGCCCGCTCTACCACGCGGGTTTGGCGTTCGGTGCCAACCAGCTCGTCACGCTGGTCGCGCAGGCTTCCGACCTGCTGACGGCCGCAGGGGTCGACGTGCCGCAGCGCATGCTTGGTCCGCTGCTCGGGGCCGCTCTCGACAACGCGCTGCGCAGCGGCGACCGTGCGCTGACCGGTCCGGTCGCTCGGGGTGACTCTGGCACTGTCGTCACTCATCTCACGACGCTTGCCGAGCGCGCACCCGAGGCGGTCGATGCCTACGTCGCGATGTCCCGGCTGACTGCTGGTCGTGCGCTGGCGGCCGGCTTGCTCGAGGTCGAGGCGGCCGCTGACCTGCTCGACGCGCTCGCCACCCGAAAGCCGACGTGACTCCCGTCGTCGCGTCCAACCGGGGCGAGTTGAGGACTGCGCGAGCCGCGTTGCAAGGTCGGGTCGCGGTGGTCATGACGATGGGGGCGCTGCACGAGGGCCATGCGCAGCTGATGGATGTCGCCCATGCGCAAGCCGACCATGTCTTGGTGACGATCTTTGTCAACCCCAAGCAGTTCGGCGCAGGCGAGGATCTCGACCGCTACCCGCGAACCTTCGATGCCGACCTTGCGGTGTGTACGTCGCACGGTGTCGATGTGGTCTTTGCTCCTGGAGTCGAGGAGATCTATCCGGCCGACGAGCAAGTGCCGACTGTGTCGGCCGGGTTCCTTGCGACGGTTCTCGAAGGCGCCCATCGACCGGGTCATTTCGACGGGGTCGTCACTGTCGTCTCGCGACTGCTCGACCTCACTAGACCCGATGTTGCGGTGTTCGGCGAGAAGGATGCGCAGCAGCTTGCGGTGATCCGCCAGATGGTGACCGAGCAGGGCCGCGCGGTAGAGATTGTCGGGGTACCCACAGTGCGCGAGGCAGATGGTCTGGCGATGTCGAGCCGTAACCGCTACCTCAGCGACGTCGAGCGCGGCCAGGCGCTCGCGATCTCGGGGGCGCTGCAGGCAGGTGCTGCGCGCAGTGCTGACGGCGCTGAGGCCGTGCTGTCGGCGGCGTGGGAAGCACTCGAGGACGCGCCCGGCGTGGACATCGACTACGTCGCACTAGTCGATACCGAGACCTGGAAGCCGCCGAATGACCGAACCAGATTCGGAAAGATTTTGGTGGCTGCCCGCCTCGGGAGCACTCGTTTGATTGACAATATGGATGTACGCCTCGGCACCCACGTTGGGCTGAAGGAGATCTGAATGTTCCGCACCATGCTCAAGAGCAAGCTGCACCGAGCGACGGTGACGCAGGCCGACTTGAACTATGTCGGCTCGGTCACGATCGACGAGGACCTGATGGACGCCGCGGATCTGCTGCCGGGTGAGCAGGTTGCGATCGTCGACATCAACAACGGCTCGCGCCTCGAGACCTACGTCATCGCCGGACCGCGTGGCAGTGGCGTCATCGGCATCAACGGCGCGGCGGCTCGCCTGGTGCACGAGGGCGACCTGGTCATCATCATCAGTTACTGCACGGTGACCGATGCCGAAGCGCGTGAGCTCGAGCCGCGGGTTGTCTTCGTGGACTCTGAGAACCGCGTGACTGGCACCGGCAGCGACCCGGCCGAGGCACTCGCCGGCATGGACCTGGTTCGCGGCGACACTGTGTCGGATCACAGCGCCGCCGCCTCGCGCTGACGGGTTCGCGACCGCGTGGGGGACAGCCCGGCTGATCGAGTGTTGCTGACGATCGATGTCGGCAACACAAACACCGTCATCGGCTGTTTTCACGGCGAGCGGCTGATCGAGTCCTGGCGGATCAAGACCGACACCCGTGCGACCGCCGACGAGCTGGCGCTGCTGCTGCGCGGCCTGCTGTCCGACTCGCCATCGCCGGACGGCATTGCGGCCTGCTCGACCGTGCCCGCGGTGTTGCACGAGCTGCGTGGGGTGTTCGCCCGCTACTACCCCCAGGTGCCGGCCGTCATCGTCGAGCCCGGTGTCAAGACCGGCGTACCGCTGCTCTACGACAACCCTCGCGAGGTCGGCGCGGACCGCATCGTGAACTCACTCGCTGCATTCCATCTCTATGGCGGCCCAGCGGTCGTCGTGGACTTCGGTACGTCGACCAACTTCGACGTGATCAGCGAGAAGGGCGAGTTCCTCGGGGGGGCACTGGCCCCCGGCATCGAGATCTCCATCGATGCCCTCGCCGCGCGGGGGGCGCGGCTGTTCAAGGTCGAGCTGGCCCGACCGCGCGCTGTGATCGGCAAGAGCACGGTCGAGGCACTGCAGTCCGGAATGGTCTACGGCTTCGCCGGCCAGATCGACGGACTCGTACGCCGGATCAGCGAAGAGATGGACGCCGATCCGATCGTCATCGCAACCGGCGGACTTGCCTCACTCGTGATCGACGAGTGCGAGACCGTGACCGAGCACGAGCCCGACCTCACGCTCATCGGCCTCCGCTTGGTCTTCGAACGCAACTGCTCCTGAAATACTCAGTGCGCAATGGCTGACGAACAGACGCGTTCCGAGCAAGAGCTGATCCGTCGCGAAAAGCTCGCTCGACTGCAGGCCTCCGGGGTTGACGGCTACCCGGTCAGCGTGCCCCGTACGACGACCAACGCGAAGATTCGCGCGGCGCACCCGGATCTCGTTCCTGACACCGAGACCGGCGAGCGGGTCAGTATCGCCGGTCGCGTCGTACTCAAGCGCGATGGCGGGAAGCTGTGCTTCGCGACGCTGCGCGATGGCACCGGTGACTTGCAGGTGATGCTCTCCCTCGACCCTCTCGGCGAGGCACGGCTCGAGGACTGGAAGCGCGACGTCGACCTCGGCGACCACGTCAGCATCGACGGTGAGGTCGTGGTAAGCCGGCGCGGCGAGCTGTCGGTCATGGCTGGTGGCTGGACGATGGCCAGCAAGGCACTGCGGCCACTGCCTGAGAAGTGGGCCGGCATCTCTGACGATGAAGTGCGAGTGCGGCGCCGCTATCTCGATCTCATCGTCAACCCCGATGCCCGCCGAATCGTCGAGGCGCGTGCCGTCGTACTGCGCTCGCTGCGGGCGACCCTGGATGCCCGCGACTACATCGAGGTCGAGACCCCGATGTTGCAGACGCTGCACGGTGGTGCGGCGGCTCGGCCGTTCGAGACCCATCTCAACGCGTTCGATCTTCCGATGTATCTGCGCATCGCCCTCGAGCTGTGGCTCAAGCGGCTTGTCGTCGGCGGGGTCGAGCGGGTCTATGAGATCGGCCGGATCTTCCGCAACGAAGGCGTCGACACCACCCACAGCCCAGAGTTCACGATGCTCGAGGCGTACGAGGCGTACGGCGACTACGACACGATGGCGCAGCTCACCCGTGACCTCGTCGTCAATGCGGCGCTGGCCCTTGGCAACACCGTCGTTCCGGCATCGGACGGCAGCGAAATCGACCTCACCGCACCGTGGCGGACCGTCACGGTGTTCGGCGCCATCAGCGAGACTCTCGGCGCCGAGGTCACGATCGACACTGCCAAGGACGAGCTGGTTCGGCTCGCGGCCTCACGAGAGGTCGCAGTGCGACCGGAGTGGGACGAGGGCGAGATCGTGCTCGAGCTATACGAGCAGCTCGTCGAGGACCACCTGGTCCAGCCCACCTTCGTGCGTGACTATCCGGCATCGGTACGCCCGCTTGCGCGACCGCATCGCGACGATCCGCGGCTCACCGAGGCATGGGACCTGATCATCAACGGTGTCGAGCTTGCGCCGGCGTACTCCGAGCTCGTCGACCCGGTGGAGCAACGTCGTCGGCTCACGGAGCAGTCCGCGAAAGCTGCAGGTGGCGACGCCGAAGCGATGCAGCTCGACGAGGACTTCCTGCGGGCGCTCGAGCACGGCGCCCCACCGATGGGCGGAATGGGTCTTGGTGTCGACCGGCTGTTGATGCTGCTGACTGGCGTCAACATTCGCGAGGCGATTACTTTCCCGCTGTTGCGTCCGGAATAGATCTATTGCGCCGTATTCCACACCTGAGAACGTGTGGTTGCCGATTTCAGAAATCGCCGCGTACCTTTGTAAGAGGCATTTCGAAATCAAGCTCATCATTTGAGCGAGGAGACTTCCCCAATGGCTCAACGCGTCCAGGTATTGCTGGTATGTGACCTTCACGACGACGACACCGAGGGCACCGACACGATTCGGTTCTCACTCGACGGCGTCAGCTACGAAATCGACGTCTGTAACTCACATGCTGCGCAGCTGCGCGACTCCTTTGCGCCGTACGTCGGCGCGGGTCGTCGTACCGGACGGGTCGCGACCATGGGCGCCCGTCGCCAGCGGGTCGCAACCGGCGTCGACCCGGCGGCCGTACGCGCCTGGGCCAAGTCCTCGGGCGTGAAGGTCAGCGAGCGCGGTCGCATCCCCGCTGATGTGATCGACCAGTACGCCGCCGCCGGTCATTAGGTTCCGAAACGCCAGATTTCGCCCCGGTTTCGCCACTGGCTGAACCGAAAGTGCTCTTGGTATCGAACCTGCTTCGCCGGTCGTTGCGTCTAATTGGTTACCGCACTGGAGGAGTGGCGCGCCGCGTCACATGCCAGGGCTAGCATGCGGAGCACGGGGCGACCCGGGTACGGCGCGAGGAGCGAACATGTTCGAAAGATTTACCGACCGCGCACGTCGGGTGGTCGTCCTGGCGCAAGAAGAAGCCAGGATGCTCAACCACAACTACATCGGTACTGAGCACATCCTGCTCGGGCTGATCCACGAGGGCGAGGGCGTCGCCGCCAAGGCGTTGGAGTCGCTTGGCATCTCGCTGGAAGGTGTGCGCCAGCAGGTCGAGGAGATCATCGGCCAGGGCCAGCAGGCCCCGAGCGGACACATCCCCTTCACACCGCGTGCCAAAAAGGTTCTCGAGCTCAGCCTCCGCGAGGCATTGCAGCTCGGACACAACTACATCGGCACCGAGCACATCCTGCTCGGTCTGATCCGCGAGGGCGAAGGCGTCGCGGCGCAGGTTCTGGTGAAGCTCGGCGCGGACCTGAACCGGGTCCGTCAGCAGGTCATCCAGCTGTTGTCCGGCTACCAGGGCAAGGAGCCGGCCGCGGCTGGCGGCGTCGGCGAAGGTACGCCGAGCACTTCGCTGGTCCTCGACCAGTTCGGCCGCAACCTGACGCAGGCTGCACGCGAAGGAAAGCTCGACCCGGTCATCGGGCGCGAGAAGGAAATCGAGCGCGTCATGCAGGTGCTGTCGCGCCGTACCAAGAACAACCCGGTCCTCATTGGCGAGCCTGGTGTCGGCAAGACCGCGGTCGTCGAAGGACTCGCCCAGGGAATCGTGAAGGGCGAGGTACCGGAGAACCTCAAGGAAAAGCAGCTTTACACCCTCGACCTCGGCGCATTGGTCGCCGGAAGCCGTTACCGCGGTGATTTCGAGGAGCGGCTGAAGAAGGTCCTCAAGGAGATCCGCACTCGCGGCGACATCATTCTTTTCATCGACGAGATTCACACTCTCGTCGGCGCCGGTGCCGCTGAAGGTGCGATCGATGCGGCGTCGATCCTCAAGCCGATGCTTGCTCGTGGCGAGCTGCAGACAATCGGCGCGACGACCCTCGACGAGTACCGCAAGTACCTCGAGAAGGACGCGGCGCTCGAGCGGCGGTTCCAGCCGATCCAGGTCGGCGAGCCGACGTTGGCGCACACCATCGAGATCCTCAAGGGCCTGCGCGATCGCTACGAGTCCCATCACCGGGTGTCGATCACCGACGCCGCGCTGGTGGCGGCGGCCCAGCTTGCCGACCGCTACATCTCCGACCGCTTCCTGCCGGACAAGGCGATCGACCTGATCGACGAGGCCGGCTCGCGGATGCGGATCCGTCGCATGACGGCTCCGCCGGACCTGCGCGAGTTCGACGAGAAGATCGCCTCGGTGCGCCGTGACAAGGAGAGCGCGATCGACGCGCAGGACTTCGAGAAGGCCGCCTCGCTGCGCGACAAGGAGAAGCAGCTCCTCGCGCAGAAGGCCGACCGCGAGCGCGAGTGGAAGGCCGGTGACATGGATGTCGTCGCCGAGGTCACCGACGAGGAGATCGCAGAGGTCCTCGCGACCTGGACCGGCATCCCGGTCTTCCGGCTGACCGAGGAGGAGACGGCTCGACTGCTCCGCATGGAGGACGAGCTGCACCACCGGGTCATCGGCCAGGACCAGGCGGTCAAGGCCGTCTCGCAGGCGATTCGTCGTACCCGTGCCGGCCTGAAGGATCCGAAGCGACCGGGGGGGTCATTCATCTTCGCCGGACCCTCCGGCGTCGGGAAGACCGAGCTGTCGAAGACGCTCGCCGAGTTCCTGTTCGGTGACGCGGACTCGCTGATCCAGCTCGACATGAGTGAGTTCATGGAGAAGCACACCGTCTCGCGCCTGGTCGGGTCGCCTCCTGGTTACGTCGGCTACGAAGACGGTGGTCAACTGACCGAGCGGGTGCGGCGCAAGCCGTTCTCGGTCGTACTGTTCGACGAGATCGAGAAGGCCCACCCCGATGTCTTCAACGCGCTGCTTCAGGTGCTCGAAGACGGCCGGCTGACCGACGCGCAGGGTCGCACCGTGGACTTCAAGAACACCGTGATCATCATGACGACGAACCTTGGCACGCGGGACATCGCGAAGGGCCTGAACCTCGGGTTCGCCGCGGGCGACCACGACGTCAACAACTACGAGCGGATGAAGCTCAAGGTCAATGAAGAGCTCAAGCAGCACTTCCGTCCGGAGTTCCTCAACCGCGTGGACGACACGATCGTGTTCCACCAGCTCTCCGAGGAAGACATCGTCACGATCGTCGACTTGATGATCGGTCGGGTCGACGAGCAGATGAAGAACCGCGACATGGCGATCGAGCTCACCTCGGACGCGAAGCGACTGCTGGCGAAGAAGGGGTACGACCCAGTGCTGGGCGCCCGGCCGTTGCGCCGGACCATTCAGCGTGAGATCGAGGATTCGCTGTCCGAGAAGATCCTCTACGGCGAGCTCACGGCGGGTCAGATCGTCGTGGTGGACGTCGAGGATGTCGAGGGCGTCGACGGCGCCGGCGTCGAGGAGCGGTTCACGTTCCGTGGCGAGTCCAAGCCGACCGAGCTCGACGTACCGCTGATCGAGGCTGGTACCGCGCCAAGCGAAGAGGGCACTGCCGCGGCCG
This sequence comes from Mycobacteriales bacterium, assembly GCA_036267875.1. Taxonomy (GTDB): domain Bacteria; phylum Actinomycetota; class Actinomycetes; order JAFAQI01; family JAFAQI01; genus DASZTV01. Next base: position 74,684 of record DATAVE010000124.1, read on the forward strand.
ACGCCTAGAAAGTTGTAGTTGTCAGAGCCTCACCCCGCTATAACGGGGTGAGGCTCTGACACGTTTAGGGGCGACCGTGATCGCGGATCTCGAGGCCGAGCAGGATGCCATCGAGGCGATGGTCGACGGGCTCGATGAGGCCGGCTGGCTCTCGCCCTCGGCCGCGGCAGGCTGGAGCATCTCCGACGTCGTGCTGCATCTCGCGCAGAGTGAGGAGGCCGTGGTCTCGAGTGTCACCGGCGCCCAGATCTCGCTGATCGATTCCCTCCCGGTGGAGGGCGACACGGTCGACGAGATCATGGAGAACCGGGTGCGAGCCGAGCGCGGCGACCCCTTCGTGATCCTCCAGCGCTGGCGCACCGCACGGCGAGCTTCCGTCGACGCGTTACGGCATGCCGATCCCGCCGTGCGCTTCCCTTGGGCGGCAGCTCCGCTGAGGCCTCAGGTGATGGCGACCACTCGCCTGGCGGAGCACTGGGCGCACGCCCTCGACATTGCCGAGCCACTCGGCATCGACTACGCCGACACTGATCGGCTGCGTCACGTCGCCTGGCTTGCCCATCGAACGCTGCCGTACGGATTCGGGCTCAGCAATGAGGAGCCGCAGCCGATCTACTGCGAGCTCATCGGCCCGAGCGGCGAGAGGTGGACGTACGGCGACCCGACGGCGCCGTCTCGGATCATCGGGAGCGCGGGTGTGTTCTGCCGGGTCGGTGCGCAGCGACTCGCACCGGACCAGTCAGGTTTGCGCGCGGAAGGTCCCTACGCCGATGCGGCATTGCGGGTGTTGCGCAACTACGCGGCGTGACTTACCGGAGCGCCCCTTCAAGCAGTCCGACGTGGTCGCTGAAGATCCCGTCGATTCCGATCCGCCGGGCGTGACCGACCGCGATCGACCACTGCACGTCCCAGGCGAAGGCCAGCAACCCGAGTGCGTGGACGTCGGCGACCGCTGACCGTCGCCAATACGGCCAACGCGAGTTGATGACCTCCACGCCGTCGTCCCGGAGCTGTCTTAGCAGGACCTGTCGCGCTCCACGGTCGCGCAGCTGCCTGGCGCGGACCGTCACGCCGGCGTGTGCGGGTTTGATCTCGCCGGGCCGAGTGCTACTCGGCGTGAACAGCCACAGCCGCTCTTCGGCATCGTGCTCACGTGCGACTTGGCAGATCGCGTCTGCGCCGCCTTCGCCCTTCACGTCGATGGCGAGGTCGAAGTCGGTCCCGCACTGGGCATAGAGCTCCGCGAGCGTCGGAATGTGGGCCGCGAGCTCAGCGCGCCGCACCGCGGTGATGGCGACCTCGTCGGGCGTTCCGGCTCGATGCAAGCCGTCATGGTCGAGTACGACGACCCCATCGGCGGTGACCCACGCGTCCGTCTCCAGCGCGCGGGCGCCTCGGGCGAGTGCCTCGGCGAAGGTCGCCAAGTTGTTGTCCGGGCCATGAGCGCGGCCGCCGCGGTGGGCGAAGGCGTACCTCATGTCGGCAGCCTGAAGTGGTCGTCGCCCACCGGCTCGACGAGGCCGTCCTCGATGAGTCCGGAGAGTGAGCGTTCGCGTTGCACCTCGTCATCCCACACGACATCGAGCTCGGGCTTGGCAACCAGGTCGGGTGCATCCCGCAGCACCGCGAGCAACCGCCCCCGAACCTGACGGTCGGTGCCTGCGTAGGTCTGGGTCTTGTGGACAACCAGCCCCTCCGGCCGCCCAGCGATCAGCCAGGTGCACTCGCCTGAGACCGGACAGCCGCCGCAGCGAGGGTCGCGCGCCGTGCACACCAGCGCGCCGAGCTCCATGACAGCGACGCTGTAGTGCGCGGGCTCGTCGGTCGGCACCAGTGCCAATGCGGTTTCTTGCTCCGAGCGCGTCGGCGACGAAGTTGCGGCGTCCTGTGCGCCGGCGAAGACCCTGGCGTAGACCCGCCGAACATTGGTGTCGAGGACGGCGTGGCGTCCGCCGTACCCGAACACCGCGACCGCAGCGGCGGTATAGCCACCTACTCCAGGGAGTGCGAGCAGGTCGTCGTACGCCGACGGCACCACCCCGCCATGGCGCGCGACGATCTCCGTTGCCGCCTCGTGCAGTCGCAGCGCACGCCGCGGGTAGCCGAGCCGACCCCACTCCCGGACCGCTTCACCGGGCGCAACGGCGGCCAGTGCAGCCGGCGTCGGCCAGCGCGTCATCCAAGACTCCCAGGCGGGAACCACCCGCGCGACAGGGGTTTGCTGCAGCATGACCTCGCTGACCAGCACTCCCCAGCCACCCACCTCGGGCGTTCGCCAAGGCAGGTCGCGAGCGTTCTCGTCGTACCAGCGCTGTACTTGGCGCGAGAACGTGGTGTCGGTCATGGTCCTACGATCATCCAGATGAGCAGCGTGCTGTCGCCGGTGGGGTCGCAGCCTGCGCGCGTGTACTGGCTGCGCCGGCTGGCCGTCCTCGGCGTGCCACTGATCTTGATCATCATCGTGGCGGTGTCCTGCTCGGGTGGCAGCAAGAAGCCGTCGGCAGGCTCGAACAACACCGGCGGATCGCCCTCATCCAACAACACGTCGCAGACTCCCGACCCGTGTGCGCCGGGTGACCTGTCTGCGCGGGTCTCGGCTTCGAAGTCGGTCTACGCCCCGGGCGACTCGCCGATCTTCACAGGCGTTCTGACCAACGTCTCGGCGGCGTCCTGCCGTCTTACGACGTCTCCGTCCGATGAGAACTGGACCGTCACCACCGGCGCCGATCGGTTCTGGACGACCGGTAAGAGCGCGGGATGTCCGCGCAGCGATGTCGCGTCGACGAAGACGCTCGCGCCGCAGGCGTCGAGCACGATCTCGATCACCTGGGACGGCAAGCGCCTGGAGCCAGGCTGCACCTCGGGCGACGCCGCAGCAGTTGGCGAATATGTTCTGCATGCGAAGCTCGACGGCGTCGCTGCTCCGCAGGTCGTCTTTGCCTTCCATAACGGCGCATAACGCATCGGATCGGCCGGCCTCGGACATCTGTCTGGGCCCTCAAGCACGCGGACGGACACGACGACATGTCACAGGTGACTGCGCAGCCGGAGCTCCCATCTCCGGTCACTGTGGTCATCGTCGACGACTCCGCGACGCAGCGACGATTCATCCGCGCCGCAATGGCGTCTGACCCGATGCTCGAGGTGGTCGGCGAGGCGCGAACCGGCCGCGACGCCGTCGCGCTGGTCGAACGGTTGCAACCGACCGCGGTGATCATGGACCTCCACCTGCCGGTGATGAACGGCATCGAGGCGATCGAGCGGATCATGGCCAACCGGCCGACGCCGATCGTCGTCTACTCGGCTTTCGTCAATGGTGCCGACCGCGACAATGCCGCGTCTGCGCTGGCCGCCGGAGCTATCGACGTGATGGCCAAGCCGGGTCCGGAGGACAGCGCGCGGCTCTCGGAGTACGCCGAGGAGCTGCGGCAGAAGCTGCGGGTCGCCGGCCGGGTGCGTGTGATCACCCATCCGCGCGGCCGGCTGGGTGTGACCCGGTCGTCGATGACGACGGCGCGGCTCGACGGAACGACAGAACAACCCCCACCGCGCACCGCCTCTCGCAGGCAACCCCCACCGCGTCCCAACGAGCCGAGCGCGCTGCTCGAGAGCCTCTCGCAGCGCGAGTTCCAGCTGTTGGTGATCGGTGCCTCGACTGGTGGTCCCCAGGCACTCGCGACGTTGCTTGCGGACCTGCCTCGCCAGACCGCCACCGCGATCGTCGTCATCCAGCACATGGCCGACGGCTTCATGGAGGGCCTGTCTCACTGGCTCGATGATGTCTGCCCGCTGCCGGTCGTGCTCGGCGAGCACGGCAAGCGCCTTGCGCAGGGCACGGTCACCATCGCGCCGGGCGCGGTCAACCTCGTCATCCACGATCACCTTCGAATCACGACCTCGACGCCCCCGCCCACGCAGTACCACGTGCCCGGCATCGATGTGACCTTCACGTCGGCCGCGGAGGCATACGGGTCGATGGCCGCAGGAGTCCTGCTGACCGGGATGGGCCGCGACGGCGCGACCGGGTTGAAGCGGGTCCGTGATCGCGGCGGGCTCACGATCGGCCAGGACGAGTCGACCAGCGCCGTGTATGGAATGCCGGCTGCCGCGATGTCCGAGGGCGCAGTGGATCTCCAGCTGCCGCTCCCAGACATCTCGGTGGCGCTGCACCGGATCCTCAGCCCGGTGGACGACGGCGGTCGGCGCTCGTGAATCGCGTCGCTCTCAGCGATGCAGAGTTCGCGGCCGTCGCGAGACTCCTTCACGGCGCGGCTGGATTGTCGTTCGACGACTCTCGGCGGGACTCTCTCGGCTTTTCCATCGGCGAGCGGATGCGAGCGACCAAGACGGCTGACGTCGCGTCGTACCTCACCAAGGTCACTGCAGTTACCGGCGCCGAGGAGCGCCAGGCGCTGCTCGATGAAGTCACCATCCCGGAGACTCACTTCTTCCGGAACCCGCCGCAGATCCGGGCGCTGCGCAAGTACGTCATGCCGGAGCTGATCCGGCAGAACGCCGAGCAGAAGCGGCTGCGGATCTGGAGCGCGGGCTGCTCGACCGGTGAGGAGGCCTACACGGTCGCGATCCTCGTCCGCGAGCTGCTGCCTGCGACGACGGATTGGGACATCAAGGTCCTGGCGACTGACATCTCGACGCGCGGCCTGGCGGCGGGGCAGGCGGCGAGGTACGGCGAGCGGTCGTTCGTGATGACCGAGCCGTCGGATCTCGCCAGATGGTTCGTCCCGGATCCAGACGGCGCGGCATGGACGGTTCGCGACGAGGTGCGCTCGATCGTGGACTTCGAGCACCGCAACCTGGTCACGGAGGAGGCGGCATTCGAGGCCGGAGAGGCTGACCTGATCCTCTGCCGCAACGTCACGATCTACTTCGATCGCGACACCACGCGCAAGCTGATGAAGCGTTTCCACGTGCGGCTTCGCGACGGCGGATACCTGTTTCTCGGCCACGCCGAAACGCTCTGGCAGATCAGCGACGACTTCACTTTGGTATCTCTCGGTGACGCCTTCGTCTACCGCCGCCTCGACGACGTCGAGGAGAAGGTCGACGAGGCCGACCGTCGGCGAGTGTTGCCCGAGCGCCGCGTCGGTGACGAGCCGATCCCGCGCATGCCCGAGCGTCGCAAGACGGACTCGGACCGGCGGCATCGTGAGAATCAGGCTGAGGCGGTGCCGAAGCTGCCGCGTCTGGTGACGCCGGCGATGCCGGTGCCGCGCGTGATCCCGCTGGCTACCGAGCTACCCGATCCGCTCGATGCCGTCCGGGTCGCCCTGGAAGAAGGTCGCTATGCGGAGGCGGCCGACATCGCCGCGGAGGTTGCGGGAAGCACGCCGTTGCGTCCCGATGCGCACTATCTGTGGGGTGTCGCGCTCACGAATCTGGGCCGGGATGCCGATGCTCTAGTCGTGCTTCGCAAGACGCTCTATCTGGATCCTGAGCACGGCTTCGCCCACTTCATGCTCGCCGGCGCGCTTGACCGGGTCGGCGAGGGCGTCGCGGCAGCTCGTTCGTACCGTGCTGCCGCCCGCACGCTCGGCAACCGTCCCGCCGATACGACCGCTCCTGAGCTGGGTGGACGTGAGGTAGGTGAGCTTGCCGCGTTGTGTAACCAGCTGGCCGAGCGTGCCGGAACGGCTGCTTCACTTGAGGGCACCCCATGACCACCGGCTATGTGATGTTCCGCCTGGCGGCGCGCACCTTTGCGACGTCGCTCGACGATGTCCGAGAGATCGTGCGGTTGGCGGGGCTGCAGCGGCTGCCTGGTGTCCAGCCGCCACTCGCGGGCGTGATCGAGCTGCGCGGCGCGCCCCTGCCCGTGCTCGACGTACGCGGCCCTGACGCTCCTGAGGATGAGGGCGACGTCCTTGTGGTCGACGTTGCCGGCGACGCGGTCGGCGTTGCGGTTGACCAGGTGCTCGCGGTGCTCGCGGCCGATGCGCTGCCCGAGTTGACCGACCGTCCCGCGAAGGTGCTGCCGTCCTACGTCGTCGGGGTGCGCAGCTCTGCCGACGGCCCGGTGCTGCTGGTCGACCTGGAGAAGATGCTCGACGTAGCGGCTACCGGGTGGGCCGAGTCGCTCGAAGGAGTCGACGACCTGAGCGCCGCGTTCTAGCTAGACGTCGTGTGTCGCACGCAGATCAGACGTAGCGCTCGAGGATCGACGATTCGGCGAGCCGCGAAAGACCTTCGCGTACGGAGCGGGCGCGGGTCTCGCCGACGCCTTCAACTAGCTGCAAGTCGTCGATAGTTGCTGCAAGCAGCTTCTGCAGGCCACCGAAGTGTTCGACCAGCCGGTCGATGACTGCTGACGGGAGTCGCGGCACGCGGGCCAGCAGTCGGTAGCCGCGCGGAGAGACAGGAGTATCGAGAACGTCGGCGGCGCTCCCGAGCCCGCACACCCGGGCGATGACCTCGAGGTCGAGCAGGTCGATGCCGGACAGGCCGTCGAGCTCGGCAAGGACATGGTCGGCGGTACGAGGTTTGCGGCCGTGCGGCAACGGCATGTAGTCACGGACGACGAGCTCGCGTTCTTGGGTGACGCCAGCCATCAGCTCGTCGCGCTGTAGTGCGAGCAGTCGGCCGTCGGTGCCGAGCTCAACGACGTACCCATCGATCTCCGATGCGATCCGCAGCACCATCTCGAGCCGTTGCGTGACGACGACGGCGTCGCGGACGGTGACGAGGTCTTCGATCTCGAGTGCAGACAGCGTGCCGCTGACCTCATCGAGGCGCAGCTTGTAGCGCTCGAGAGTTGCAAGCGCCTGGTTGGCGCGGGACAGGATCGCGGCGGAGTCGTCCAGCACGTAACGCCGACCGTCGACGTAGAGGGCGATGATCCGCATCGACTGGCTGACGCTGACGACGGGATACCCGGTCTGTCGGGCGACGCGTTCCGCCGTGCGGTGGCGGGTGCCGGACTCTTCGGTCGGGATCGACGGGTCGGGGACGAGGTGCGTCGCCGCGCGAAGGATCCGTGTCAGACCATCGTCGAGCACGATCGCGCCGTCCATCTTGGCGAGCTCGCGCAGTCGGGTCGCGGCGAACTCCACGTCGAGTGGGAACCCGCCGGTGCAGATCCCGTCGACGACCTTGTCGAAGCCGAGGACGATCAGCGCGCCGGTGTGGCCGCGGAGGATCCGCTCGAGACCGTCGCGGAGCTGCGTTCCGGGGGCGATCTTGGCAAGCGTCGCCCGCAGCAGGTCGCCTTCGGCGCGCTCGGGTGCCACGTCACTCCTCGATTCGTTCGAGAAGCGAGTCTAAAGGCGCGAGTCTGAGATCCCTCTTGATCTTGGACCGGAGGGTCTACGCGTCGGGCCAGACGCGTCGTACCGCCTCCATCACGTTGCCGACCTCGATCGCGCGGATGCCGGCCGCGTCGGCTCCGCAGCGCGGTGGGACGAGAGCGGTCGTGAACCCGAGGCGCGCGGCCTCGACCAGGCGGCCGCGAACTCCTGAGACCGGGCGGATCTCGCCTGCCAGACCAACCTCGCCGATCGCAATCAGGCCGGGCAGCACTGCGACGTTGAGAAACGTGCTGGCGAGGGCGAGGGCAAGTGCGAGGTCGGCTGCGGGGTCGTCGATTCGTACGCCGCCGACCGTCGCGGCATAGACGTCGCGCTTGAAGAACGCGAGGTTCGCCCGGCTTTGCAGCACGGCGAGCAGCATCGCGAGTCGAGAAGAATCGACGCCACTCGTCGAGCGTCGTGCGTTGGGTAGGTCGGTAGGCATCGCCAGCGACTGCAGCTCCGTCACCAGCGCGCGGCGGCCTTCCATCGTCACCGTGACGCACGTGCCGGGGACGGGGTTGTTGCCGTGCGAGAGGAACAGGCCGGACGGGTCGGGCAGTCCGACGATGCCGTCCTCGGTGAGGTCGAAGCAGCCGACCTCATCAGCGGGGCCGAACCGGTTCTTCACCGTGCGGACGAGCCGCAGCCGACAGTGACGGTCGCCTTCGAACGACAGGACGACGTCGACCAGGTGCTCGAGGGTTCGTGGGCCGGCGACCGAACCGTCCTTCGTCACGTGTCCGACCAGGATCGTGGCGATCCCTCGTGACTTCGACAGCCGGATGATCGCGCCGGCGACCTCACGTACCTGCGCTACCCCACCTGCCGTGCCGTCGTTCTCCGCCGATCCGATGGTCTGCACCGAGTCGACGATGAGCACGTCGGGGCTGACCGCCTCGACGTGGCCGAGCAGAGCAGCGAGGTCGGTCTCGGCGGCGAGGTAGAGGTCGTCGGCGAGCGCGCCGATCCGGCCTGCTCGCAGCCGAACCTGCGAAGCCGACTCCTCGCCGGTGACGACCAGGCAGCGTCGCCCGCTGCGGGCGATCTTGGCCGCGGCGCTGATCAGCAGCGTCGACTTGCCAACGCCGGGCTCACCGGCGAGCAGCACCACAGAGCCAGGCACCAGTCCGCCGCCGAGCACGCGGTCGAGCTCGTCCTCACCGGTCGGGCGATGCCGAGCCGAGTGCTCCTCGACCTCGCCGATCGGCTTCGCCGGTGCCGAGACCGGACCTGCGACGACGCTCAGTCCTGGTCGAACGCCGGCTTCGCCGATCGTGCCCCACGCCTGGCACTCCGGGCAGCGGCCAACCCACTTGGCGACCTCGAGGCCGCACTCGGCACACCGGTACGCGGGGCGCGCGACTGCCTTGGACACCATGCCCGTGACGTTAGGTGCGAGCTACGACAACACCGAGCAGCGACGCGCCCTAGTCGGCGGGGTGCGCGGTGAAGCGGCCGGCGAGGTTCGCCTCGCAGATCTCGGCCAGGACGTCGTACGCCGGCTGGCCCATCAGCTCGACGAGCTCGGGCTGGTAGGTGAGGTAGAGCGGGGTCTCGGCGACGTGCGCCTCGGTCGCGCCGCTGCAGTACCAGTTGAGGTCATGGCCGCCTGCGCCCCAGCCACGGCGGTCGTACTCGCCGATCGAGACGACCTGCACCTTGGTGTCGTCGGGCCGGGTCCGCTTGTCATAGGTACGACGGACCGGGAGCTGCCAGCACACGTCGGGCTTGGTCTCCAGTGGGTGCCGTCCGACGTTGAGTGCGTGGAGATGCAAGGCGCAGCCCTGCCCGGCCGCGAAGCCCGGACGGTTGAGGAAGATGCAGGCGCCCTTGTAGCGGCGGGTCTTGGGCGCGTCGTCCTCGACCTCGGTGACGCCGTTCTTCAGGCCCTCGTCGCGGAACTGCCACTCGTCCGCCGTCATCGCCTTGGCGAACTTCTTCGTCTTCTTCTCGTCATCCTTGTCGGAGAAGTGCGCTCCGTGGGTGCAGCAGCCGTCGTCCTTGCGTCCCTTGACGATGCCCTTGCACCCGCTGCCGAAGATGCAGGTCCAGCGGGAGAGCAGCCACGTCAGGTCGCAGCGGAAGATCTGGTCGGCATCATCAGGGTGGGCGAACTCGACCCATTGCCGCGGAAAGTCCAGATCAACCTCAGGCACGCAGCAACCCTACGGCGCAACCGGTCAGCCGGGCACTGCGGGCCTAGGCTTTCATGTCGTGACGGTTGTCAACGTGCCCGACGCGAAGGTGGCGTTGTCGACGGCCTCTGTGTATCCGGAGTCCACGGCTGCCGCGTTCGAGATGGCGGCTCGGCTCGGGTACGACGGCGTCGAGGTCATGGTGACTCCCGACCCGGTCAGCCAGGACGTCGAGGCGCTGCGCAAGCTGTCGGACTACCACGGCATCGCGATCCTCGCGGTCCACGCGCCGTGCCTGATCATCACGCGCACCGTCTGGGGCACCGAGCCTTGGGGCAAGCTCGTCAAAGCCCAGGCAGTCGCCGAGGCGCTGCAGTCGCCGACCGTCGTCGTACATCCGCCATTTCGCTGGCAGCGGGAGTATGCCCGCGACTTCATCGAGGGCATCGAGCGGATGGCGGGCGAGACCGATGTCCGCTTTGCGGTCGAGAACATGTTCCCGTTGCGCGCCCGCGGCCGCTCGGTCGTGCCGTACTCGCCTGACTACGACCCGAGCGAAGAGGACTTCCGGCACTTCACGCTTGATCTGTCTCATACGGCGGTCTCGCAGAACGACGCACTCGAGATGGCCGGCCGGATGGGGGACCGCCTCGCCCACATCCACATCGCCGATGGCATGGGCAGTGCTCGTGACGAGCATCTGGTCCCGGGTCGCGGTGCGCAGCCATGCGCTGAGCTGCTCGAGCAGCTAGCCGTCAACGGGTTCGATGGCACCGTCGTCGTCGAGATCAACACCCGACGTGCGGATGACCACAACGAGCGTGAGTCAGACGTCGCTGAGGCGTTGGCCTTCACGAGGTTGCATCTCGCGGCGGCAGCGGTCGCCGTCGACGAGACGACGAGGTAGCTCTCCGATCGATCTGGAAGGATCGCGGACATGGGTGACACGGTCGCGATCCTGGGCGCGGGCAAGATGGGCGAGGCGCTGCTCTCGGGTCTGCTCCGGTCCGGGTACGACGCGAACGACGTCGTCTTCGTCGAGCGGTACGACGAACGCGCTGACGTCATTGCCAAGCAATACGGCATCGCCCGTCATGACGTCGCGGGCGCGGTGGGCCGGGCCGACACCTTGCTAGTGGCGGTGAAGCCCACAGAGACGACCGCGCTGCTCGACGAGATCACGGCACTTGGCGCGGGTGACAAGCTGGTGATCTCGATCGTCGCGGGCTTGTCCTGCGCGACGCTCGAGGGCCACCTGCCCGCGGGCACTCCGGTTGTTCGCGTCATGCCCAACACCCCGGCGCTCGTCAATGAGGGAATGAGTGCGGTCGCCCCCGGCATCAATGCGGGAGAGGAGCACCTCCAGCGAGCCGAGGCCCTGCTCGAGCCGGTCGGCAAGGTCGTGAGGGTGACCGACGATCAGCTCGACGCGGTGACGGCGGTATCTGGCAGTGGCCCGGCGTACTTCTTCTACTTCGTCGAGGCGATCATCGATGCGGGCATCAGTCTTGGCCTTTCGGCGACGCTCGCGAAAGACCTGGCGATCCAGACCGTCGTCGGTGCAGGCGTGATGATGCGCGACTCAGGCGATGAGCCCGGCAAGCTTCGCAAGAACGTGACGAGCCCGAACGGGACGACAGCGGCAGCGCTTCGAAGCTTCGACGAGCACGACATGCGGGAATCGATCCGGGCGGGCTTGGAAGCCTGTCGTGACCGATCCCGCGAGATCGCTGCCGACGCGTCTTGAGCTGCTCGGTCGCAGCGGCCTGGGACCGCCGATTGCTCGACTACGACTTCGGGTCGTCGCACCCGCTCAACCCGGTGCGTGTCGAGCTGACGATGGCGCTGGCTAGTGCTCTCGGCGTCCTTGATCAGATCGACCTGATCGCCTTCGAGGCAGCCGACGACGACCTGCTGGCGTTGGTTCACTCGCGCGACTATCTCGATGCCGTGCGCTTTGCCGGGGAGTCACTTGCGGCTGATCCGGCGCACGGTCTTGGTACGCCGGATGACCCGGTGTTCCCGGACATGCACGCCGCCAGCGCGCTGGTATCGGGCGCGACGGTCGCCGCTGCCCGCGCGGTCGTCTCCGGTGAGGCCGACCATGGAGTGAGCATCTCCGGAGGTCTGCACCACGCCATGCGCTCGCGGGCTTCCGGCTTCTGTGTCTACAACGACCCCGCGGTCGCTATCGCGTGGCTGCTGACTCAGGGCTACGACCGGGTGGCGTACGTCGACATCGACGTTCATCACGGCGACGGCGTACAAGCGCTGTTCTGGGACGATCCGAGAGTCCTGACGGTCAGCCTCCACGAATCGGGCCGCACCTTGTTTCCCGGCACCGGGTTCGCCGATGACGTCGGCGGTCCGAACGCCCGTGGAGGTGCCCTCAACGTGGCGTTCTCGCCCGGCGTCGACGACGAGGCGTGGCATCGCGAGTTCGACGCGGTGGTGCCGGACGCGCTGCGCCGGTTCGCGCCACAGTTCATCGTCAGCCAGCATGGCTGCGACACCCACGCGCTCGATCCGCTTGCTCATCTCGAGCTCACGGTCGATGGGCAGCTCGCCGCACACGCCAAGCTGCACGACCTGGCTCATGAGCTTTGCGAGGGACGGTGGCTTGCCACCGGCGGCGGCGGGTACGAGCTGGTTCGCGTCGTACCTCGCAGCTGGACCCACCTGCTGGCCGTCATGACGGGCGAGCCACTGGACCCGGCGACGCCGACGCCGCAGGCCTGGCAGGACCACGTGGTGCAGCGCACCGGAAGGCAAGCCCCGACCTCGATGTCCGACCTTTAGGAGCACCCGGATGAGGAAGTACCTCGCACGAGGCGCGGCAGTCGTCTCGCTCATCGCGGGCGGGCTCGCGTGCGGCGCCGGGCTAGGCGACGCGACGCCGTCGCCGTCGGCAACTCCGAGACCGGTCGCTGCCTCCGGCAACATCACGATCGCGGCCGTCGGGGACACCATCCTGGGAAACACGCCTTCGCTCGCGCCGGACCCGGCTAACTACCTGGACCCGATCGAGGCGACGCTCACGAATGGCGCCCAGGTGGTGTTCGCGAACCTCGAAGGCACGCTGACCAACGCGTCGACGAGCAAGTGCCCGCCGCATGACAGCGAGTGCTTCGCGTTCCGCAACCCGCCTCGGTTCGCCGGCTATCTCGCGGCCGATGGCTTCACCGTTCTCAACGACGCGAACAACCACTCCTTCGACTTCGGCAAGACCGGTCAGGACCAGACGGTCCGCGCGATCCATCACGCCGGCATGGCGCAGACCGGGCTGCCCGGTGAGATCACGGTCGTCAAGGCCGGCGGTCGCAAGATCGCCTTCATTGCGTTCGCGCCGTACGACTACACCGCGAGCCTGCTCGACCTGAGCACAGCAGCGTCGATGATCCGCGAGGCAAGCAAGGACGCGTCGATCGTCGTCGTCTACATGCACGCCGGCGCGGAGGGATCAGACCGTACGCACGTCACCGGTGAGGAGGAGTACTTCCTCGGTGAGGACCGAGGCAACCCAGAAGCCTTTGCCCACATGGCGATACGCAACGGCGCGGACCTCGTACTCGCGAGTGGGCCGCACGTGTTGCGCGGCATGGAGTTCTTCCACGGTCACCTGATCGCCTACAGCCTTGGCAACTTTGCCAACTTCCACAACTTCGGCGGGGGCGGCGTGCTGTCGGACTCGGCGATCCTGCACGTCACGCTGACGTCGTCCGGGGGGTATGTCACGGGCCAGCTGAACAGCGTGCTTCTTGACAGTGACGGGCGGCCGTCCCTCGGTGGGAACTCGATCCCGTTGGTGCGGTCACTGTCACGTGAGGACTTCGCCGGGCAGGCCGCGCGCATCGGTGACAAGGGCCTGATTCGGCCCCCGAAGGGTTGATCCTGGCGCGTCCGCCCGTCACTCTTTCGGCCGAACGCATCACCCGCCACAGTGACGCGGTGCTGTCTCAGCCGATACAGTCGCAACTGAGCACGCGAACGGATCATGCGCCGGAGGGGAAGCCGGCTCGCCGTCCACGTGGGAGGGCGGTTTACGCAATGGCCACCGAAGCCGAGCGGCTCGGAGAGTTGCGCTTTCTGACGGTTGCCGAGGTTGCGTCGGTGATGCGCGTCTCCAAGATGACCGTGTACCGGCTGGTCAACGCCGGCACGTTGCCCGCGGTGCGGGTCGGTCGTTCGGTGCGCGTACCTGAGCAGGCGGTCCACGACTACCTTCGGCACTCGTTCGTCGAGGCCGGGTAGCCTCGAGGTAAGAGACCGGATGCGAGAGACCTCACACTGCCGGTTCGATAACGAAATCGGCTAGGAAGAAGGCTTCTCGTGGGTTCGGTCATCAAGAAGCGTCGCAAGCGGATGGCGAAGAAGAAGCACCGCAAGCTGCTCAAGAAGACTCGCGTTCAGCGTCGCAACAAGAAGTAGCGCCTACGACCCATCCGCTTGCCCCGTAGGCTCTTTGGGGTGAGTGCCCGGGTCGTCCTGATCACCGGCGTCTCCCGCTATCTGGGAGGCCGCCTGGCGGCGGAGCTGTCTGCCGACGACTCGATCGAGCGGCTGATCGGCGTCGACGTGGTTCCGCCACGTGCGGACGTCGGGCGTACCGAGTTCGTTCGTGCGGATATCCGCAACCCGATCATCGCCAAGGTCATCGCATCGGCCCAGGTCGACACCGTCGTACACATGAGCGTCATCGCGACGCCGTTCGGCGCCGGCGGGCGTACGGCGATGAAAGAGATCAACGTCATCGGCACGATGCAGCTGTTGGCGGCTTGCCAGAAGGCGCCGAGTGTCAACAAGCTGGTCGTGAAGTCGACGACAGCTGTCTACGGCTCGTCCTCGCGTGACCCGGCGCTGTTCACCGAGAACATGGAGCCGCGTCGGCTGCCAGGCTCTGGCTACGCAAAGGACTCCGTCGAGGTCGAGGGCTACGTACGCGGCCTTGGCCGGCGCCGGCCAGATGTCGACGTGACGCTGCTGCGGTTCGCCAACTTCATCGGGCCGAGCATCGACACCCCGCTCACTCGCTACTTCGCACTGCCGGTCGTGCCGAAGGTCTTCGGCTTCGATCCCCGGATGCAGTTCCTGCATGTCGATGACGGGCTCGAAGTGCTGCGGCGCGCCGTCGTCGAGGACCATCGCGGGACGTTCAACGTCGCGGGTGACGGGGTGATGCTGCTCTCGCAGGCGATCCGTCGGGCGGGCCGCACCAGCTTCCTGCTGCCCTCGCCGGCGGTTTCGGTCGTCGGCTCGATGTTCCGTCGCACCGGGCTCGTCGACTTCTCGCCGGAGCAGCTCAACTTCTTGCAGTTCGGTCGTGCTGTCGACACGAGGCGGCTGCGCGAGGACTTCGGATATGCGCCGCGCTTTACAACGTTGTCGGCATTCGATGACTTCGTCGTCGGTAGCGGGCTGCAGCGGATCATCGACCCCGACAAGATCGAGTCGATCGGCCGCGTCGCGATGAGTCTCGCTGGGGTAGGTCGACGTGCCTGAGGCCACGGTCATTCCTCTCGACGGAGGCTCGGAGGGCAGCGCCCGGCGTCGCCGCTCGCGCGCCGCAGCCGAGGCTGCTGACGTGGCCCCGGTCGAGCCGCCCCCCGCACCGCAGGCCTCCGAGCTCGAGCGAAAGCTCGCATCGGGACTCGCGTTCCTGCGTCGGCGCATTACTGGCGACTTCCCCGTCGACGACTTCGGGTTCGACTCCGATCTCACCGACAGCCTGATGTTGCCGGCGCTGCGCCCGCTGTACGAGAAGTACTTCCGGGTCGAGGTGCGCGGCATGGAGAACGTGCCTGCCACCGGCGGCGCGCTGATCGTCGCGAACCACTCCGGCACGATCCCGATCGACTCGGCGATGACCACCCTCGCGTTGCACGACCATCACCCGGCCAGGCGTCACTTGCGGATGCTCGCGGCTGATCTGGTCTTCACGATGCCGATCGTCGCGCCGATGGCGCGCAAGTCCGGTGCGACGCTGGCCTGCAACGAAGACGCCGAGCGGCTGATGAAGGCGGGCGAGCTCGTCGGCGTCTGGCCCGAAGGATTCAAGGGGATCGGCAAGCCTTACCGCGAGCGTTACAAGCTGCAGCGCTTCGGTCGCGGCGGCTTCGTGTCCGCGGCACTGCGTTCCGGCGTACCGATCATTCCCTGCTCGATCGTCGGCGCCGAGGAGATCTATCCGCTGGTCGGCAACATTCCGGCGGTGGCACGGGCACTCGGCCTGCCCTACCTGCCGATCACGCCGTTCTTCCCGTTGCTCGGCCCGCTCGGGCTGATCCCGCTGCCGTCGAAGTGGATCATCGAGTTCGGCGAGCCGATCGAGACCGACAAGATCGGCGCCGACGGCGCGGATGACCCGATGCTGGTCTTCAACCTCACCGACCAGGTACGTGAGGTCATCCAGCAGACCCTCTACAAGCTGCTGCTAGCAAGAAAGAGCGTCTTCTTCTAAGAACGCTTCCGGCGCATCGACAGCCCGACCGCGATTCCGCCGGCGACTGCTCCTGCGCTTGCGGCTGCGGGTACGCCGATCTTGGCTGCCTTGCGTCCGGTGCGGAAGTCGCGGATCTCCCACTCGTTTTCCTTCGCGATCCGCTTCAGCGTCGCGTCCGGGTTGACCGCGACCGGATGACCGACGGCCGACAGCATCGGGAGGTCGTTGGCGGAGTCGGAGTACGCCGAGCACAGCGAGAGGTCGAGCCCTTCCTGCTTAGCCAGCGCGGTAATCGCTTCAGCCTTCGCGGGTCCGTGCAGCGGCTCGCCGACGAGCCGGCCGGTGTAGATGCCGTTCTTGACCTCGGACACGGTGCCGAGTGCTCCAGTCAGCCCGAGTCGGCGGGCCAATAGCGAGGCGAGCTCGGCAGGAGCCGCAGTGACCAGCCAGACCCGCTGCCCGGCGTCGAGGTGTAGCTGGGCAAGTGCGCGGGTGCCGGACCAGATCTTGTCGGCCATCAGGTCGTCGTAGATCTCCTCGCCCAAGCCCACGACCTCCTCGACGCTGTGTCCAGCGACAAACCCGAGGGCGGCCTCTTTGGCCTCCTCCATGTGGGCAGGGTCTTCGACGCCCTTGAGGCGGAAGGCCACCTGCTTCCAGGCGAATGCTGCGAGGTCACGCCAGGTGAAGAAGTCGCGCGCGGCGAGCCCGCGGGCGAAGTGGTAGATCGAGGCGCCTTGCATCATCGTGTTGTCGACGTCGAAGAAGCCGGCAACCAGCGGATCGAGGGGCACCGTCAGCGAGGCCTCGACCTCCGCCACCGCGGCGGATGCCAGGCCGGCCTCGATGGCGCTCTCTCGGGAACGCGCACGCGCCGCCATGACGCAAGCCTAGGCGGCGGCGTGAAAGAGCCCCGGCGTCAAGGACGCCGGGGCTCTTTCAGTGTGTAACTAGTGGGACATCAGGCGGCGACGAACGACCACCGCGATGCCCAGCAGTGCCATCGCGAGCACACCCAGCAGGCCTTCGTTGAGGCCGGTGTAGGGCAGCGTCTTCGGCGTGTTCTGCGGGTCGTGGAACACGACCACCTTGGACGGGTCGTCCTGCAGCGCCGCGGCCGAGGCCGAGACACCGTTGCCGAGGGTCACGGTCAGGAGGTTGCCGACCGAGATGTTGTACGACGGCGCGGTCGCGGTAGCGCTCTTGCCGTCCTCGGAAACGTGGGTGGAGCCGGCCGTCTCGCTGATCAGCGGGACGCTGCCGAGGATCTTCGACGTGATCTGGTTGATCTCGTTCGAGAGGGTCTTCAGCAGGCCATTGACCTGCGTGGTGATCGCGGTCGGCAGGCCGAGGCCGTCGACGTTGCAGAGGCTGATGCCGTCGGCGCTGACCTGAGCGCACAGGGCGTCAGCAGCGTTGATCTGGATCAGCGGCTTGGTTGCCGAGACGGTCGCCTTCGCGCCGCCGGCCACGCCGTTGGCGAACGCAGTCGCCGAGTTGTGGAAGCCGTCGATCGAAAGCAGGCCACCGAGGACATTGACGTCGACAAGACCCATCGAGCTGGTCGAGGTGACGCCATCGGCGGTCGGGGTGACGTCCTGGTTGGTGGAGTGGATGTCGATGCCCACGAGCGGCGTCGTACCCAGGTTGTTGACCAGGTTCGTGACCTTGGCAAGGACCGCGTTCACCGTGTTGGTGACGGTGCTGACCGCGTCGCCGACGACCGGGGTGGTCGCGGTGATCTTCTGCAGCGTCGACAGGACCTGGTTGACCGTGCCCTGGAGGGTGGTCGTCAGGTGGGTCGAGTTGAGCAGGTTCTGCACCTGGGTCACCGTCGAGGCGCCGAGCAGGTCGTTGCCCGAGGCGATGTTGGCGTGGATCGACTCCGCGCCTGAGCTCGTCGCGTTGGTGTTCTTGACGAGGTTGGCAACCAGGTCACCGATCGACAGGTCCGCGAGCGGTTTCGCCGGGATGTCGAGCAGCGAGGTCTCCTGGTGCGTCAGACCACCGAGCGCCACCGAAGCGGTGCGGGCGAGGTTGACGTGCAGCGTGTTCTGCAGCGCGTCGACCAGGCTGCCGGTGACGAGGCTCGCGGTCGCGTTCGAGATCGCTGAGGTCGTGCCTGCGAGGTGCAGCGGGTCGTGAACCGTCTTGCCCTCGAGGTGGACCAGGTTGAGGCTGATTGGGTTGGGGAGCAACGGGAGCTTGACCGGAAGGTCGATGCTCAGGCCGAGTGCGTTCCCCTGGGCCGCGCCCGCGTAATACGCGGGCGCCTTGGTCGTCGACGACCCGGCCGCTACCGCCGGTGAGGCGGCCACAGCCACCAACGTCGTGGTGCTGGCGAGAGCGAGCGCGCCGAGGGCGACGCCGCTACGCCTTCTCATGCTGGGCATGCCATTACCTCCATGAAGGTCCGGCGGACCGGATGTGCTTTCTGCGGCGACTGGGCGCCGCCACCTGCTTCAACGACTGGCCCAGGACGTGGTGACGCACCCAAATCGGTGGTTAGGCACAAAAAAAGTCGCCCCGGCGCTGGGAGCCGGGGCGACTTGTGAGGGGAAGCGTGGGTACTAGCTGCCACCGAGTAGCTGTGCCAGGGAAGAGAGCAGCGGCACGGGAGTGAGGTTCGGCACTGGCTGGCCCTTGCCACCGAGTAGTGGGGGGAGGGTCGGGAGCAAGTGCTCGAGCGGGTTGGTTGCTGCGCCCGGCTTCGGCGAGCTCGACGGGCTGACGGTCGGCTTGCTCGTGGCGTGGGTGCCGGTCGGGTGAGTGGATGGCTTCACGCTCGGCGCGAGAGTGGGGCCAGGTGTCGTCACACTGGACGCCGGTCCGGTCGCGCACTGGTGGCAGACGCCGATCGTCAGCGAGCGGATCTCCTGAGTGACGCCGGTCAGCAGCGTGGCCGAGTACGCCGTGTCCTGGTGCAACGCTGCCGGTAGTGAGGCACCGAGCTTCGCGAGATCGTTGGCCTGGGTACGCGCGAACACGACGAGGTCGGCAAGCGGAGCAACGTCGCCGGTCGAGTGGTACGCCGAGACAAGGTCGGTATTGGCCTCGCGCACCTCGTTGTTCATCGCTTTCAGCGTCGACGCGAGGTACGGCGAGTTGGCCGGCAGCTGCGATGCCTCAGCGATCCGAGTGCGCGCGAACTCCAGGTGACGCTGGCCCTTGGCGGCGTCGCCTGATGTCGCCCAGAGCTGCACAGCCTCGGTGGCGCGCTTGAGGTCGTAGAAGGGTGACCCCGGCAGGGACCGAGCTGCCGCTACGCCGACCCCCGCGACCGACGTCACGATGACGATCGAGCCGACGAGCGTGGTGATTCGGCGGCTCGCCCTACGACCCGCCTTAGCTGCGCGACGCTCGCCGTTCTCCAGGGCATCCACGACACGGGCGGCGATGCCGGGCATGGCCTCCGCGGAGGGCGCAGCAGCCGCAGCGGCTACGAGGCGCTCTCGCATCGCGAGCTTCGTGTCGGCAGACATCGGAGCTGGCGCAGCGGCGGTAGCGGCGTGCCGCAGCGCCGCCGTGAGAGCTACCGCCGGTCGCATCCGTGGGTCGCCACCGTCGAGGAACGCTGGAGGTGAGTCGAGGTCGATGAGCTGCGCGAAGCGCTCGATCGGGGTCTGGGTGCTCATGCGACGAGATCCGATGGGAGTAGGCGGCCAAGTGCTTTCACGGCTCGGTACTGCAGCGCCTTCACGGCGCCCTCGTTCTTGCCGAGGATTGCGGCGGTCTCTGCGACCGACATGCCCTGCAGGAAGCGCAGCACGATGCACTCCTGCTGCTCGTGTCCGAGCTGGCGTACGGCGGTGAGCAGCGCGGCGTTCGTGATGCCCGCGATGACCTCGTTCTCGGGGCCGTCCTCGTGGCGCTCTGCGCCCGCCTCGATGAGATCGGCGGTGGAGTGCTCGAGCTTGTGGCGGCTCGACTTGTAGTGGTCGGCAATCAGATTTCGGGCGATCGTGACGAGCCAGGCCCCGAAGTCGCGACCCTGCCAGGTGAACGTGGAGATCCGGCGCAGTGCGCGCAGGAAGGTCTCGCTCGTGAGGTCCTCGGCGAGCGTGTGGTTGTTCACGCGATAGGAGATGTAGCGGTGCACGAGGTCGGCGTACGCGTCGTAGAGCTGACCGAACGCCTCGCCGTCGCCGTCCTGGGCTGCCTTGACCGCGGCCATGATCCGCGCCTGGTCGTTCGTCGGCTCAGCCGGCGGTGACGGGCTCGGGATACGTGGGCTCGCGTTCTGCGCGGTCCGCTGCATCGTGCCGACCGCGTGGGCGCTGCGTGCCTCGGTGCGGGGTCGTGGGATCGAGCGGTAGACGGCCCGCTCGTAGTCGGAGGTGCCGAGGCCCCCGATCCCATACGGCTGCATAGGTGTCATGACACACCGGACGAAGTGGACCGGACCATGGCGAATCCGGGCTATTTCTGACTAGTCACCTGGCTAGTCACGAGCGGTCGTGAAGGCTTGCGCATAGGGTCGGGAACATGCCCGGTATCGGCGGTAGCCGCAGTGCTACCGCCTCGAATCGACCGGGCGCCCGGCCATTGATTCGCCGCAGCGCGGCCTCCGCGATCCAGGCCCGCCGGCACCGAGCTGCGCGGGTACGCCGTCGGCGGCGGCAGGTCATCGGCTGGGTGGTGCTGGCCGTCGTGGTGGGGCTGACCTGCTTCGCGGCGGGCCTCGTGGCGGCTCCGCTCGACTACAACTTCCAGCCGGTTCCCCCGAAGTCGGTCCAGCTGATGGACTCCGACGGCCAGGTCTTCGCAACGATCCACTCGCCGCAGATCGAGCACCCGGTACCAGCGTCGAAGATCCCGCTCGTCATGCGCCAGGCGATCGTCGCCGCCGAGGACAAGAGCTTCTACTCCAACCCCGGAATCGACCCGATCGCGCTGGTGCGTGCGGCTTGGCGGGACATCACTGGTGGCTCGCTCCAGGGTGGCTCGACGATCACGCAGCAGTACGTGAAGAACGTCTACACGGGCAGCGAGCGCACGGCGTTGCGGAAACTGCGGGAAGCCTCGTTGGCGATCCGCCTTGAGCGGCACCTGTCGAAGTCGGAGATCCTTACTCGCTACCTCAACACGCTCTACCTGGGCAATGGAGTGGCGGGGGTGGACGCGGCGAGCCGCTTCTACTTCGGCGAACCGATCGACCGGATCGACATCGACGCGAAGGGTCAGGACGACCCGTCACTCGGGCTTGCGCGCGCCGCCACGCTCGCAGGGATTGCGCCGGCCCCGTCGGTCTGGAACCCGATCAACGATCCGACGCAGGCGCGCGCCCGCGAGCTCTACGTGCTCAACCAGATGTTCAAGGCCGGTGATGTCACCTCCCAGCAGGCCGGCGATGCCTATGGCACGGCGCTGCCGACGGTCGTCGCCGCGCAGCAGCCGGACGCGCAGACGATCGCGCCGGAGTTCCGCGACCTGGTCGCGCAGTCGCTCGAGCACTACGGCGA
Organism: Mycobacteriales bacterium; assembly: GCA_036267875.1. GTDB lineage: Bacteria > Actinomycetota > Actinomycetes > JAFAQI01 > JAFAQI01 > DASZTV01. Next base: position 96,024 of record DATAVE010000124.1, read on the forward strand.
CTCGACGTTGTTCGAGTCGGGCGGGATGAAGGTCAAGACCACACTCGATCTCGACCTTCAGCAGGCCGCCGTCCAGGCGCTGCACGAGGTGTTGCCGAAGTCGAAGGGACTCGACGCCGCAGTCGTGGCGGTCGATCCGCGCGACGGCGACCTGCGTGCATTGACCGAACAGAAGGTGGGCGGGTACGTCGAGAACGGCGAGGACGTCGCAGACCCACCGCTCAGCGACATCACCCGCTCTTCCGGTTCGACCATCAAGCCGTTCACCCTCGCGGTGGCGCTCGAACACGGACACACGCTGACCGAGGCGCACTACGCGCCCGAGTGCATCCAGGTTGCGGTCGGCTACCGACCCTGCAACTCCGAGGGTGGCGTCGGCACCTACAGCCTCGAAAGCGCGCTGGTCAGCTCGATCAACACCGTCTACGCGCCGCTCGGCGTCGAAGTCGGCTTGAACCGCGTCGTGCGGCTGGCGCGGCAGTCCGGCATGGCGGTCGGCCATCTCGACTCGGGCCGGTTCTGCGGTGTGCCGAAGGGGACGATCTGCCCGTCGTACGCGTTGGGCATCCCGGTCAGCCCGCTTTCCGAGGCCGACGCCTTCGGCACCTTCCTCGATCACGGCATCCACCACGACGTCCGCACCGTGCTGTCGGTGCGGACTCCCGCGCAGGGCGAGCTGTTCCGCGCCACGTCGCGGCCGACCGGGCAGCGCGTGATGCCGGCCACCATCGCCGACGAGGTCACCACCGTGATGGGCGACGTCGTCTCCTACGGGACCGGGACGGCGGCGCGACAGCCGTTCCCGATCTACGGCAAGACCGGGACGACGGACGACTACACGAACGCGTGGTTCACGGGCTGCACCCGAGCAATCTGCATCACGGTGTGGATGGGCTACGACAGGCCGTACCAGAAGGTCCACGGCAAGTACGTCGCGCATGAGCTGCGCGACGCCTACGGTGCACCGGTCTTCGGCGGCACCGTGCCGGCAGAGATCTTCTCCAAGATCTTCGCCGACTACCGCGAGCTCGATGCACCCCCTGCGGCGATCGGGGCCTCGCCGTACCCGACCTACGTCCCGACCACAACGTCACCGTCACCGTCGCCCTCGTCGTCGGCCAAGGCGACGGCCAAGGCGACGACAGGTCCGGGTGGCCACGGCCCGAGCGAGCCTCCCGGTGGATAGATTTCGCTCATGCCGGGAGATGAGCTGCAAGAGCTGATCACAACGGCGTTCGAGCCGGTGATGGCGATGCTCGATGCTCTGGACCTGTCGGACCTACCGCTCGAGCCGGACCTCGATCCGGGACGAGCGCCGCGACAGCGCTAGGCCGCACCCCGATGACGCATCCGCAGGACCTCTCACTCGTCGACCAGGCGCGGGCGGTTGCTGCCGGTGAGGTTTCTCGCGGCGAGCTGCTCGATGCAACGCTCGCGCGCATCGTTGAGCGCAACCCACCGCTCAACGCAGTCGCGGTCACCTTCCCCGACGAGTCACGGGCGATGGCAGCGGCGGCTGCTGAAGGACCGCTGCGCGGCGTGCCCGTGACGGTGAAGGACATGTTCTGTCTGCCGTGGCGCGGCTATCACAACGGCACCGTTCATGAGATCGGGCCGCGGGCCGCCAGTGGCGTCTTCCGACGGTTACGGGATGCCGGCGCGGTCATCGTCGGCGTCGACAACCAACACGAGCTCGGCTTCGGCACGACCGGTCTCGTATCGGCGTACGGACCGTCGGGCAACCCGTGGAACCCGGCGCACTGCAGTGGCGGGTCCTCGGGCGGGTCGGCCGCCGTAGTCGGTGCGCGGATGGTCGCAGGCTCGGTTGGCAGTGACAGCGGCGGCTCGACTCGGCTGCCGGCCGGGTGGTGCGGTGTCGTCGGTTTGAAGCTGACGTATGGCGCAGTGCCTTACGACGGCTACCCCGGTGCCAACTCGACGCTGTCCAGCCCTGGGGCGTTCGGCCGCGACAGTGCAGATGCCCGGCTGATGGCCGCGGCGCTGCTCGACCGGGCCCTGCCGTCCGGCGACGGCTCGACGCTGCGGGTCGGCCTGGTGCGCAACCCCTTCTGGGACGACGTAGATCCCGAGGTCGTGCGGGCATGCGAATCCGCGCTCGATGCGGCCGGATTCGCTGCGGCGGATATCGAGATCGCGTACGCCGGGGTCAGCGCGGCGGCCGGTGGCGTTCGGGCCAGTGTCGAGATGTCCGCCGCGGCACCCGACTCGGTGATCCCTGATCTCGACTCCCTTACCCGCGCCATGATCGGTTACGCCAAGCAGGTTCCCGCGGTGCGACTGCTGCGAGCCGACAGGGTGCGGGCACGGCTGCGACACGAGCTGGTTTCCGCCTTCGAGCGAGTCGACCTCCTGGCGTGGCCGACCAATCCTGCGCCCGCGCCCGCGATGGCGTCCCCGGTGATCCAGCTGCCTTCCGGCCCGGCCATGCCGGACACCGGAAATCTGCGCCAGGCGGTCCTGGCGAACCTCACCGGCGTACCGGGGATCTCTGTGCCGGTGGGACTTCACTCGACCGGATTGCCGATCGGGTTGCAGCTGCTCGCACCGTGGGGTGAGGAGGCGAGGCTGCTGGATGCTGCGGCGCATCTAGAGGCGGCGATCGGGGTGCTTGCAAATGTGTAACACTCGGGTCATGGGGGCGAGCGCCAGCAACCTCGCCGAGCTTGTCCGCTCGGCTGGCGAGGCGACGCCTGACAAGCCCGCGCTGATCGATGGCACCGCGACGCTTTCGTGGTCCGAGCTCGACACAGAGGTCGACCGCTGCGCTGCGGGGCTGCGCGCCGCTGGCCACGAATCAGGGTCCAGGATCGGCGTGCTCCTGCCCAACTCGATCGACTTTGCGGTCGCCTACTTCGGGATCTTGCGCGCCGGCTTCGTTGTCGTACCGCTCAACGTCGGCTACACCGCTCCGGAGCTCGCCTACCAGCTCGAGAACGCGAGCGTTCCACTTGTCGTCACAGACTCCGCCCACGTTGCGGTCGTCGCGGAAGCGGCGAGTGCGGTCGTGCCGTTGGTCGTGGACACGGAGGACGGTGGGTGGCGCGCACTGCTTGCCTCGGGCGACGGGCAGCGGGTCGAGCCGACGACTGGTGGCGAGGATCTCGCTGCACTGCTCTACACCTCCGGTACGTCCGGCCGCCCGCGCGGCGCGATGCTCACCCATCGCGCGCTGCTCGCCAATCTCGACCAGCTGTCGAGCATCGATCCGCCGGTCGTGGCGAGCGACGACCGCGTGCTGCTCGTTCTGCCGCTGTTCCACGTCTACGGGCTCAACGCCGGCTTGGGCATGGTGGCGAGGACCGGCGCTACCGGCATCCTGGCCGGGCGTTTCGACCCCGTCGAGACGCTCGCGCTGGTCCGCGACCAGCAGGTGAGCGGTCTGGTCGGGGCACCGCCGATGTATGTCGCGTGGTCGATGCTTCCTGACCTCGGTGACTCGCTGTCGTCCGTCCGGCTCGCGTCCTCGGGCGCGGCGCCGCTTCCACCGTCGGTGCTCTCGTCGGTGCTGGAAAGCAGCGGCCATCACATCTTCGAGGGGTATGGCCTCACCGAGACCGCACCGGTCCTCACCACCACGCTGTGCAGCGAGGTCGCCAAGCCGGGAAGCGTCGGCCGACCCGTTCCACATGTCGAGCTTCGGGTCAGCTCAGGCGACGGCTACGACGACGTGGTCGATGAGGACGAACCGGAGTACGACCCTGGCGAGATCGTGGTCCGCGGACCGAACCTGTTCTCCGGCTATTGGCCCGACGGCGCAGGTGGCCCCGACGCCGAAGGCTGGTTCCGCACCGGTGACATCGGCTATCTCGACGCCGACGGCGATCTGTTCCTGGTAGATCGGGCGCGCGACCTGATCCTGGTCAGCGGCTTCAACGTCTACCCGAAAGAGGTCGAGGTCGCGCTCGAGGGCCATCCCGACGTCGCGGAGGTGGCCGTGATCGGGGTGCCGCATCCGTACACCGGCGAGACCGTGAAGGCCCTCGTCGTACTTCGCGATGGCGCTGCGGCTGACGCCGATGCGCTGATCGACTACGCCGCGACGCGGCTTGCCCGGTTCAAGTGCCCGACCGCGGTGGAGTTCGTCGATGAGCTCCCGCACTCGCTGGTCGGCAAGGTCGCGCGCGGTCGGCTTCGACAGTCGCCGTCCGTCACAGGCTGACCCGCGATGAGCGGCGTGGACGCGGAGCGCGTGCGCGTTGTCGTCAACCCCGGGTGTCACCTGTGCGAGGACGCGGTTGCTGTCGTGTCAGCCGTCTGCGGTGACCTAGCGGTTGGCTGGCGATCGGTCGAGCTTTCTACCGTCGAGGAGCCGCGGCGTAGCGAGTGGCGCGAGATGGTTCCCGTCGTACTGATCGACGGAGCGGTGCACGACATCTTCCGAGTCGATCCCCGCCGACTCCGCGAAGCCCTGAGCTAGCTGGAGGCTTCGGCCTGGGTCAGCCACTCGCGCTGCGTGGTCAGCGACTCTTCCGTTTCGGTGACCAGCTTCTGGTCTCCCGCAGCGCGGGCCCGTTCCAACCGCGCTTCGAGCTTCTGCACGGACTCCCGAAGGCGGATGACGATCGTCGACTCCGTCTTGATCACCGTGCGACCGGCATCGGCGGAGTCGCGGATCGTGCGTTCGATGTCGCCGAGCTCGCGCTCTAGGCGATCCTTGTCGTCGCGCGGGACGTGACCGATCTTCTCCCACCGGTCGTGGATCGACTTGAGCCGCTTGCGCGCTCCAGTGGGGTCGGCCTTGGCGTCGAGTCGCCGAGCCTCCGCGAGGAGCTCCTGCTTCGCGGCGAGGTTCGCGGTCTGCTCATCGTCGCGGGCGCTGAATGCTTCGGAGCGCCGAGCGAAGAACGCGTCCTGCGCCGCCTTGAAGCGGTTCCACAGCTCGTCGTCGGTTCCGCGGTTGGCGCGGCCAGCCGCCTTCCAGTCGGTCATCAGGTCGCGGAAACGCTTCGCCGTCGGACCCCACTCGCTGGACTCGGCGAGTTTCTCTGCCTCTGCCGCGATCTTCGTCTTGCGTTCTGCCACTGCCTCGCGCGCGGCGTCGAGCTCTGCGAAGTGCGTACGGCGGCGGGCGTCGAACGATCGCCGGGCCGCGGCGAAGGAGTCCCAGAGTGCGGAGTCCGTCTTGCGGTCGATCCGGATCGTCTTCCACTCTTCGACGATCGCCCGGAACCGCTCTGTGCTGGCCTTCCAGCTGTCGCTCTTCGAAAGCTTCTCGGCCTCGGCGACGAGGGCGCGCTTGCGCTCGACGGCAGCCTCTGCCGCCTTCGCCCGCTCGACGGCCTTCTCCGCGAGGCGCTCGTCGGTCTTCGCGTAGACGCCGTCGAGTCGGGCCGTCAGGCCTGCGAGATCTCCGAGTGCGGCGGCGTCGGTGATGCTCGCGGCGAGCTTGGTCGCGGCTTCGCGTACCGAGGTGGGATCAGCCGATGGCGCCTTGGCGCGCGCCTCCAGCAGGGCGACGTCCGCGGCTAGGTCGTTGTAGCGCTTCGTGTAGAAGGCGATGCCTTCTTCGGGCGTACCGGCCTGCCATGAGCCGATCTGTCGCTCGCCCTCCGCCGTACGGAGATAGACCGACCCGTCGGCGTCGATCCGACCCCACTCGCTGCTCATCGGTCCCGATCCTAGGGAGACGGCAGCAACCGGACGAACCGGGCAGGCACTCCGCCGGCCTCTGGTGCGCTTCACAAACGCACAACCGCTTTGTGCACGAGTTCACAATCGGGTTATGGTCCGCCTCGTGTCGGTGACTTCCCTGCCGTCGCGGTCCAGTCGCCGTGGCGCCATCTCTGAGGCGACGGTCGCCCGCCTTCCCGTCTATCTGCGAGTGCTGACCGGCTTCGCGGACAGTGGTGTTGCGACAGTGTCGTCGGAGACGCTCGCCCAGGCGGCCGGTGTCGGACCGGCGAAGCTGCGCAAGGACCTGTCGCATCTTGGTTCTTACGGCACCCGCGGTGTCGGATACGACGTGGAGTTCCTCGTCTACCAGATCTCTCGCGCGCTCGGCCTCACCCAGCACTACAGCGTCGTCATCGTCGGCGTCGGAAACCTCGGTCACGCCCTGGCGGGCTACGCCGGCTTCGGTACCCGCGGCTTCCAGGTCGCGGCGCTCGTCGACGCCGACCGCGCGCGAGTCGGCGAGACGATCGCCGGCATCGACGTACGTCACGTCGACGACCTCGAGGCGATCATCGCCGAGCACGAGGTGTCGATCGGGGTCATCGCAACGCCGGCGTCTGCCGCGCAGGATGTCTGCGACCGCCTCGTCGGGTGTGGCGTGACCAGCGTGCTGAACTTCGCGCCCGTCGTCCTTGCGGTCCCGGAACAGGTCGATGTCCGCAAGGTCGACCTCTCGATCGAGTTGCAGATCCTCGCGTTCCACGAGCAGCGCAAGTCGCTTGTCTCGGAAGGCACCGCATGAGCCTTCTTGCGGTCGGGCTTTCTCACCGGTCGACGCCGGTCGAGCTGCTGGAGCGGGTCGCGCTCGACGCCGACCAGCTGGCGAAGCTCCTTCGCGCGCTGGTCGGTGCTGAGCACATCTCCGAGGCGCTCGTGTTGGCGACGTGCAACCGGCTCGAGGTGCACGCCGAGGTCGCGAAGTTCCACGGCGGCGTGAAGGAGATCGGCGAGCAGCTCGCTGCGTCGACTGGCGTCGACCTCGACGTCCTCACCGACCACCTCTATGTCCACTACGAAGACCGCGCGGTCCAGCACGTGTTCGAGGTCGCTGCTGGCCTGGACTCCATGGTTGTCGGCGAGCAGCAGATCCTCGGCCAGCTGCGCAGTGCGCTCAACATCGCGCGCGAGGAGACAACCGTCGGGCGATCGGTCGGGACCGTCGTCGACCACGCGATCCGGGTCGGCCGCCGTGCCCACAGCGAGACCGGCATCGACCGCGCCGGTCGCTCGATCGTTTCAAGTGGCGTCGACCACGCCGCCGAGTCCCTCGGCGGGCTGACCGGGCGACGCGCCGTCGTCGTCGGTGCCGGCTCGATGAGCACCCTCGCGGCGACCGAGCTTGCCGGCCGGGGTGTCGCAGCCATCACGGTCGTCAACCGCACCTTCGAACGCGGTGAGCGACTCGCTCAGCAAGTCGGTGGTCGTGCCGTTGCACTCGGCGAGCTTGCGGCGGTTGTGGCCGACTCCGACATCGTCGTGTCCTGCACCGGCGCGCTCGGTGTGGTGATCGAGGCAGAGGTGCTCGACGGTCGTGGCAACCGTCCGGTCTTCGTTTTGGACCTTGCAATGCCCCGTGACGTCGACCCGGCAGCTCATGGACTGCCCGGTGTCACCGTCGTCGACCTCGACGGACTCGGTGAGGCGCTCGAGGGTACGCAGGTCATCCAGGAAGTCGAAGCGGTCCGCCGGATCGTGCACGAGGAGGTTGGTGGCTACCTCGCTCGTCAGCGCGCCGATCGGGTTGCCCCCACCGTCGTCGCGCTGCGCGAGCGGGCACAGCAGGTCGTCGACGCCGAAATGGGCCGACTGCTCGGTCGGCTGCCCGACGCCGACGAGCGCACGGTCCGGGAGTTGCGCCAGACCGTCGAGCGGGTCGTTGACAAGCTGCTCCACGCACCGACCGTGCGGGTGAAGGAACTCGCCGAAGAGCCGGGCGGCGACTCGTACGCCGATGTGCTGCGCGAGCTGTTTGCTCTGAACCCATCTGCGACCGAGGCGGTCGCCCGGGCAGCGGTCGTCGTCGAAGATGAGACGACGCCGTGACGGCCACTACGACCGGCACGCTGCGGCTTGGCACCCGACGTTCTGCACTCGCGCTTGCCCAGTCGGGCTTGATCGCACAGTCGCTACGAGACGCCGGCCATCTCGTCGAGCTCGTCGAACTGACGACGGCGGGTGACCGATCAGAGGCTGCGGTTGCCGACCTCGGCACCGGGATCTTCGTCAACGAGCTACGCCGCGCGCTCGTCGCCGGCGAGGTCGACTTCGCCGTGCACTCGCTGAAGGACCTACCGACCTATCCGGCAGAAGGGGTGGCACTCGCTGCAGTGCCGCGTCGCGGTGACCCGCGCGACGCGCTGGTCGCGCGCGATGGCATGACGCTCGGCGAGCTGCCGAGTGGGTCGCGGATCGGGACCGGCTCGCCGCGGCGTACCGCGCAGCTGCGCGCCCTCGGCTTCGGTCTGGAGATCGTGGCCATCCGCGGCAACGTCGACACCCGGGTCGCCAAGGTGAGCTCCGGCGAGCTCGATGCCGTCGTCGTTGCGACGGCGGGACTCGACCGGCTCGGACGTCGTGACGCGGCCACTGAGGTGCTGGACCCGGTCCAGCTGTTGCCGGCGCCGGGTCAAGGGGCGCTCGCCGTCGAGTGCCGTAGCGAGGACGAGGCGCTCCGGGCGCAACTCGCCGCGACGCTCGACGACGCATCAACCCGGGCGGCGGTGGCGGCCGAGAGGGCGTTGCTCGCGCGCCTCGAGGCCGGTTGCACTGCCCCAGTTGGAGCGCTTGCCGACGTAGCTGTCGGCGACGAAGGGGAAGAGGAGATCTACCTGCGGGCTGTCGTCGCTGACCTCGACGGCACTCGCGTCATCCGGTTGTCCATCACCGGCGGACTCGGAGAACCCGAGGACGTCGGTAATCGCCTGGCGGCGGCTCTGCTGGATGCAGGTGCCGCCGATCTGATCGGGGAGTCCAGATAGTGACTACACGTACCAAGACCAAGACCGGCACCGTCGTGTTCATCGGCGCGGGACCCGGCGACCCCGGGTTGCTCACGCTGCGCGCAGCCGATGAGCTCGGAGCCGCTGACGCCATCGCTGTGCACGACTCGATCTGCGACGTGGTGCTCCCGCACTGCCGGGAGGACGTCGAGATCCTCGACGTGTCCGGCCTCGACAGCGCGGGAATCGGTAAAGCGCTCGCGACGGCGGCCAAGGCCGGCAAGGAGGTCGCGCGGGTGTTCGCTGGCGACCCGACCGTGCTGTGCCACTTCGTCGAGGAAGCCGACGCAGTCGTCAAGGCCAAGGTCGGGTTCGAGTTCGTGCCGGGCATCAGCGCAGCCTTCGCCGTCCCGGCGTACGCCGGTGTGCCGGTGTCGGACGCCAAGCACCGCGCCGTACACGTGGTCGATGTCTCTGAGCATGCCGAGGAGCCGGACTGGTCGACCCTGGTCGGTCCGAAGCAGACCCTGGTGCTGCTCAACTGCTCGCACAACCTCGGCAAGGTCGCAGCGGCTCTTGTCGAGCACGGTCTGCGCGGGGACACCCCGGTCGCGGTCACTGCTGGGGGTACGACGACGTCGCAGCACACCGTCGTCTCGACGCTCGACACCGTCGAGCGCGACAGTGCGGTGCTGGACGGCACGACGATGGCCGTTGTCGGCGAGGTCGTACGCCTGCGGGAGAAGCTCTCCTGGTTTGAGAGCAAGCCGCTGTTCGGCTGGAAGGTGCTCGTGCCGCGGACGAAGGACCAGGCCGGTCCGATGTCGGAACGGCTTGTCGCCTATGGGGCGGTCCCAGTTGAGGTACCGACCATCGCCGTCGAGCCGCCGCGCACTCCGCAGGCGGTCGACCGCGCGATCCGCGGCCTCGTGCAGGGTCGCTACGCCTGGGTGGCGCTGACCTCGGTCAATGCGGTCAAGGCAATCCGCGAGAAGATCGAGGAGCTCGGTCTCGACGCGCGCGCGCTGGCCGGCGTGAAGATCGCGTGTGTCGGCGAGCAGACCGCCGCGGCGATGATCGCGTGGGGGATCCGTCCGGACCTCGTGCCAACTGGTGAGCAGTCCAGCGAGGGCTTGCTGGCGGACTGGCCTGACTACGACCCGACGTACGACGCGCTCGACCGCGTCCTGCTGCCGCGCGCGGACATCGCGACGGAGACGCTGGCGGCGGGTCTGCTCGATCGTGGCTGGCAGATCGACGACGTGACGGCGTACCGCACCGTGCGGGCCGCACCGCCGCCCGCCGAGACCCGCGAGGCGATCAAGGCCGGCGGCTTCGACGCGGTGGTCTTCACGTCGTCATCGACGGTGCGCAACCTCGTGGGAATCGCGGGCAAGCCGCACAGCTCCAGCATCATCGCGGTGATCGGGCCGCAGACGGCGAAGGCCGCCGCGGAGCTCGGTCTGCGAGTTGACGTGACCGCGGCGTCGGCGTCGGCGACAGTGCTGGCCGACGCACTTGCGACCTTCGGTCGCGAGCGACGCGAGGCCGGCGAGGTCTTCCCGCCCGGCAAGGCGAACAAGGCGAAGATCGTCGCTCGGAACAAGCGCCGGTGAGCGCAGTCGATGCAGCGTTCCCGGCGTCGCGGCCTCGGCGGCTGCGGCGCACGGCGGCGTTGCGTCGACTGGTGTCGGAGGTCGAAGTCTCGCCGTCCGATCTCGTTCTGCCGCTCTTCGTAAAGGAGGGCATCGCCGAGCCGTTGCCGATCGGGTCGATGCCAGGGGTGTTCCAGCACAGCCGTGACTCGCTGCGCAAGGCGGTCGTCGACGCTGCTTCGGCAGGCGTTGGTGGCGTGATCTTGTTCGGGATCCCTTCGGTGAAGGATGCGCGCGGCAGTGCGGCTGACGACCCGGACGGGATCGTGCAGCTTGCGCTGCGCGACGTGGTGGCGGAGGTTGGTGATGCCGTGGTTGTCATGGCGGACCTGTGCCTCGATGAGTACACCGATCACGGCCACTGCGGGCTGCTCACTCCTGGTGGCGAGGTCGACAACGACGCGACACTGGCGCGGTACGCCTCGATCGCCTTGGCGCAGGCCACCGCCGGCGTACAGGTCGTCGGGCCCAGCGGAATGATGGATGGCCAGGTCGGTGCGATCCGCTCGGCGCTCGACGGTGGCGGTTACACCGACGTGGCGATCATGGCGTACTCGGCGAAGTACGCCTCTGCTTTCTACGGTCCGTTCCGCGAGGCGGCCGAGTGCGCGCCGCGGTTCGGTGACCGTGCGTCCTACCAACAGGACCCGGCGCGGTCGGCCCGCGAGGCGGTCGCTGAGGCGCGACTTGACGTGGCCGAAGGCGCGGACATCGTGATGGTGAAGCCCGCGATCGGCTATCTCGACGTGGTGCGCGAGGTCGCCTCCTCGGTGGACGTGCCGGTCGCGGCATACAACGTCTCGGGGGAGTACGCGATGGTCGAGGCGGCGGCTGCCAACGGCTGGCTGGACCGCGAGCGCGCGATCGAGGAGATGGTGACGTCGATCAAGCGCGCCGGTGCCGCCATCGTGCTGACCTACTGGGCGACGGAGCTCGCGGGGCGTCTTTAGACAGCAGCAACGGAGACGCTGGTTCCTTCGAGCAGTGCGCGGAGGTCACGTGGGTCGCTGGTCAGTACCACCGCGTCAGGGAGTGTCGTTGCGAAGGCGGCGACGATCGCGTCGGTCGCTGACACCGAACCCGGTCGGGGAACCCGGCCGCGCAGGATCGCGCCGGTGCGGGCGTCGGCTTCGGTCACGGAACGGATCTGACACATGGTGAGCAACTTGTTGCAGTGGAAGTCGCGCCGGTGATCGCCGGTCAGCGCCTCCGTGAGCACGATGGCCGGCACTTGGGGCGGCCAGTCACCGCGTCGGACGAGCGTCGTGACCTGGATTCGTTGGTTAGCGAGCGCGCTGATGCCGCCACTGTCGAGCACAAGAGTCACGCGCTGCGACGCCGGTCCGTGGACTGCTTGCCGAACACCCGGTCGGCCCACGCCTCGCCTTCGGCGATCTCCTCGGCCGACAGCGGTCCAAGCTCGTCATCGAGTTCGGCGAGATACGCCTCGAGTGCACGAATCTTGTCGAGGCGATCCAGTTCGTCCGCGAGGGCCGCCGTAGCGACACCTGAGATGTTGAGGCTGGCTGCTTTCGCCGCGGCTACGACATCGTCCGGCACGGTGATGTTCACTCTCGCCATGCGCATATCGTACGCACTGGAGCTCTCGCATCGTCAAGCACAATCTGACGGCTGTGGGCGGGCTAGTCCACGAGGGCTTGGTAGACGAGCTGGCGGAGCTGGCTGCGGATCGGGTACGTGCTCGAGGGCATCAGCTGGGTCATGAAGACGACGGCGAGGTCCTCGGCCGGGTCGATCCAGAACGCGGTGCTCGCCATGCCGCCCCAGTAGTACTCACCCGCGCTGCACATCACCTTGTGCGCCACCGGGTCCTCGGTGACCGCGAAGCCGAGCCCGAACCCGACGCCGTCGTACCTCGTCTCGGCGAACAGCGGCCGGCCGAAGGACTCGAGGTCCGCCCCTCCGGGGAGATGGTTCTGGCTCATGAAGCGAATCGTGCGAGGGGACAGGATGCGCGCACCGTCGAGCTGGCCACCGCCCAGCAGCATCTGGGAGAAGCGGGTGTAGTCGCGGCTCGTCGAGACCAGACCACCGCCGCCGGACAGCCACGTCGGGCGCTTCTTGAACGCGTCACCGAAGATGTCGAAGCGGACCTTGTCCGGCGAGTTGGGCGTCACGGCGTAGAGCGCGCAGAGCCGATCGAGGTCGGCCTCTGGCGCGAAGAAGCCAGTGTCGATCATGTCGAGCGGGGTGAAGATGCGCTCGGCCATGAACGCATCGAGGGTCTGGCCCGACCAGCACTCGACAAGACGTCCGAGGATGTCGGTGGCCATCGAGTAGAGCCACTCGGTGCCGGGGTTGAACGCGAGTGGGAGGGCGGCCACTCCCGCT
>DATAVE010000125.1:0-1838 GCA_036267875.1 Mycobacteriales bacterium
GGAGTCGACGATCGTCGTCAGACCTTCAGTCGCGCCGTAGTACTCCCAGATGATCGGGCCCAGCCATTCGATGACGGCCCGCTTGACCGGAACCGGGCAGGGCGCGGCGCCGTGCCAGATCTGGCGCAACGAGGAGACGTCGTACTTGCTTCGTACGTCGTCTGGGAGAGACAGCAGGCGGTGGAACATCGTCGGCACCAAATGCATGTGGGTGATCGCGTGCTGCTCGACGAGCTGAAGCATCTCCTCGGCATCCCAGCCGTCCATCAACACCACCGTCGTGCCAAAGGCCAGCGGCATGCTCAGTCCGAACAGCAGGGGAGCTGCGTGGTAGAGCGGACCGGTGATCAGCGAGGCGTCCTTGCCAGGCTGAAAGCCGGCGGCCTCGCGCAAGCGCTGGGTCTGCGCCATGGCGGAAGCGCTCATCGTTCCGGTGATCTCGCGGTGCACGCCCTTCGGTCGGCCCGTCGTGCCGGAGGTGTACATCATCGTCGTGCCGAGTCGCGCGTCCGGAAGGTCGTCGGTCCCGACACCCGCGAGCTGGGTCTCGAGGTCGGTGAACCCCTCGATCGCACCGCCGATCGACAGGGCAAGGCGCAAGGTGCCCGCCTCGGCCGCCACACGGGCCACGGCGGCGAACCGGACGTCGGCGAACATCGCCTTCGCGCCGCAGTCGGCGACGACGTACGCCGCCTCCTCGGCAGTGACGTGCCAGTTGATGGGGGTCAGCCGCAGACCGGACCGGTTGACCGCCTGGACGACCTCGACGAACTCAGCACGATTGGGGCACAGCAGCGCGACGCTGTCGCCGTACCCGACTCCTGCGGCTCGTAGCATCCGAACGATCTGGTTGGCGCGTTCGTTGAGGTCGGCGAACGTGAGGATGCGGTCCGCCGAGATGATCGCCGGGACGTCGGGCTGCAGCTGCGCCCACAGCGAGCCGAGCGACCCGGTCCGGATCGCATGCTCAAGCGGGGACTCTTCGGTCATCCGGCCTCCCTTGTCCTGGCGCGTGGCCCCATGACGATTGCGAGCAACAGCGCTATCGCACCACCCGCGACGACGACCGCGGTCAACGAGGTCGCCTCGGCGATCTGGCCGCCGAGCAGCAGACCCAGAGGGACCGTGCCGCCGAAGCCCATCATGTACAGCGCCATCACCCGGCCCCGCACCGTGTCGTCGAGATGCTCCTGCAGTCGGGTCGACAACGACGTGACAGCCGCGAAGTAGAACAGTCCGACGACGAAGATCACCGGGTACGCCGGGCCGACGTTGCGCAGCAATCCGAACCCGGCGAGCGCCACGCCAAACACTGCGAGCGAGATCGCGACGACCGGCTCACGCGGTCGACCCGCCAGCACCGACCCGACCGCGATCGCGCCCAACGCCGCGCCAAGTCCGAAGCTGGCGTACATCAAGCCGTAGGCCACGCCGTTGACATCGAGATGCAGGCTCTCCCCACCGATCGCCGGCATCAGCCCGATGAACGGTAAGCAGAAGAACGAGATGGCCGCAATCGTGAGCAGCACGTTGCGGATGAGCGGGTCGCGGCGCGCCACGACCACGCCGCCGAGCAGACGTCGTAATCCGCCCTCCGCGTAGGACTCGACCTGCGGGACCGGGCGGATCGACAGCGCCCCCGCGACGGCGAACAGATACGTCGCCGCATTGATCCCGAACACTCCACTCGCATGGATCGCCGGCAACAACAGACCGGCGATCGCAGGACCGATGACCCGCGACAGGTTCATCTGGACCGACTGAAGCGCGATGGCACCGGGAAGGTCGACCCGAGGCACCAGATTGGGCAGCAAGCTGGACAACGGCGGGCCGCTCAG
>DATAVE010000126.1:0-1719 GCA_036267875.1 Mycobacteriales bacterium
GGCCCGGTCTCGTTCACAGCCGGTCGACAGGTACGCCACATCGGCTCCTCATGGTTGCGCGGCACTCTCTGCTTCGTCACCAAACGACGAGGAGCGCCACCATGAACGACGACCGCCCGACCCGCCAGTCCGTAGTGCGCCGACTTCTCTCAAGCCGAAGAAGTCAATGGCTCGTGGCCGCAACAGTGATGTGTCTGGCCGTCGCCGTGGGACTGATCGTCGGCTTCGGCTCATCGCCATCGCCATCGCCGTCCGCGGTGACGGCTGGACACCTTGCACCCGGCGGTGCCGGAGGTGGAGCTTCCAACGCGAGGTCGGGACCAGCCGCCGGTGGCGCGGCTGGCACGGTGAGCAGTCTGTCCGCATCGGGCTTCACGATGTCGACAGCAGCGGGTCAGCAGGTGACTGTCACTGAGACGTCCGCGACGGCATACAAAGAGGGTGCGAAGTCGATCTCGGCGGGTGCCGTCACAGCGGGCGAGTCGGTGCTCGTGCTCGGCACGACCAGCGGAACGACCATTACCGCTACGCAGGTCATCTCGCAGGCAACCGATGACGGATCGGCGCCTTCATCGGCGGCCGGTGTGGTGCCCTTCCAACAGGGTGCTCCGACGACTTCGAAGCAAGCCGGCACGATCCCGGCCGACTACACCGAGGGCTCGGGCACGATCGTCAGCGGAACCCCGGCGAACAAGGCAACCGAGGCCGCGCTGGCCGCCTACCCCGGCGGTGTCGTCGACCGGGTGGTGAAGTTGAGCAACGGCGAGTACGAGGTACACAACATCGGCGTCAACTGGCCACACCACGTGTTCGTCAGCGCCGGGTTCGAGGTAGTCGGCGCCGACTGATCGCAAGGATCGAAAGCGGCCTGTCGTGGCGGGACGATTCGCCCGCGACTGTTAGGGCACCAGCGCGTTGAAGATGTCGACGAGTTCATCTATTACCCGCTCGACTGTCAGGTTGAGGGCACTGTCGTGCAGGGCGAGCCCGACCTGGGTGATCGCGCCGGCGAAGGCGTAGGCGCGCAGCCGCAGCACGGCGTCGTCCTGTCCCTCGACTCGTGGCGTGAAGCTGAACCAGAGCTCGACCGCGCGCGTCGCGAACCCGTCGCCATGGTGAGCGAGCGTGCCGGTACGGCCCTCGACGGCGAGCAGCCGGACGATCCGTGGATCGGCGAGTGCGCCGTTGAAGTATGCGGTAAGGGCCGGTCGTGGATCCTGCCCGGCACCGGCCACGATCGCCGGAACCACCTGTTCGACGAGGCGGTCGGTGACCTGCTCGAAGACCGCGCTAGCAAGCTCGTCGATCGAGGCGAAGCTTTCGTAGAAGTACCGCTTGGTGAGCCCTGCCTCGGCGCAGATGTCCACGATCCCGACGGCAGCAACGCCCCGCGTCCCGAACAGCTCGAGCCCGGCATCGACGAGTCGCTGCCGGCGTTGCTCGAGGCGCCGCTCGGCGGTGACACCGCCGTAGATCCGGGTGCTCGCCGAGGAGTTGTCCGTCACGGTCGACCCCTCCGCCGCTATTTGACACCCGAAGGTATCAGATTATACGGTGAGCTGGATAAGTGATCCGGCCGAGTATCAGATGGAGTCTGGCGTGCCCGCACCGCTCGATCCCGACGGCTTGGTCTGGCAGCACTTCGGTCGGCTCCCCGTGCACCGGCTGAGCAACGGCCTGCGTGAGGCGATGTTGCAGAACATGCACCCCGAGCTCGCT
>DATAVE010000127.1:0-20932 GCA_036267875.1 Mycobacteriales bacterium
GCCGTTCGTCGGCAGCGAGAACGGCAGCCCACCCAACACCGAGGACAGCAGCGAGACCAGATCACCCGAGGTCGCGACACCGCTCAGACCAGGCAGCGTAGGAAGCGTCGCGCCGGTGAGGTCACCGCCGGGCAGGAGTCCGAGGAAGCCCACCGGCAGCCCGCTGAGCGTGCTCGCCGGGATCCCGAGCCGTGACGCCACGCTCGACAGCGCAGTCGGGGAAAGCCCAAGAGAGGAGATCGGCGAGGTCGGGGTCAGCCCAGCGGGGACGGTGACCGGCAGGCCAGACGACGCAGGGGGCGTCTTGACCGGTGCCGCGTGGACGGTGACCGTCTTTGACTTCGTCACCTTGACGCCGTGCTTGTCGACGATCGTGAGGACGACGGTGAAGGTGCCCGCCTTGGCGTAGGCGTGACTTGCGCGCGTCTTCAGGTTCGCAAGGCTGATGGCAGTGCCATCACCGAACGTGACCTTGGCCTTGCGCAGCCCGTCTCCCTTGGGGAGCCGGCTCTGACTGGCGTTGGCGACCACCTCGTGGCCGACTGCGGGCTTGGTCGTGGACACGCTCAGCGAGGCGACGGGGTGCTTAGGCGCAGCCGGTCCCTCCGACGCGGCGAACGCGGTCGCGGCTGTCAAGACGGTGAGCGTCGCGGCAGCGCCGGCGGCGATGCCAGACGTCACGATTGGGTGAAGGCGCACGGTGTTCCCTTTGCTCAGCAGACTGGGTACTTGAAGCATCTGCGTGAGCACCGTGGGAAACCATGGCTACTTCGAGTCATTTACGCACGCCGCCTACCGAACCGGCCGCGACCGCGCTAATAAGTCAGAAGCGCCTGTATTTCCAGGTCAGTGAGCTTGGGTCGACCACCGAGTGCGGACAACTCGAGCAGCACGCTGCACCCGACGACTCGTGCCCCGCCGCGCCGGACGAGGTCCGCAGCGGCCGCGACGGTGCCGCCGGTCGCAAGCACATCGTCGACGATCAGCACTCGCTCGCCGGCACCGAACGCGTCTCGGTGCACCTCGAGGACGGCCTCGCCGTACTCGAGTGAGTAGGCAGCCGAGTACGTCGCGCTCGGGAGCTTGCCCGCCTTGCGTACCGGTACGAATCCGGCACCGAAGTGGTAGGCGACCGCGGCGGCAAGGATGAACCCACGCGCCTCGATGCCGGCGACCTTGTCGATCGTGCCTCTGCCGTGATGGCTCACTATCGCGTCGATCGCGCCGGCGAATGCCACGTGGTCGGCGAGCAGCGGAGTGATGTCCTTGAACGTCACCCCTGGCTCCGGGAAGCCCTCGATGTCACGTACCCGAGTGCGCATGAGCGCCTCGAGATCGAGCGGGCTCACCTTCGCTTGCGCGACCTGTTGCCGCCACCGCCCGGACGGCGGCGCCCGGCAGGACGAGCACCAGCGCGCGGCGGCGGTCCGGTACGTCGTTCCCGAGGTGCCTCACCCTCAGCCTTGGACAGATCGTCGGGCGTCAGCACGTCGGCGGCGATGTCGGCAGGGATCGGGCCGGCCGCGGTCGCGACGACCGGACCCAGGCCGCCCTCACGGTCACGGCGGGTTGCCACTCGCTTGGCGAGCTGCTGGTAGGTCGGCTCGCGCTCCTTGAACTCGCACAGGAGAGGCGAAGCGATGAAGATCGACGAGTACGCACCCGACGCCAGCCCGATGAACAGCGCGAACGACAGGTCCTTCAACGACCCCGCGCCGAGGACGCCGGCGCCGATCACGAGCAGTCCGATGACAGGCAGCAACGCGATCACCGAGGTGTTGATCGACCGGACAAGTGTCTGGTTGACAGCGAAGTTCGTCGCCTGGGTGAAGGTCATCCTGCTGCCACCCGCGATGCTCGCGGTGTTCTCTCGCACCTTGTCGAAGACGACGACTGTGTCGTACAGCGAATAGCCAAGGATCGTCAGCAACGCGATGACCGTCGACGGGCTCACCTGCAGTCCGGACAACGAATAGATGCCCGCAGTTATGACGAGGTCATGCAGGAGGGCGATGATCGCGGCGAGCGCCATCTTCCATTCGAAGCGGATCGATAGATAGACGATCACGACCACCAAGAAGATGATCAAGCCCTCGATCGCCTTGTTGGTGATCTGACTCCCCCAGGTCGAGCCGACAGTCGTCGGAGAGATCTGGTTCTCGCTGATCCCGAGTTGCTTCTCGAGCGCGGATTCGATGTTCGTAACCTGCACGTCGGTCAGCGTCGAGGTCTGGACGTTGAACTGCTTGTCCGAGCCGCTGCCAACCGTCTCGACGACGTCCGGACTTACGCCGGTCGACGTGACCGCGTTAGTGACGTCGGCCGTGGAGTGGCCGTTGATCGGGCCGAGGAACTGTGCTCCGCCCTTGAAGTCGATCGACGGGTTCAGGCCCTGGACGGCGAGGCTCACGACACCGACCAGGATCACGATCCCCGATCCGATGTACCACCACAGCCGGTGACCGATGAAGTTGAACGACACCTCACCGCGATAGAGCCGAGTCGCGAAGGAATCAGCGTCGTTGCGCGCCATCAGTTCTCCTTCCCACGGCTACGTCGAGGAGTGGTCTGGGCGTCTTCCTCTCGGGCGACACCCGTTCTTGCGCGCCCGATTCCGGTCCACGACTTGCCCGAGTCGAATGCCGGTCTCCGGCCGAGGACCATCAGTAGCGGCTTGGTGAAGAAGAAGACGATCAGCAGATCCGACAGGGTCGAAAGTCCAAGCGTGAACGCGAAGCCACGAACGTCACCGATCGACACGGCATAGAGGACGACCGCCGCCAGCAGCGACACGGTGTCCGCCGACAGGATCGTGCGCCGCGCCCGAGGCCACGCGCGGTCCACCGCACTGCGCAGCCTTCGGCCCTCACGGATCTCGTCACGTAGTCGCTCGAAGTAGACGACGAACGAGTCGGCCGTGATGCCGACGGCGACGATGAAGCCGGCGATGCCTGGCAGCGACAACGTGTACCCGACCGAGGAATGACCGAGCAGTGTCGTCACGGCGTAAAGGATCAGACCCGACACGGCGAGACTGCCGATCGTCACCAAACCCAGCGCGCGGTAGTAGAGCAGCGAAAACAGGATGACGAGGGCAAGGCCGATCGCGCCCGCGATCAGCCCGCCTCGCAGCTGCTTCGAGCCGAGGGTGGCCGAGACGGTCTGCACGTCGGACTGGGTGAACTTCAGCGGCAGCGAGCCGTACTTCAGCACGTTCGCGAGGTCGGTGGCCTGGGTCTGGGTGAAGTTGCCCGTGATGTCCGTCAGCCCACCCGCGATGCCGTCGGTCTGACTCGCCGGCGCAGACTGAACAATCCCGTCGAGGGTGATGGCCACGCCGTTGCAGCCCTTCGGCGGGCTACAGCTGCCATAACCGCTCGTGTTGGCACCAGTCGCTTCGTAAGCCGTCTTGGTCAGGTTGTACCAAGCCGAGGAGCCCGAGCTGGTGAACGTCAGGTTGACCTGCCAGGAGATGCCCTGGGTGCTCAGCCCTGCGGACGCAGTCTTGACCTGCGTGCCTTCGATCGCGGCAGGCGCAAGGAGGTACTTGTAGACAGCAGTGGGCCCCTTCGGGTCGCACGCGATGATGTAGTCCTTGGGATCGTCGCTGCCGTTGGTCGGGTTCGGATGCTTCGAGCAGTCCCAGTTGGCGAAGGATGTCTCGAACGCCGTCGACAGTGTTGCCGACTCGCTTCCCGACAGTGGCTGGTTGTTTACCGCGCCGGGCGAAGTCGTACCCGTCGGGGTCGGCGACACGGTCGGGCTCGTGCTCGGCGTAGCCGAGGGCGTCAAGGAGGCCGTCGGGGTTGGCGTCGGCGTCGTACTCGGCTTCGGCTTGGCCAGCAACGCGGAAGTAAGGGCGTCCCCGTGCGACTTCTTGTTCGACTTCGACGATGGCGACAGCGAGACGCTCGGCGTCACGCTTGGCGAACTCGTGGTCACCGGTGTCGGCACGTAGTTGGCGACACCAAGAACCTGACGGAACCGCAGCAAAGCCGTCTGACCAACGGTGTCCAGGATGCTGCGGCCCCGACCCGGCACCGAGACGACGATGTTCTTGTTGCCCTGAGTGTTCGTTGTTGCGCCACCGACGCCAAGGCCGTTGACGCGATTACGGATGATGTCGACGGCCTGGGTGAGCTCACTCTTGGTGATCGTGCCGCTCGTACTCAGCGGCTCTGCGGTAAGCGTGATCTCTGTCCCACCGCGCAGGTCCAGTCCGAGCGCCGGGGTCGCGGACGGTCCGAGGAACACCCCGAGATAGAGCGCGACGAGCAGCAGCGCCATCCCGGCCAGGGAGCGACCTGGGCGTGCTTTGGTGGCTTGTGCCACGTTCGTTTCTGCCTTTCCGAGAGTGAGTACGCGCAACCGTTCGAAGCGGCGACCCGTTAGGTGCTGGTCGATCCGTTCGTCGGATCAGTCGGGGTGTCCGGATCCTCGATCACTTCGTGGTTCGTCACGTCCGGTGACTCCTCCTCCGCGTCCGGCGAGATGACCCGCAAGATCGCGGCGGGGACATACCGAGCCCGAACGCCGGGGGCGATCTCGAGGGTCAGCGCGTCGTCATTGACCTCGACGACAGTCGCAATCAGACCTGAAGTGGTGATGATCTCGTCACCGACGGCCGACTTGCGCTGGGTCTCGACCGCCGCGCGCTGACGGTTGCGGGCCGGCCGGATGAACAGCATGTAGCCCAGGAAGAACAGAACGAGGAGGACCAGGAAGGGGATGAAACTGCTGCCCTTGCCGCTGCTGCTGCTCCCACCGCCGCTGGTCGCTGCGGGCAGTGCCAAGACAGCCCTGGCCAGCAAACTGGCGTGCACGCGCCTCGCCCTCTCCTCGACGGGTGATGAGTCGGCGAGACTCCTCCGCCAACCGGAGGGTCAGTCTACGTCGGAGGCTTGATCGTCTAGGTCGATCAACGGCAGCATCGCCGCCTCGCCCGACAGACCGGCCGATGGCTGGCGCAGCCCGAGGTGACGCCACGCCGCAGGCGTTGCCACGCGCCCTCGGGGCGTACGAGCGAGCAGCCCGCAGCGCACCAGGAAGGGCTCAGCGACGGTTTCGACGGTCTCCGGCTCCTCGGCAACGGCTACCGCGAGCGTCGCGAGGCCGACCGGGCCACCGTTGAACCTGACCAGCAGCGCGTCGAGCACCGCCCGGTCGAGCCGATCGAGCCCAAGCTCGTCGACGTCGTACATCGCAAGAGCCGCCCGGGCAACGTCGCGGTCGACAACCCCGTCGGCGCGCACCTCGGCGTAGTCACGAACCCGCCGCAACAGCCGGTTTGCGATTCTGGGCGTCCCTCTTGCGCGGCCACCGATCTCGGCGCCACCCTCAGGAGTGAGCGTGACGTTGAGCAGCGTCGCGCTGCGCCGCAGCACGGTCTCGAGCTCCTCGGGTGAATAGAAGTCGAGGTGGGCAACAAAGCCGAACCTGTCTCGTAGCGGCCCAGGCAACAGTCCGGCCCGAGTCGTCGCTCCCACGAGCGTGAACGGCGCGACATCGAGCGGAATGGCGGTCGCGCCGGGTCCCTTGCCGACAACGACGTCGACCCGGAAGTCCTCCATCGCGACGTAGAGCATCTCCTCGGCGGGCCGGGCCATCCGATGGATCTCGTCGAGGAAGAGCACCTCACCCTCAGCGAGCGTTGAAAGCAGCGCGGCGAGATCCCCGGCTCTTTCGATCGCCGGTCCACTGGTGATCCGCAGCGGTGCACCGAGCTCGTTGGCGATGATCATCGCGAGGGTCGTCTTACCAAGCCCAGGCGAGCCGGACAACAACATGTGATCCGGCGGGCGCCCGCGGCGCGTTGCGGCGTCCAGTACGACGGAGAGCTGCTCACGAACCCGCTGCTGACCGACGAAGTCCGCGAGTCGCTTCGGCCGAAGCGCGGCATCGACGACCTCGTCGTCGTCCCCGGCGTACGGCGAGACGAGCTCCTCAGAGGACTCCGACACCGGGCTATGCCCTGCTCAGCAGCTGCAGGCAGGAGCGCAGCAACGCTGCGACGTTCGGCGTGTCGCCCACCACCAGTGATGCCTCCGCCTCGGGACCGACGGCAACCAGAGCGTCGTCCACTTCGCGGCCTGACCAACCCAGGCCAGTGAGCGCTTCGCGCAGCTGATCACGCCACGCACCAGGCCCCTCGCGTCCGGGCAGCCGTACGACGGTCGCGCCACCGCCAATCGGTGCGCCGAGCTTGTCCTTGAGCTCCAGCACCAGGCGCTGCGCGCCCTTGCGACCAACTCCGGACACCAGCATCAGCGCGCCGACGTCGTCGGTCGCTACGGCGGCCCGGACCGCGTCCGGAGTCAACACCGCCAGCACTGCCTGCGCCAGCTTGGGACCGACGCCGGTCACGCCCTGGAGCGTGTCGAAGACCAGCCGCTCGTCATCGGTCGCGAAGCCGAACAGAGTCAACGAGTCCTCGCGAACCACAAGGCTCGTCGCCAATCGAGCCCGCTCGCCCGTCCGCAACGTGCCGAGCGTGGCGGGCGTGCATTGCACCGCTATGCCGATGCCGCCAACCTCGATGACTGCACCCTCGGCGCTGACCACCGCGACCGTTCCGTTGATGGTCGCGATCATCGGGTGGCCAATACGGCGAGTCGTGCCTCATTGAGTCGAGCCATAGCCGCTCCTCGCCAAACGTGGCAGACAGCCAGTGCCAGCGCGTCCGCGGTGTCCGCGGGCTTAGGTGGGCCTGCGAGGTTGAGAATCCGCGCCACCATGTGGCCGACCTGGGCCTTCTCAGCGCGCCCGGAGCCCGTGATCGCGGCCTTGACCTCACTCGGGGTGTGGAGCGCCACCGGGACGCCGGCTCGCGCGGCGGCGACTATCGCCATTGCCGACGCCTGCGCCGTACCCATCACGGTCCGTACGTTGTGCTGGCTGAACACTCGCTCGACCGCGACTACGTCGGGGCGGTGTAGCGCGATCCACGCTGAGATTTCCTGGTCCAGCGCGAGCAGCCGATGGGCGATGTCGTCGTCAGGCGGCGTCCGCACCACGTCGTAGGCGACCGCGACCACCGTGCGACCCGGGGCGCCGTCAACCACGCCAAGACCACACCGGGTCAACCCGGGGTCCACACCCAACACCCGCAAGAGAGCCCTCCGAATCGAACGTACGTTCGGAAGAACACTAAGTCGCGCGCGAGCCGAAGACGCGCAGCGACGCGCCCAACACGTCGAGTGTCAGACGGACTCGAGGACCTCGTCGCTGACGTCGAAGTTGGCCCAGACGTTCTGTACGTCGTCGCAGTCCTCGAGCGCTTCGACCAGGCGGAGCACCTTGCGGCCGTTCTCGTCATCGAGCGGCACCGAGACTGACGGCAGGAAGGCTGTGTCCGCGGACTCGACTGCGATGTTCGCGGCTTCGAGAGCTGCCCGCACAGCCGGGTTGTCTGTCGCCTCGGAGATCACCTCGAACTCCTCGCCGAGGTCGTTGACCTCCTCGGCGCCGGCGTCGAGGACCGCGCCGAGCACGTCGTCCTCGGCAAGCCCGTCGACCCTGGCGACCAGGACGACGCCCTTGCGGGCGAACAAGTACGCGACGCTGCCGGGATCTGCGAGCGATCCGCCGTTGCGCGTCAGTGCGGTCCGAACCTCGGTTGCGGCGCGGTTGCGGTTGTCGGTGAGGCACTCCACGAGCAGTGCAACGCCGCCGGGGCCGTAGCCCTCGTAGGTAATGGCCTCCCAGTCAGCGCCACCGGCGTCGACACCCGAGCCTCGGCGTACGGCGCGGTCGATGTTGTCGTTGGGGACCGAGTTGCCCTTGGCCTTGGCGATCGCATCGGCGAGGGTCGGGTTGCCTGCGACATCACCGCCACCCGTGCGTGCGGCGACCTCGATGTTCTTGATCAGCTTGGCGAACAGCTTTCCGCGTCTGGCATCGACGACAGCCTTCTTGTGCTTGGTTGTCGCCCACTTCGAGTGGCCGCTCACAGCGCGTTCTCCTTGACGATCGAGACGAAGAGCTCGTGGATGCGCGGGTCGCCGGTCAGCTCTGGATGAAAGGCCGTCGCGAGCAGCGGTCCCTGCCGCACTACGACGATTCTACCGTCGTGGCGCGCCAACGCAGTCGCGTTCGGACCCACCTCCTCGACCCACGGTGCACGGATGAACACGCCTTCGACGTCGCCGAGTCCGTCAACCTCGACCGCCGACTCGAACGAGTCGACCTGTCTTCCGAAGGCGTTGCGTCGCACGGTCATGTCGATGCCGCCGAGCGAGACCTGATCAGCGGTGCCGTCGATCACCCGATCCGCGAGCAGGATCATGCCGGCGCACGACCCGTACGCGGGAAGTCCACCCTCGATCGCCTTGCGCAGCGGCTCGAGCAGTTCGAACGTCACCAGCAGCTTGCCGATGGTGGTCGACTCCCCGCCCGGGATGACGATCCCGTCGAGGCCATGAAGCTCATCCGGACGACGTACGTCGACCGCCTCGACTCCGGCACCGATCAGTGCGGCGCGATGTTCACGGACGTCGCCCTGCAGGGCGAGCACACCGACGCGGCTAATCACCAGCCGCGCTGCGCCAACCGGTGGTCGACGGGAAGCGACTCGACGTTGATCCCGACCATCGCCTCGCCGAGGCCGCGGCTGACCTTCGCGACGATGTCAGCATCGTCGTACATCGTCGTCGCCTGCACGATCGCGCGAGCTCGGGCGGCTGGGTCACCGGACTTGAAGATGCCACTGCCGACAAAGACGCCGTCGGCGCCGAGCTGCATCATCATCGCGGCGTCAGCGGGTGTCGCGATGCCGCCCGCAGTGAACAGCACGACCGGAAGTGCGCCGGTCTCGGCGACCTCCTTGACCAGCTCGTAAGGCGCCGACAGGTCCTTCGCAGCGACGTACAGCTCGTCCTCACTCATGGACGACAGCCGGCGGATCTCGCCGCGGATCGCACGCATGTGCGTGACGGCGTTGGAGACGTCGCCGGTGCCGGCCTCGCCCTTGGAGCGGATCATCGCCGCGCCTTCGGTGAGCCTCCGCAACGCCTCTCCGAGATTCGTGGCACCGCAGACGAAGGGAACCGTGAAGGTCCACTTGTCGATGTGGTGGGCGTAGTCCGCGGGAGTCAGCACCTCGGACTCGTCGACGTAGTCGACACCAAGCGCCTGCAACACCTGCGCCTCGGCGAAGTGGCCGATCCGGGCCTTCGCCATGACCGGGATCGAGACGGCCGCGATGATCCCATCGATCATGTCTGGGTCGCTCATCCGAGAAACGCCACCCTCGGCGCGGATGTCAGCAGGTACGCGCTCGAGGGCCATCACCGCGACGGCGCCGGCGTCCTCCGCGATCTTTGCCTGGTCCGCCGTGACGACGTCCATGATGACGCCGCCCTTGAGCATCTCGGCCATGCCGCGCTTGACCCGGGCGGTGCCGATCGAGGAGTTTTCGGAAGCGCTCACGCCTCAACTTTATGCCGCCTGGCAACCGAAATCGCGGGCGTCGGAAGCTCCTCGTCGTCCATCTCGAAGTACGCGGGGTGCGGCGCGTGACCGGCCAGCCGCAGCCAGCGCACCGTGCGGCGGTCACGGATGACGAGTGCGTCGCGGACGGTGTCGTTGTAGAAGCGGCGAGCGATCGAGGCGCGCAGCGCGTCATCGTGTACGTCGACGGCGGCCCGAGTGGGCGACAGGAAGACGCTCTTTCGCTCGTCGGCCAGGCGGGCCAGCTCGCGGGAGAGCAGGTTCTCGACGACCTCGCGATCGTGAGCGAGTCCCGTGGTGCCAAGTGTGCCGGACACCGCACCAGCAAGCCGGTTGCCGAGGCCGTCGGGCAGTCCGTCGACCAGGACCGCGACGGCCGCGCTCCGCTTGCGGAGCTGCGCATCAAGCGCTGCCGCTGCTGCATCTATCCGCGCATGGAGTCGGTCCAGCCGCTTCGCGGTGAACACGAAGTACAGCGCGACGACGGCGAGCACCGCGACGAGAGCGACCAACCGGACCGCCACGTCGGCGACGCTACAGCCCTTGCAGCTGGCTTTCGAATGCCGAGGTGTCGATGGACTCCGGATCCTCCTCGACCCGCCCGGTCGAGGCTGCGATCGCGGTCTCGTAGACCCGCAGGATCTCGCCGGCGACGACCGACCAGTCGTACCTGGGGACGACCTCGGCGGCGGCGTCGCGAAGCTCCCGGCGACGCTCAGGCGAACGCAACAGCGAGGCACAGCCAGACGCAAGCGACGCCGGGTCGCCGACAGCCACCAGTGCGCCGAGCCTGCCGCCCTCGAGTACCTGCGAGAAGGCATCGAGGTCGCTCGCGACGATCGGTGCGCCGGCAGCCATCGCCTCGAGCAGGATGATTCCAAAGCTCTCGCCGCCGATGTTGGGAGCCGCGAAGACGTCGACCGACGCATAGACGCGAGCCTTGTCGGCGTCGCTCACTCGGCCGAGCATGGTGACACCCGCCGGGACATTGGGCATCTCACCGGGACCCGCGACAAGTACTCGGAGATCCGGGAACTCTGCACGCAATATCGGCAACGCGTCAAAGAGCACCTGTAGGCCCTTGCGCGGCTCGTCGGTGCGCCCGACGAAACCGATCGCGCCGCCCGTTCCTGGCCATCCTGGAAACGGCGCCGCGGCGGCGTACCTCCCCACATGCACGCCGTTGGGAACGACGAACGCGTCACCACCAAGGTGCTCGACAATCGTCTTGCGAGCGGCCGAGGACACCGCGATCCGGCCGGCAAGCCGTTCCATATAGATCCGCAACGGTGTCTGCAGGAGGCTCAGGATTCGCGACTTCGGGGCAGCCGCGTGGAATGTCGCCACGATCGGGCCGCGCGCGTTTCCGAGCGCGAGCAACGACAGCGAGAACGTCTCCGGCGAGTGCACGTGAAGGACGTCGAACTCGCCGTCGTGCAGCCACCGCCGTAGCCGCATCTGGCTGACCGGGCCAATCAGCAGCCGCGACACAGAGCCGTTGTAAGGGATCGGAACGCTGCGACCGGCGCGGGTGACATAGCGCGGCAAGGGAAAATCATCGTCGTCCACCGGCGTGATGACCTGAACGTGGTGACCGCGGCTGAGTAGCGCCTCGGTGAGGTCGGCGATGTGCGCGACAACGCCGCCCGGGATGTCCCAGGGGTACGGCGACACGATTCCGATTCGCATCGTCGCCTCAGACCGTGAGGTTGTCGTTCAGGCGGGACGTGTCGAGGTCGTCCACCCAGACTCGCTGCAGCATGTGCCAGTCCCGCGGGTCGGCGGTGATCGCCTCGGCGAACGCATTAGCCATCTGCTGCGTCATCGCGCGCACCCTGGACTCCCGGTCGCCCTCCTCGGGGACGGCGATCTGCTCGTGGACGCGCAGATGCCAGCCACGTCGAGTGGGAAACGTCAGTGTCACAGGCAGCAGCGCGGCACCCGTGTCGTAGGCGAGCGCGGCTGGGCCGGCCGGCATCCGAGCACCGGAGCCGAAGAAGTCGACCTCGATGCCGCTTGACGTGAGATCGCGGTCCGCCAGCAGACATAGCACGCCGCCCCCGCGCAGCCGTTCGGCAAGCAGCTCGAACGGCGCCCGCTCGCCACCCGTCAGCGGGACGACTTCCATGCCCAGTGACTCACGGAAGGTCACGAACCGGTTGAACAACGACTCGGGCCGAATCCGCTCAGCCACCGTCGTGAAGGGCACGCCTGTCCCCGCGAGCCAGGCGCCCGCGTGATCCCAGTTCCCCATGTGCGGCAGCGCCAGGATCATCCCCTTGCCCGCCGCTACCGCGTCCCGAAGTCGCCATTCATCGGTGCAGCTCATCCGAGCGATGACGTCCGTCGAGCTCATGCTCGGCAGTTGGAAGACCTCGCACCAGTAGCGCATGTACGAGCGAACACCTTCGCGAGTCAGCAGACGAAGCTCGCGTTCGGTCGCGTCCGGAACGATTCGGGCGAGGTTTTGGTGCAACGTCACGACGCTCGGCCCGGACCGCACCCAGTACGCGTCCGCGAGGGCATCGAACTGACGACGCGCGAGTCGCTCGGGCATTCCACGCATCACGGCCCAGCCCGCTGCGTAGACGACGTCGGCGAGGTTTTCGTTCACGTCGCGGTCGTACTCGCGACGCCGGCTTTTGCCTGTCGACGTACCTCGACGACTCGCTGGATCACGGTGACGGTCGTCGCGCCGGCAAGGCCCCACAACGCGATCGCCCGGAGCACGGGTACACCGAAGATCCCAGAGAATCCGGTCAGCACGAGCACGAAGATCAGGCGCTCCGAGCGCTCCGCGATGCCGACATTCGCCGTCATCCCGAGACTCTCGGCGCGCGCCTTCGAATACGACGTGACGACGCCCGCGACTAGGTCGTAGAGAGCGACCGCGCACAGCGTTGTGCTGTTGCCGCCCCCGGCGTACCAAAGAGCGAGCGCGCCGAAGACCGCCCCGTCACCGACGCGGTCGAGCGTCGAATCGAGGAATGCACCCCACGGCCCGCTCGTCCCGCGAGCGCGGGCGACCGCACCATCCATCAGGTCGCTGAAGACGAAGGCGGTGATCACGAGAGTGCCGACGAGGAAGTGGCCACGTGGGTAGAAACCGAGTGCGCCGCCCGACACCCCGATGGTCCCGACGATCGTCAACGCGTCCGGGGTGATGCCCATCGCTGCCATACGGCGCGCAATTGGATCGACCACACGGTTGATCTGCGGGCGAGCGTGGATGCCGAGCATCGTGCGCAGAAGAATAGCCAGACGGATCTCGAGCAACATCTTGTCCCGTCGCGCCATGAGGAGGACAGTCCAAAACAGGCGCGAGACGAGGAGCCAGCTATGGCCGACAAGACGAGCACCTCAGGGGCCGCGGGCAGGGCACCAGGGGCCGCGGGCAGGGCACCAGCGGCCGACGAGCCGGGGCGAATCCGCAACGTTGTGCTCGTCGGCCATTCGGGAGCCGGCAAGACCACATTGGCCGAGGCCCTGCTCGTCGCGACCGGGACGATTCCCCGGGCCGGTCACGTCGAGGACGGCACGACTGTCAGTGACTTCGATCAGGCGGAGATCCGCCAGCAGCGGTCCATCAGCCTGACGTTGACCCCGTTCGAGCACGACGGGGTCAAGGTCAACCTCCTCGACTCCCCCGGTTACGCCGACTTCACCGGCGACCTGCGAGCCGGGCTTCGGGCCGCAGATGCTGCGCTGTTCGTGGTCAGCGCCGCGGACGGCATCGATGGCACGACGCGAATGATCTGGGACGAGTGCGCCACGGTCGGGATGCCCCGCGCGGTGGTGATCACGCGGCTGGACTCGCCGCGCGCCGACTACGACGCGACTCTCGCGGCATGTCGGGAGGCGTTCGGCGAAGGGGTGCTGCCGGCGTACCTGCCGCTGCACGGCGACGCCGACGAGGTCGCCGGTCTGATCGGGTTGCTTTCACAACAGGTCGTCGACTACTCGGGTGGTCAGCGCATCCAGCACGACCCGGACCCCGGGCACCTGCCGCTGATCCAGGAGCACCGCAACACGTTGATCGAAGGGATCATCGCCGAGTCCGAGGACGAGACTCTGATGGATCGCTACCTTGGCGGTGAGGACATCGATGTCAAGGTGCTGATCGACGATCTCGAGACCGCGGTCGCCCGCGGCACGTTCTACCCGGTGCTCGCTGCCTGCGCGAAGAGCGGTCTCGGCATGACCGAGCTGCTCGAAGTGCTGACAGGTGCCTTTCCATCGCCCCTCGAGCACCCGCAAGTGCCGGTGAGCCGCCCCGACGGAACGCCGGTCGAGCCGTTGTCTTGCGACCCGTCCTCCCGACTGTGCGCCGAGGTCGTCAAGACCACGACTGATCCGTACGTCGGACGCATCTCGCTGGTGCGGGTGTTCTCCGGCACGCTGAGACCCGACGCCGTGCTGCACGTGTCAGGTCACGGACTCGCCGATCGCGGCCACGAAGACCACGACCTCGACGAGAAGGTCGGCTCGCTCGCCGTACCGCTCGGCAAGACCCTGCATCCCGTCGACCACGCAGTCGCAGGCGACATCGTCGCAATCGCGAAGCTCTCCCGCGCCGAGACAGGCGACACGCTCTCGACGAAGGACGATCCGCTTCTGGTGGCCGCCTGGGAGATGCCCGAGCCACTGCTACCTGTCGCGATCCAAGCAAGAAGCAAGGCCGACGAGGACAAGCTGTCAACCGGTCTCCAACGGATCGTCGCCGAGGAGCCCACCGTCCGCCTCGACCACAACACCGAGACGGGTCAACTCGTGCTGTGGTGCATGGGCGAAGCGCACGCCGACGTACTCGTCGACCGCCTCGCGACGAAATACGGCGTCGCCGTCGACCAGGTCGAGCTGCGAGTGCCACTCCGCGAGACGTTCTCGGCTACCGCAAGCGGCCATGGTCGCCACGTCAAGCAGTCCGGCGGCCACGGCCAGTTCGCCGTCTGTGACGTCGACTTCGAGCCACTCCCCGAAGGCTCAGGCTTCGAGTTCGTCGACAAGATCTACGGCGGATCGGTGCCCAACCAGTTCATCCCCTCCGTCGAGAAGGGCATCCGCGCACAAATGGAGCGTGGCGTCGCCGCCGGCTACCCCGTTGTCGACGTGCGCGCGACACTCCGCGACGGCAAGGCGCACTCGGTCGACTCCTCCGACCTTGCTTTCCAGATGGCCGGCGGACTCGCGTTGAAGGATGCTGCAGACAGGGCGCAGATCTCGATGCTGGAGCCGGTGCTGGAGCTATCCGTGCTGGTCGCTGAGGACTACGTCGGCGCCGTGATGAGTGATCTGTCCACGCGCCGCGGCCGGGTCACCGGCACCGAGCCGGTCGGGACCGACCGAAGCTTGGTACGCGCCGAGGTGCCTGAGGTCGAGGTCACTCGCTACGCGGTTGACCTTCGATCGCTGTCCCACGGCACCGGCACATTCAGCCGTCGTCACCTGCGCTACGAGCCGATGCCATCGCACGTTGCGACGAGGGTGCTGTCCTCAGCGGGTTCTCAGTAACGCTTTCTCGCCCGGACGTAGGCTCGCGACCATGCCGATCCTTGCGATCTTCATCGTCCTGCTCGCGCTGTTCGTCATCCTGCCGCTGGTCGGCTTCCTCGTCTGGACGATGATCAGCATCGCGGTGTCCGGGATCGTGCTCGGCGGGCTGGCGCGACTGATCATCCCCGGCCGTCAGAACATCGGCGTACTCGCCACGATCGTCGCCGGTTGGGTCGGCTCGATCATCGGTCGGCTCATTGCACTCGGCGCACTCGGCCGCCACGGTCACTGGTTCGGCACGATCCTCATCGAGCTCGGCGTATCCGCCGTCACGGTCCTCGCGTTCGCTGCCGGCTCACGCAACAACCAGGTCGGCACCGGTAGCAAGCAACACCACAAGATCATCGACATCTGACCCGACGTCCGAGCCTGTCGAACGTCAGGCGGGCCAGGCCTCAGCTAGCAGCCGGCGCGTGTCGTGCAGCAGCTGCGGCAGCACCTTCGTTCGCGCGACGACCGGCATGAAGTTGGTGTCGCCGCCCCACCTCGGTACGACGTGCTGGTGCAGGTGCTCGGCGATTCCCGCACCCGCCACGACGCCCTGGTTCATTCCGATGTTGAAGCCCTGGGCATTGCTCACCTGACGGACCACCCGCATCGCCGACTGGGTGTGCTCGGCGATCTCCGCCGTCTCCTGGTCGGTCAGGTCCGGGTAACCGGCGACGTGTCGGAAGGGCACGACCATCAGGTGGCCGGCGTTGTATGGATAGAGATTCAGTACGACGTAGGCCAACAACCCGCGATGCACGATCAGGGCGCCCTCATCGGAGTGGCCAGGCAGCGTGCAGAACGGACACTCGTCGGTCTTGCCCTCACCCTGGATATAGGCGAGTCGCTCCGGCATCCAGATTCGCTGCCACTCGTCGGGGACCCCGACGCCGAGCTGCGGTTCCAGGTCAGGCCCGTCGGTCATTCGGCAGCGTCTGCGACTGCGACCGGCTCCGGATTGAGCGCATCCGCGGCGAGCTGTCGCTCGGCAACGTTGCGCACGACCTCGGCGATCGCCTCGTCGACCGGGACCCCGCGACGTTCGATGCCGTTGCGATAGCGGATCGACACGGCGCCGGCCTCTACGTCGCGCTCGCCGGCGACGAACATGAACGGCACCTTCTCCTGCTGTGCCTTGAGGATCTTCTTCTGCATTCGGTCATCAGAGTCGTCGACGTCGGCGCGAAGCCCCTGCGCCTTCAGCTTCTCGACGATTCCTTCCAGATACGCGGCGTTCTCGCCGCGGATCGGGATTCCCATCACCTGCAGCGGCGCCAGCCAGGCCGGGAACGCGCCCGCATAGTGTTCGAGCAGGACGGCGAAGAACCGTTCGATCGATCCGAACAGCGCGCGATGGATCATCACCGGGCGATGACGCTGGCCGTCGTCGCCCTGGTACTCCAGGCCGAAGCGCTCGGGCAGCGCGAAGTCGAGCTGGATGGTCGACATCTGCCAGCTGCGGCCGATCGCGTCGCGGGCCTGCACCGAGATCTTCGGCCCGTAGAAGGCTGCGCCGCCGGGGTCCGCCACGAGTTCGAGGCCGGAGGCTTCCGCAACTGAGCGCAGCGTCTCGGTCGCGACCTCCCAGTCCTCGTCGGTGCCGACAAACTTGACTGGATCCTTGGTCGAGAGCTCGAGGTAGAAGTCGTTGAGGCCGTAGTCGGCGAGTAGACCGAGCACGAACTGCAACAACGACGTGAGCTCGCCGGCCATCTGCTCACGAGTGCAGTAGATGTGCGCGTCGTCCTGGGTGAAGCCGCGGGCCCGGGTCAGGCCGTGCACGACGCCGGACTTCTCGTATCGATATACGGTGCCGAACTCGAACAACCGCAACGGCAGCTCGCGGTAGGACCGACCACGCGCATCGAAGATCAGGTTGTGCATCGGGCAGTTCATCGGCTTGAGGTAGTAGTCCCCGCCGTCGACGGCCATCGCCGGGAACATCCCCTCGGCGTACCAGTCGAGGTGCCCACTGATCTCGTAGAGCTTTCCCTTGGTGATATGCGGGGTGTTGACGAACTCGTACCCCGCCTCGACGTGGCGCTGACGGGAGTACTCCTCCATCGCCATGCGGATGATGCCGCCCTTGGGGTGAAAGACCGCGAGTCCCGAGCCAATCTCGTCGGGAAAGGAGAACAGGTCGAGCTCCGCACCGAGCCGACGGTGGTCACGCCGCTCGGCCTCCTCGAGTAGCTCCAGGTGCCGGTCGAGGTCGTCCTGGGACGCCCAGGCAGTGCCGTAGACGCGCTGCAGCTGCTGGTTCTTCTCGTCGCTCCGCCAGTACGCCGCGGCGGTGCGCATCAGCTTTACGGTCGGGATCAAGCGGGTACTCGGCAGATGCGGCCCACGGCAGAGGTCCTTCCACGCCACCGAGCCATCGCGCCGCAGGTTGTCGTAGATCGTCAGCTCGCCGGCGCCGACCTCTATCGACGCACCCTCGGCCGCATCGGCGGCTGAGCCCTTGAGCCCGATCAGCTCGAGCTTGTACGGCTCGTCCGCGAGCTCCTCGCGTGCCGCATCGTCGCTGACGACGCGACGGGTGAAGGTCTGACTCTCCTTGATGATCTTGCGCATCTGCTTTTCGAGGCGCTCGAGATCGCCTGGAGTGAATGGGGTGTCGACGTCGAAGTCGTAGTAGTAGCCGTTGTTGATCGGCGGGCCGATCCCTAGCTTCGCCGAAGGGAACAGCTCCTGCACCGCCTGGGCGAGCACATGGGCGCTGGAATGGCGCAGCACAGCGAGTCCGTCAGGCGAGTCCATCGGGACCGGGTCGAGGACATCGCCGTCGACTGGCTTCCAGGACAGGTCCCGCAAGTTGCCGCTGCCGTCGCGTGCGACGACAGCGTCGAGCTCGGCGGCCCGGAACAGTGCCCCCGCCGTCGTACCGGGCTCTGTGACAACGCTCGAGCCGGCGACGGTCACGCTGATCTCAGGCACGAGCGCGAGATTACTTGGCGGCATGCGCCACTTCACCGAAATAACGTGACGTGCGTGGGTGTGCTTGAGACCGAGTTACTGCGCGACAGCAAGGGGAGCGCCTTCGTCGTGAGGAGCGATGTGCCGCTCTACCGGGTCAGGCTGATCAAGATGGGATGGGCGCCATCAGTCGGCTCGGGAGTGTTCATGCGACGTCTCGACCGAGCACCCGATGTCGAGCGCATCTTCGAGCG
Source organism: Mycobacteriales bacterium (assembly GCA_036267875.1). Taxonomy (GTDB): domain Bacteria; phylum Actinomycetota; class Actinomycetes; order JAFAQI01; family JAFAQI01; genus DASZTV01. The sequence goes on from DATAVE010000127.1 coordinate 18,159, forward strand.
GTTCAGCGGCCACCTCGAAACAGCTCGCGGTCGCGGAGCGGCGCAACCAAGCCGACCGGGCCGCGCGTCCAAAAGCATTGGTGGGCGATACAGGACTTGAACCTGTGACCTCTCGCGTGTGAGGCGAGCGCTCTAACCAACTGAGCTAATCGCCCGGCGGGCCTCAGATTAGCGCGGGACGGTTACCTCCCCGCCACCCAGGGAACATGCCATCATCACCTTGAGCCGCCGGAGGGCATGCGCAGATGGGTTCCCGCCACGACTCGGTCACGACCGAGATGGAGCTGCGGCTGGTTGTCGCGGATGGGCCGGATCGTGCCGTCCACGCCGAGCTCAGCTACCTGCCGAACGACCCGTATGCCGTACGGATCGGCTTCCACACCGGCACCGACGACATCGTCGAGTGGACCTTCGCTCGCTCACTGCTGACGGACGGGGTCACCCACCCGGTTGGCGACGGCGACGTCCAGGTCTGGCCCGCGACCGGCGAGGCCGGCCTCCAGCAGGTTCGGCTCTCGCTTTCGAGTCCGTCGGGCACCGCGCTGTTCGAGGCTCCCCTAGCCGAGCTCGTGCAGTTCCTCACCAAGACCTATGCGCTCGTCCCGACAGGTTGCGAGAGCAACTTCGTCGATGTCGGCGCCGAGCTGGCCGCGCTGCTCGGCTACGAATAACGCGCCGACCTTCACGGGTCGAGTTCGGCGCTGCGCTTCGCGAACACCTCGGCGGCATGGCGCGTCAGCGGTCCTGGCGAGGCGGCAAGCACGCGACCGTCGACGGCGCGGATCGGCTGGACGTCTCGCGTGCTCGAGGCCAGGAAGGCCTCGTCGGCATCGGCAAGCGATTCAACCGCGACGTCGCGTTCGGCGACATCGCCGAGCCACTCGACGATCAGGTCACGGGTGATGCCCGGTAGGCAGCCACTCGATAGTGGCGGCGTAATGAGCTCACCGCCGATCGCCACGAAGACGTTGCTGCCAGTGCCCTCGCAGAGCTCACCGCGAGTGTTGGCAAAGATCGCCTCAGCCGCGCCGCGCTGACGGGCGTAGTCGAGCGCGATGACGTTGTCGGCGTACGACGTCGTCTTGAGACCCGCAGTCGCAGCCCGCTCGTTGCGGGTCCACTGGACGATGACGACATCCGCGGTCGGCGGCCAGGCCGCAAGCGGCGCGGTCGCCACGATCACCGTCGCGGGATTGCTGCCTCGGTCGCTGCCGTACGGCGACGGCCCGCCGGTCACGGTGACGCGCAGCCGCGCGCGGTCGAGTGGCTCCGCGGCGAGCACCGCGGCGATGCCCTCGCGTACCAGATCGAGGTCGACTCTGAGGCCGAGCCCGTTGACGGAGGTCATCAGCCGCTGCAGATGCCTCGCGAGCGCAAAGGGTTGCCCGCCCGTGACCTTCATCGTCTCGAAGACGCCGTCACCGACCGTCACGCCGTGATCGTCCGCGCGGAGCACCGGCTGACCCGCATCGACGATGGCGCCGTCCACCCACAGCGTCATCGGCCGGACCCGAGCGCATGGCACATGCGTATCGCTATGGCAGTAGTCATGTGCCATCCGCTCGGCTGGCCAGGCCGGCCGCGATCTCGAGCAGGCACATGGCCGCCAGTCTGACCGTCCGGCCATCCTCGCTGTCCTTCATCGCGTCCACCTCGGTGATGTCGACTGCCTGCACCCGAGCGTCGGCTCCGGCGAGAAACGCCGCGGTAAGCAGCTCGGTCGCCGACAGCCCACCAGGCAGGCTGGCCGGACACGCGGGAGCCACGGATCGGTCGCAGGCGTCGAGATCGAGATCCACATAGATGCCTGCCTTGCCCGCGCCAGCGATGTCCAGCGCTTCCCGCATGCACTCCGCGACGCCTCGCTCGGCTACCTGGGCTCGGCTGATCGCCGTCACGCCGCGAGCGTGGGCCTCGATGGCGTAGGAGCGGCTGTTCGCCCAGTCGGCGATGCCGACCTGGACGATCTGTTCGCCCGGCACTCCAGCGGCGATGAGCTCCCGGACCGGCGCACCGTTGCCCCGGCCCTCGCGCAGGTCGTGGTGCGCGTCGATCGTGACCAGACCGGCGTCACCGAGGTCATCGCCGAACACCCCGGCCATCGCGGGATAGGTGAGCGAGTTGTCGCCGCCGATGATGACCAGCAGACGCGACTTCGCCGCGGCGGTCTCGACCGCCGTACGCACCCGCCACTCCCCTTCGACCAGCACGTCAGGGTCATCGACGTCGCCTCGATCCCAGGGGGCAATCCGCTCCGCGAGGTCGATGCCGCGCGATGCCGACCAGGTCGAAAACCGGTCCAGTGCCCGCCGTACCGCGGCTGGAGTCGCGTGCGCGCCCGTCTTCGGAACCGAGGTGGCGAAGGTCGGAATCCCGATGACCGCGAGGTCGACCGGGCGAGCCCCAGGGCCCGCCGTAAGCCACTCTGCGGCGCTCGGCCACCGGTGGTCCGACCGCGTTCCCATCACGTGGCGATGCTGCCATGGCGGCGTTCCATGTAAAGTCGTTGGCGCACCGAAGAGGGCCCCGCGGCCCGATTCGTGCGCGGACGTAGCGCAGCTGGTAGCGCATCACCTTGCCAAGGTGAGGGTCGCGGGTTCGAATCCCGTCGTCCGCTCGGTGGGCGCCTCCGGGCGCCCGTCGATCATTCGGGCAGAATGTTGGCCGGAGGATCCGGCGGGTTGGCCGAGTGGCTTAGGCAAGGGCCTGCAAAGCCCTGTACGCGGGTTCGATTCCCGCACCCGCCTCAGCCGGAAAGCCATCTCGGCAAGGCA